>NZ_JBLYED010000011.1:0-238067 GCF_048515765.1 Pseudomonas sp. H11T01 | reverse complement strand
AAAACAAAAGCTCACGCGGGTACTGGCGTTGACGATGCTCTTCGAACACCTGATCAACCCACTCAGCAGGAATGGCCTGTTCCAGAGCCAACTTGACCATGACACTGGCCGGTGCCTTTTTTTCAAACCGCGCTAGAACCTCTGCCCACATCGTTTTCGTCACCCTGACTGGAGTTTTGGGGGAGTTTAAACGAAGACCTTGAAAGGGCTGGGCTTAAGTACAACGCGATCAACTCATCCGCCAAGCCTTGCCCAACCGCAAAATTGATGATCTCTTGTTTGTCTGGTTGATCGACCACATGCTCGATTAGATCTTTGGGATGGCATACCAGAAAACGTGAAGCGACAAACTCGCAGAAGGTTTTGTGGATGAAGGTCAGTAGCTTGGTACCGTCGTGAAATAATTTTTCGAGCAGACCTACACTTTCCCAGTGAGCCACCGCTAGCCTAACGTCCTTTTTCGAAGCCAAGGGTGTTGTCCCCATCATGGGCGCCAAGGTGGCTGCCGTACGCTCGATCAATTGGTCGAACGTTATCAACGGGTTGCTGATTAGGTTCCAGCCGATGATATTGAGGACAGTATCGGCGACATCAGTCTGCTCTGGCGCGGTATCGGCTGGAAGCTCTTCAAACAGGTTGATGAGTTGAGAGTAAAGCTCTAGGCGCGAGCGAGGCAAAGTGTAACGATGCAAAATCAGTGACGCAGCCATTCCAAGTAGCTGTGGGCTGATCGAAATGGTGTCACTTGGCAGGTTTGGTCCAAGTTGATATTGCGAGATGTCGGGAGCGCTTGACTGTGACGACTCATCTATCGACGCAGCGCTCACCAGCTTTGCGAGATTGTCCGCACCTTCGTCCTTCAGCGGGGGTAGAAGGCGGTAATGAGTCCAGTTCGACAATACTGCTGTGTCGTAGCCTATCGGTCTGGTGGTCACGACAATTCGCGCACTGGGATGGCCGAGGGCAAATCGATTGATTTGCTCCGCAACCTCGTGGTGCGCGCTTCCACATTCGTCCAGCCCATCTGCCAATACGACCCAATTGAAACGTGTTGCGTTTTTGATCTGGCTAGATGATATCCCGGATCCATCAAGCGAGTGGTTCAGGAGCATCTCTGAAAACGCTCCGCCCTGCCGCATGGCTGCAGCGATCGGCTTAAGTGCAACACTCAGCACCAGGTAGCCGTCCTGAGCGTACTGATGAGCTAGCTCTTTGATCATTGTGGACTTTCCCAAGCCCGGGCCTGCGATGACTACTGCCAGCGTTTTGAAGCGTGCTGTCCAGATAGAATCGAACACCTCGCTATATGGTTTCCGCTCGGTACTTTTGTGATAGCGCTCCAGTGCGGATAAAGCGTCGTTTGACTCGGAGCGCTTGAACTCCATTCTTTCCAGATGCATGGGAAGCAGATGCAAAAGCGGTATCTTGCGTCGTACTCCGGTAATGGAGAAGTGGCCATTGGTATCGACGACCCATTTGGTTTGACGATCCAACACAGACGCAGGGAAGTCATCCTCTCGTATAGCAATATTTGTGCTTCTGAGCAGGCGAACCAGATCTTGCAACGTCCATCGTCCGCGCTTTTCGATCAGCAGGACAGCCTGTCGATAGAGGGAATTCCAAGCCGCATCAACGTCATTTTCCCGCGCGCAGACATAACGCAGAACCTCTTTAGCGGCACTGATGTTGGTGTCCTCAGCGCTGAGGGCGTGGATCACTCTGATCCTCATGCAGCGGCATACCTCGTGGGCTGGTATGTTGGCCTTACTCAATTGCTTAGCCCAGTCTGTACCGATGTCAGTGAGCGAGTCGGTTCTGCCTTGCCCGAGGCGCTCGATGTCAGTGGCTAGATCTTTACAAATGGTCTTGCTCGAATCAGGTGCAACCACCAATATCCCGTAGGACAAGTGATCTTTGTGAATTGCCTCTGCAATTGAATGCAAAGCAGTCCATAGCTTGCGGCCGCGAGCTAGACCTTTTTTTGCCTGAACCTCAATTTTTGAATTGTTCTCAAGCTCAATGCGGAGATCATCACCAGGTCCCTCGCTTTCTGCCCAGACTGCGACGGGATTGTCGCTGCAAACACCCTCGAGCCAGTTCAAGGCAGTACCGCGCAAAATATGTACCCCGACAATGGCCGTAGCGACAGCCTGAAAGTTGACGCCGCCTCCGACAGCTGTACCGCCGCCTGTCTTTTTAGCGCGAGGAGTATTCTGTGTCTTGGTATTGCTGTGTTTGCCTGCCATTTTCGACCTACTGTCCGCCGTGTCCAACACATTACCCATGCTCAAAGCGGCGCAATGCGAAAGTCTTCAAGAATGCCAGTCTCGACAGCGACTGTGTAGCGATGATGCCATCATTAGTTGCGCGGAATTTACTTACTCCAACGGCATGGGGACGCCAGGAGTTGAAGAAGTCTGGTCTGGTGGTGCAATGAGTAGTTTTTGCCTTTTTCGCGAGTGTCCATCTTCGTCTGGACAATATGACGCTCAACGTGAAAGCTGCGTCGAACCGATACGTTGTCGGACCGTATTTCTTTGGATCCTTACCGCGTGGGGCGATTTCAACGGTTTGGGTTGGCCAACCTAGAGGGGGATGGCTTTTGGTCGCAGGCTCATCTAACTCACAACTGTCCGAATCATTCAAAAAAGGTGTCAGATCGCCGGCTCTGTTTGATTTAATCTACACCAGCAAAACACGTTAATATGCTTGATGTATATGGCTGGTCAAGTCGAATACAAACAGGTCGTTAAATGAGTGCGATTACACTGTTACGACTGCTACCGCGAATCCACGGTAACGAAATTCTAGGCCTCGAGCATAAGGTAAGGGTTTTCTGGGGGTGGTGATTCGAAGAGTAGCTTGCAATCTTCGAGTAAGTAGCCTTTGAGTTTGGCCTTTCTCCGCGGGCCTTCAACTTGGCATGTCCAGATGTTCAAACCGTCGTCTCGCTTCCTGTGGACCTTCAGTTTTTCGAACTGCTTCTGCACCCAATGCCATTCTTCAATCTCTTGATCGGCCCCCTGTGAGATATCCGGAAACTCCTGGACATAACGTTGGAAGAGACCAGGCGTTACCAGAAATACGCCGCCACTAACCGTGTGGATTTTGGCCTTGCTGTCATTGATGATCAGCTTATGGCTGAGGATGCCTTCCTTGACCCAATTCAGGAATGCCTGACCAGGGTTGTCCGAAGTGGGATTTGAAATTCCGAGAGCGCTTTCTGACGGTTCTTCACGAATCTCAGGTTCTGCCGAGTCGAACATATCCAGTAGCGTTCCGAGATAGTCGGCATCTTCCATCGCTATGGGATCTGGCAACAAGGAGCTTTGACGCGATCCTGTACTAGCAGTCTTAGCCCCTGGTGGTGATGCCGGAGCGTCAGTCGAGTGGACATCGGCTGCCACGCTCAACGTTCCGCTGAAAGCCTCGGGGCGGTCTTCGTTCCCCCATATCAACGCCGGCTGAAGGCGCAGAAAGGTAAAGCTCTGCTTCCAGTTTCCCTGTGTCACGAGAGCGGTCCAGATGGCTTTGCCTTCCGGGGTAGACTCGACTAACCCATGCGACTGCAGTTCGTCGAACACCGCGATATTGGACGAGGGAATGCCCTCAATCGAGTGCGACAGCAGATAGGCTCGCAGCTTGTCCGTGACCGTCTTGCTGACCAGCCAGAGTGCGTCCTGGGTCAGCCATGCTGCGGCACCTGGCTGGTTGAGTTTCAGTTCGTGCTGAACCAGATGACGCAGTCCGCTGATCAAGTGATGTTGCAGCGAATGAATCGGCGCTTGCAGCACCTTGCTCGGGTTACCACCGATGTTCTGTGCGGTGGAAACACGGTCGGCCTGTATCACCAACTCACCGAGCACGCCGGCACGTTCGTACTGGCCCGCCAGGACATACAGCAGACTGGCCCACAGTGGCGGAAATCCACTGAGCCAATCGAGGATTGGGCGGTCGAGAATTTGGGTGTAGAGCAAGCCTGCGGCGGCGCCGTGCAGGTGGTAGTCACGACCCTTGATGTAACGAAAACGGTAGGGCTGATCCAGGGTACCCTGCCAAGGATGCCAAAGACGGCCATCCTGGCGTTCGACCAGCAGGTCCACGGCGATCTTGCCAATGTCATGCAGCAGGGCGCCATAAGCAATACCCGCCGACCAGGCGTCAGTTTGGGCGGCCTGGTCTTCGGGTGCAGCGCCGGTGGGCAGCAGATACGACTGACGTAGTTTCAAACTGCAAGCGATCAGTTCCAGTCCATGGTCGAGCATGCCGCCGAGATACGCATGGTGGTGTGTCTCGCTGGCCGGGAGTTGCTGGACCTGTTCGGCGTAGCGATGGATCGGATTTAAGTAGAGCTGGGTGAATTGGGCGTGGGAGAGGGCGGTGTATTGCCAGATGCGATCGAGCAACTGGCGGCGGTGCTCCACTGCTAACAGGGTATGGGCTGACTCGATGGACAGGTAACCTTCGGCGACGCTCACGGTCAGAGGCGGAGGGGGCTTCTGCCTTTTGTGGCGAAACAGACTGAGCATCGTAATCTCCGGGAAGTGGCTGGGTCAGTGGCCTGTTAGCCTTTTCGGATAGGGCTCTTACCCTTGACTCCCCATTCCCTTCCAACCCTTACCCGTCCTTTTGGCGCGTGTCCCTTTGTGCGGCAATCGGAATATGGATTCTGCTAGACATCGTTTTGTTGCGGAGGCTAGGCGTCATGCTTCTGGCGTATCAAATCTTCCAAGCGATTCTTTTGTTCGTTCAGGTCATTTAGACCTTGAATCAATTCAGGGCTTGTATTTTCGTGGGACATTAAAAGTGCAATGACGGTTACTAATCCCATTTCAACACAAGCAAAAAGCGTTCTCTCGAATTCAAAATTTCTTACTCCGTAAAGCGCGATATTTTCATAACGTGTCATACCGGAATCTTCATCATCTGATAAGTGCGTATGAAGCGTTACGGTTTTAGAATTCGGGTGAGCGCCAAAATCAATTGTCCACTCATACAGTTCATACATCGAATCGCCGGAATTTGAGTGCTGGGAGTTCATGATCTTTTGAGCATTTTTGATGGGCGATTGAAAGGCTGTTTTGCATGCTTTCATTCCCTCTGGTGATTCGTTACGGTTCATCCATTTACCAACAAGGGTTTTGTCCTTGCTCATGAGAAGCGCATAGCAGGCGGTCTCCAATGCAGTGCGAAGGCTGGGGTAGACGCCAGCCGCATGACCGGTCAAGCCAATCCTGAACGCGGTCATCAGCATGAACCGGGCATTAATGCGCAGGGAGTGAACTACAAAGTCATCAGGTATGATTCCCGGTCCAATGATGTGGTTCAGTAGGAAGGAGTCCAGGTCATCCATCATGGCAAGGAAAGGCGATTGCCCTGCCAGCATTTCGTCAAGGTTCTCAGTTCCTGCCGTCAGGTAAGCCCTGAACGAATCATTACCGTTGCTTCTGAACATCATTGCTCCTTGTCGCTCCAGGGGCTGCACGTATGACTAACCTAAGACACACTCAGGGTGTTAATCATACGTGTGATGTGGACGGATTGGGTTAGGGGGCTTTGGCGTTTCAGTGTAAGTCGCGTTGCGGTGTAAAATCGTGGCACTCAAGGCGGAGGGCCCAGGAAATGGATACTCCCTTTTAAGAGCTTCCAACACAGCATGTTGGGATTTGATATGCAGCCCGCAAGGTCAAGACTGTATAGCCGCGAATTCAAATATCATTGAGCACAGGTCCAGCGGGCTGAAGGAGAACTGCTACATCGTGACGCGCCTCGACAAGCTGGCGGCAAGTTTTGGTGCGATGGTTACGCTGACTTATGCCGTGCGGCGTTTACAACAGTACTTTTCGTACAGAGACTACTAAGGAAAAGAGTCGGTACACTGCGGTGCATATTTTTTGGGGCTTGCCATGAACCTTACTGACGCCACGCTCGTGCTGCTGCTCGCGGCACGTATCCATGGGACAGACGAAGCCGTCAGGGCCTCGGCGAAGAGCGTGGTCAAGAAGTTGCCGCGCAGTAAACGCGATCTGATCTACAAGGTGATCGACAGCCGGAGTCCGCTCGAGCTGGTGGATTTTCTGGTGCAGAACTTGGATACCTGACAGCTTGCCGTAGGCGTGTGGCCATCTCCTGTCAATTGCGTCAGCGTCCCGCGGCGTGAGGCCTTCTGTTTTCTGGGCGCAGAAAAAAGGGCTCAACTCGCGTTGGGCCCTGTGAAGCGATTGCAGCGGTGAGGTAACGATTAAGCTCCATCGTTCATGCATAGTGAATCATCCAAGACCGCTTGCTTTAGTTGCTGCTCCAAGTTGAGTACATACTCCGAGGCGCTTCGGGCGTGACCACTGGCGCGAAAGATCGCGCGCTTGTCAGCCTTGAGCAGGCTGAGCCAGGAGTCGATGTATCCCTCGTGCCGCAACTCTCCCTGTATACCGGCGTAGGCGCACAAAAAAGCAGCGCCCATTTCGGCGATCAACTCCTCAAACGCGTAGCCTGGCGAGCCGAACGGACAGGATGACGTCACGCCTTCGCGCTGCAACCGAGCGTGATGCCCGGTCCAGTGCGTCAGTTCGTGAAGTGCGGTGGCGTAGTACCCACCTTCATCGTGAAATTGCACTTTTGTCGGCAGTTGGATGAGATCCCTGATCGGGTGGTAAAAGGCTTCATCTGCAGATCGATGAACGATGTGTGCACCCGAACTTAACAGCAGATTTTCCGCAGCGCTGTTGGTCAGGAAGGGATCACTCTGTTCCGTCTCGAGCAGGGTTTCGTTGAACGTTTCGAGCCCCTCCGTTTGCTCGATGTTGAACAGAAAATGTGTCCTGAGAATGCCGAAGTAAGCGACCTTGGGCTGACCGTTTTCATCGAGTACGGATTGGCCTGACTCGGTCTGTTCCTCGCGCTCCATCGGCTTGTAGAGCACCGCCAGGGTGCTGTGTTCACCTTTACGGATGTGCCCGCCGGCTTTTTTGGCTTGGTTGAAGGTCAGCCAACGATCTTGAGTGAACCCCTGCAACCTGGCCTCGGCCCAGAGCAACGGTAAATTGATCCCCGAGTAGGGACGATGCGTGATTGCGTTGATGGGGTAGGGTTGATGACCGACGTAAGCTGAGCCACTTGAGGACCAGGGTTTGATCCAGGGGGCAACGCCTTGATCCAAAGCGGTAACGATCTTGTCAGTCACGTCTTGGTAGATATCGCGCATGGCATTTTCCTCGAGAGAAAACGGAGGAACGCCTGCCCGTCGGGGAGGGTTCCCCGGTGGGTGATGGTTGGATTGATGCAGGGCTTGCATGCCGTCTGAGTGTGGATCGGGGGGCCGAGTACGACCGTATGCGTTTAGCGTTGATGTTCTCCTGCAAGCGCTATCAGCAAGGCGTTAGGCTGGCCTGGCTCTAGGAGCAGGCTTAGGCTCAGTTGCAGCAACGGGTTTTGGCGTGGATGATCCGTTGACGCGATGTGGGTTACCTCGAACAGCACATAGGGCTCGTGTGGATAGACCAGGTGTGCCTCGAAGGCTGCGCACAATACGTTGCTCAGCCGATCGACCTGCAGCTTCTCAGGATGACCTGAGCGTTCGAGCAGTACTGCGCGTTGCCACGCGCCAGGCGTGAACACAATGGGCAACTGTAGGGTGTTAAGTGCTTCCGGCGTAAGTGAGTCGGACATGGTGTGCCTCCGTTGCAAACGCGAAGAAACCTGTCCCGTGCGGGAGATAATTTCCCCGCGGTGGGTTGAAGAAAAACAAGAAGGTTTGCCTGGCGAGCGGAGCTCGGAAGACGCTCAAAAGAGCAGTAGGCGTTCATCACCGTAGAAACGGTGACCGTGCGAGCTACCGAACGCTAATCGCACTTGGGGAAGAACCATCATCGAAGTGACGTAGCCTTGAAGGTTCTGGCTGCCTGGGAAGGTGCTGTCGATAACAGCGATCCGTACCTTGTATTTAGCCGGACGATTTATATGGGTCAATCAATGTGGAGAGGTTGTTTCACGGGGCTTGTCTTCTGTCTTCCAGTGAAGATTTTTCGGCAGGGCAAACTGATAAACGGTCAGGCACGGACAGTTTTCAGTAGTAGGCTGTTACTCCTGTCTCAACCATGAAAACGCTCAGAAGAGGGCGAGGCCATGCCGACTCAGAACCGTGTTCAGGTTTCCCGCGCCCACCGCTGGGCATATACCTGTGGCATGTCGATAAAGCGCGGGTATCGCAAGGTGAAAGCGTTTGAGTGCCGCGTGGCTGAGCGTGCGGTGTCAGCAGGTATACCTGCAGGTACATTACTTGTTCGTGGAAGCTTTCTGATTGCCAAACTGGCATTGATCGGAGGATTGCTCTTTGTCAGTGCTTGGCTGGTTACTTTCATTGTGATGATGCTGGCTGTCATTACTTTGCTATGGCTTAGGGCTTTTATTGGTGCCGATCAACAAGAGAAAAATCCAGGGCCAGACTATCTAGGTGCTGACCTCTATATCGGTGACTTCGACGACAACGGGCATTATGTAGGCGACAGCAAGTCATCTAATTGAGCGCTTAGCAGCACCCAATATTTGTTCCGTACCTTTGCTCGCTGAGTCACTTGCTGCTTTGCTACCGTTCGCCAACATGCCTTGAATCCCGTTGCCGACTGAATATCCTGCCCAGCTCATGGCCCCTAGAAACAGCATCGGTAGTACGATGAACATCGCCCCCATCACATACTCGATCACCTGTGCCGTGACGGTCCCCTCCATGAAGCCGGATGTGGGGAGCGATAACAGCACTTGATTGGAAGTCGAAACGTGGTTGTACAAGGTGTCGAGCATGCTGGAGTCGATCCAGCGTGCTAACTCCCACCAAAAGCTCAACATGTGCAGCGTGAACAGCGCGAACGTCACCGTCATGACGGTCTTCAACTGGTAGGTACTGACCAACAGAATCAGCGGCAGGCTGATGATGACTCCCATGATTAGGAAGGCCTGCACCATAGGCAGAGCTGCACGTAGTGCATTCATCGCTGGGAAATTGCTGAAGGAACCGAGGGCCAACCCGGTATTGGTGGCCAGGTTATTGAGCCCCTGATTGATCGAGCCGCCACGAGCGCTGGAGCCATAGTCCTGGTACACCTGTCCGGGCGACATGGACATCGATTGCTGGCGCGGGCTGACCAGCTCGCGCAGGGTGGCATCCTCGATCTCGTTGTTCGAACGGCCAGCCAACCAACCTTTCAACTGAGTCAGCAGCGAAGGATCGACTTGCTCGATCAAGCGCTCGCGCAATCCGACACCGCTATCACTCCACCATTGCTTGCAGGTGGGGTAGCCCGCGCCATTCTCCAGCCGCGGCAAGGAAACATCGCGGCTGTCGTCATACGGCCAACTGGCTCGCGGTGTACGCGAGCGATCGGTGTCGTAGTAGCCGGGCGTGTCGAGAAAATAGCTTGAGCCGATCCAGGACGCGTCGTGACTTTGTGCCTTGTCCAACTGCGAGCGGTTGGTGAATAGCCGAGAACGCGAATAGCCATAGCAGTCGCGGGTGAAGTCGGCAACTTCCTGCAGCAGTACCTGACTGTCGATGCGCGAGCTGTCGATCTCCATGCGCATTTGTCGGATATCCGGTGCGCAGGGGATGGAGGCGGTGGCCGCCGCGGTTACCCCTTTGCTCAAAGCATGCACCAGAAACCACCAGATCGGTACGTTGGCGGAGCGTTCGCCGATAGTATTGAAGGTCGTCCCCCAGGCGGTTTCCGTCGGTTTGGCGACACTCACGCCGCAGCGCTGACTCGCCGCATCATCGAACGTCATTGAGGCAAGGCTCAACGGAAAGACCGGCGCGCAACCGAACAACACGACGATGTAGGCCAGCCACAACCGGTTCTCGATCCGCGGCACCGAGAGCAGTCCCTTGTTGCCTTCATCCGCGCCTTGCTGACGGGCCGACAACCATTCCTGCAAGATGATTGCACCAAAGGGCGCGGCGAATAGCCCGGTGTCGGACAGGACACTCCAGAGGCCGTTGTTGATGATCCAGGCCAGCAGAGAGAGGTAAAACTCCAGGTAGCTGTTGGTGCTCATAAGCATGGTGGTGACCTCACAGTCGGGTGAGTTCGACGACGGTCAAGAGCACGAACCCAAATGTTCCGATGCGCTGCACGCGCAGTCGATCCTGTGCTCGATGTCGGTAGCGCCGAAGCAGATTCCACCAGAGCACAAACAGGGCGCCGTAGAGCAGGACACGCCACCACCGCAGATAAGGTCGTGCGGATTCGAATGCCTGCTGCCAGACCTCGAAACTACCCAGCGCAGTGCGGCCGATCCAGGCGACCAGTGCGGCGGTCAGGATCATCACCGCGGCAATCCCCAGACCTGAAAGCAGAGTGAATAGCGGTGAGCGTTTCATGGCTCACTTGCGCCTAGCGTCAGCATCATTGAGTCGGCCCGGCTCAGGGTCGCCTTGCTCGACGGTACGCGAAGCATCGGCACCACCCGCATGTCGATCGAGCACCAGGCTGGCGGTATTGGTGGCGAGCATCTGCCGGACCTGCAGCTCGGTTTGTAGCAGACGTATTTCGCGCTCCAGGGCGTCGATATTTTTCGTCAAGGCTGTCTGGGCCGGCTCGGTGGAAGCGATGTTCGGTTCGTGACTGCCTGCCAGCAGGGTGCGCAGTAGCAGGAGCGCCTTATCGAGTACGCTGGATAGGGCCGTCTCGCTGGCCAGGCGTCGCGCCAGCAGATCCTGGTCGGGATCGTCGCGCAAGGCTTCGATCACGCCACGGGTCACTGGCAGTATTGGGCTCGAGGCTTTAGCCAGATTGTCAGGGGTAGGCGACAGTGAACCGGACAGCAACCCTTGCAGGGCCTTGAGGCGTTCGCTGTAGGCCTCCTGGATCAGCGGCGTCAATCCGCTGCCAGCGGTCGCACGCAGGGTTTCGCAGCTGTCGCAGGTCGCGACTTCGCTCTCGCCCAACACGCGAATAGCCCATTCGGATTCCTCCTGGGGCGAGGCCCAGGTTTGGCAAATGGCCCCACCCAAACAGTCGCTGCTACTGATCGACGCACTGTCATCCACCGTCCGGTTATGCAGCAAGTTGTAGCCTGCACGCACTACGTCGGAGGTCACCCGGATGGGCGTCTGTCCGCTACCTCCAGCCTTCTGGCCTCCGATCCAGGACACCCCATTGTCGCCGTTGTGGGCCTCGGTGTTTTTCACCGCGGCCACCGCATCACCGCCGGTGTGCTCCAGATTGCCCTGCATCTCCTGGTTCTTGGCCAGCGCACCCCAGCCGGCTTGGCCGACCTTGTCCGCCATTTTCTCGGCCATGGCTTGGCAGGTCAGTTTGGAGCGATCGAAGTCGATACGGCCCTGCATCACCCCGTTGCTCAACAACTCATAGAGGCCGGGGTTGGCGCGCTGGATGATCAACGCTGGTAGCGACATCACCGCCTGGGTCGCGTTCTGCACAACGCTGCCCATGATCTGCTGGAAACCTTCGGTGGCACCGTTCAGCTGGTTTTGCAGGGTATTGGTGAGGCTCATGTTTCCGCACATCATGTTTGCTTGCCAGGACCCGCCGACACCGAGACCACTGGGTCGGTAGAGCGAACTCGGTGAGCCGACTGCCGAGCCGCCACCAATGGTGTACATCACTCGGTCGTCGAGTACTTCGCCTTGAGTACCCAGGCGGTAATCGCCCTCGGCGGCGTGGGCATGAGTGGCCATGGCGAGCAGTCCACAGAGCAATAGGCTCATCACACCCAACCATGATCGCGCGCAAAGCCGACTCATGATGCACCGCCTTCGAAGTCAATACTGAACAGAAAGGTCTGCCCCTCACGTTTGCAGCAGCTATAGGGACGCCACAGCGACCAGGCGTAGCTGCCATCCGAGCTCTGTACCGGATCGCTGGGGAAGGTGGCGCACATCGGCTGAACCTGGGGGTAGAGCAATTGCCATTTGTGGGTCGAAGCGTCGTTTTCAGCGATCGGGCCCGGTGGCCAGTAGCCGTCGCGTTTGGCGGGCGTCAGTGGTACGTACACATGCGGTTGTCCGTTACGGGTGATGACATCGCCGGCCCGTTGCGCCATGACTGCGGCCGCCTTGAAATCGTCGGGCTGTACCAGAAAGCCCTGCCGGGGATACACGTTGCCCCACATGTTTCCCGAAGCCTGACGACCAATTTCACGGATTCCCGGTACGAGCGACTCGGGGTAGAAACTTTCTGGGATGCCCTGGCGCCAGGCCAGTGAATCCAGGGTGCTCAGGTAGTAGGGCATGAACGCAGAAGCGCCGCTGGCGCAGGCGTAGCCGGATTGCGAAGCCAGTTGCGTTGCGGTCCAGCCACCGGGATGACCGATGCCATCGACATTCTTGTAGCGCGGTAGGTTGTCGCGCCGGGTGTTCGGGGTGATCAGGTTACCGCCGCCCTCTGCGCCACTGATCGGGCTGGAGAGGGCGGCCATCTCGGTCCACGGGTTGTTGCCGGTGGTGGCGTAGCTGGAGACCACCAGTTCCGGAATGAAATGCCGAACCTTGGTCGAAGTTTTGATTTTGCAGCCAAAGGGCGTGCAGAACAGCCAGAAACAGAGGCCGACGACCCGGTATTCGAGGCAGTTGGGCGACAGCGCGGAAGCCATGATGCTGGCGGTATCCAGCGCCCCGCTCGGTCCAGACACCAGCAGCAGGCTCAGTGCCAACGAGCGCAGTTTCGGATAGGCATACAGTGCGGAGGGCGCAGGCATGATTCAGGCTCTTGAGGTGAAAAGCCTGGTCAGGTTCGACGACCCCATGCGGGCTGTCAGTGCAAAATGCGAGAACCGCAAGATCGGTTTACACGGGGGCGGGAGCGACGAAAGTTATTCGACGTGCAACATCTGCTGCAGGGCGCTGGGATCGATCAGCAGTTGATCGGTGGTGATGCCCAAAATATTGGCGAGCTTGCACAGGACCATCAGCGACGGATTGCCCGTGCTGCGTTCGATTTGACTGACGTAGGTACGATCCACCTCAGCCATGAGCGCTAACTGCTCTTGGGTGAGGTTCTTCACGCGCCGCATCCAGCGGATGTTCTCCGCCAGTTGCACGCGAAGTTGTTCGTAGTCTTGAGCCATGCGCGCAAATTGCGCTTTGAGAGACTCTCAATCCACGGGATATAGTCTACATTTGCAATGGTCTAAGCTGTTGGGTGCTCATTCTTGGTAATGAGCGTGTATTTTCCGGCGTGATGATCGTCTCAATCGAATCCAGCCTCTGGATTCCCACTAGAACTCTAAGGTGCGTATGGACGAAAACTTGATTTCAATTCCTGCAGCGGATGGTTGCCCGAGTGTGCTGACCCCGTGGGGCAGTGAATTTGCGTCGATGATCGAGCAGGGCGTGCAAGCTGCTCAGGCTTGGCTCGAGAGTACCGGCGAGACTCCGCTGTGGTGGACGCTGGCGCAAGCGCGTAAGACCTTTCCTGTCGGTGACTGCCAGGATGCCTTTGAAGCTGGTTTTTTATTGAGGATTCAGCAACGACTGCGCGGCGTAGCGCAATAACCCGCTGTCCAGGTTCAGTCGCGAGAGGCATGAATAGACTTTCCTATGTTGGATCTGGATCTGGATCTGGATCTGGATCGATGCCTCGGGCCCTATCGATCCGCTCCGCGACCCGGTAGGCCGCGTCTAACTCCGAGCAACGGTGCTCCTGCATCAGACTCCAGCGCTCAGCCTTTTCCTCGGGCTCGGTCATGGCCAAGGCCAGGTAGAGGCTAGGCGGAACCACCCGAAACAGGGTCTCGAGCTTCTTCGACAGCACCACGCCTTCGGTGTATTTCCCCGGCTCTTTGCTGGCAGAGAGCAACAAAGCTTTCTGCGCCGGCGTGAGTTTTTTGAACCGAGCGATCTCCTCGATCTCCGCTGGCGGCATGTTCAAGCAAATCCACCACTCGATCATGTTGAGCATGGTCTGCGCGGCGTTGGGGAAGTCGGCCAGGTTTTGCGTGGCCAACCAGAACCAGGCGCCGAGCTTGCGCCACATCTTGGTACCCTTGACCACGAACGGTGCCAGCAATGGGTTCTTGGTGATGATATGGCCTTCGTCGGTGACCATGATGATCGGCCGGCCCAGGTACTGGTCGCGCTCGGCGAGGTTGTTTACGGTGTTCATCAAGCTGATGTAGCTGATGGACAGTTGCGCTTCGTAACCTTCGCGGGCGTAGGTGGCGAGATCGACTATGGTCACATCGCTCTCGGACCAGGACGTCCCCGCGCGATCGAACAATTCGCCCTCGAAACCCTGGCAGAACAGGTCGAGGGACTCGCCCATTTCCTGGGCGCGTTCACGACGTTTCTCCGGCAGATGCGGGTCGGCGGCAACGCCCAGCAAGGCATTGCGCACATCGCGGGTCAGGACCTGTCGACCGGCAGTGACGCAGGTTTGCGCGGCATCCAGAATGCACTCGCGGATCAGGCTGCGATCGGCGCGACTTAGGCGCGCGTCTTCCTTGGCTTCGCCGCCGGTGATCATCAGGCGGGCGGTGATTTCCAATTCGCCCAAAATATCGCGTTGGTCTTCGCGATGGCTCGCGGTCTCATCGTCCAATTCATCGACCGACAGGCTCGCCACCTGGTCCGGTTGTTCGACCAGACGCCAGGCATCGGCAAAGGGCGCGAGACTCACCGCGGCACCGGGTTTCAATTGGACCTTGTTGACCGACAGGCCTTGCGTCGCAAAGTAGTCGCCTTGCAAGCCAAACGAGTTGCCGGCCTCGACGATAAACAGGCGCGGGCGGTACACGGCCATGACCTGCATCAGCAGGCTGACCAAGGTGGCCGACTTACCGGCACCAGTGGGGCCGAACAACAGCAGGTGGCCGTTCATGGCCCGGTCCAGGCGGGACAGCGGGTCGAAGCTCAGCGGCGAGCCGCCGCGATTGAACAGGGTGATGCCCGGATGGCCGGTGCCCGTGCTGCGGCCCCAAACCGGTGCCAGGTTCGCCAGGTGTTGGGCAAACATCAGGCGCGTGTACCAGTGGCGTTTATCACGCGCGGGGTTGTAGGCCATCGGTAGCCAACGCAGGTAACTGTTGCAGGCCGCCACCTCATCGCCTTCGCGCACCGGCTGCAGTCCCGCGCCCAACAGCGCGTTGGCCAGGCTGACCGAGCGTTGGTGCAATTGCGCTTCATCCTGACCGCACAGGTAGAACGCCAACGTCCCGCGGTACAGCTTGTGTTTACGGCCGATGATCGTCCGGGCCTCTTCGACATCTTGGCGGGTTTGGGTCGAGGCCAGGTTTTCACCGATGGCTTTGCGCGCCAGGCGGCTCAACTGATCCTCCAGCACATCCTGCGGTTTGACCACCAGGGTCAGGCTCATTACCGTGCCTTCCGGCAACTGATCAAACAGCGCATTCACGGCATCGCCCTTGCGGGTTTCGCCCGTGAGTTGACCAATCAACGGGGCGCGGCGCAGTTTGTCCACCACCATCACCCGATGGGGTTGAGCATCGAAATACCAAAGCCCGCGCTGGACATCCGAACGCGGCTCATTGAAGAACAACCGCTCGGCGAAATCGTGATCGAAGGGCAGCTCCAGCGACGCGCCGTCGCTCGCTTCCGGGTAGGCCACCCGTTGGTAGAACGCCTCGGGTGCTTCATCGGTGAGTCGGGGCGCCGGGTTGAACCACGGCAACAGCCAGGCATACAGCCCCCGGCCGTCGACCCGCACCGCTTGTACCCCGCAGGCCTGCAGCGCGGCGCTGATGCGCTCGCAGGTCTGTTGCAGGGCTTGCACCGGCGTGAGCCCCGTCTCCTCAGCATCAGATTCGAGCCAGCGATGAATAACCAGCCGTACCCGCCGGTTATTGCCGTGCCAGGGCAGGCGCGTGACCACCTTGTCCTCAAACAGCCCCCCAGGTTTGGCGATAGCCTGCAGATGGCGGCGGCTGAGTTCCAGGTAGGCCTCGGTGAACACCGTGCCGCGTGCGCTGTCCCGAATATATTCGGTGAGCCGGTTTAGGTAGGGAGTGAAGTCATGGTCGTCCTGACAAAAAAACTGCGCCACCCATGGCGCCTGATCCAGTTCGTCAAAACTGTCCTGCAGGGCGTCCTCGAGGGCATCGCGTGCCGCCAACAGCCAATCGGGCTCACGGCCTTCGGTGCCGAGGGGCAATAGCTCGAACACCGCGCCCACCGAGCGATTATCATCCAGCAAAAAGCACTGTTCGGTCTCAAGGTATTCGATCCAGGGCAAATGATCGGTGAAGCTGGGGTTGTGCGCGTAGAGCGCGGCTTCATCGGCCACGGTGGCGCGAGGGCGCAATGGATTACGCCAGGCTTTCCAGCCCTGAGCGCGGTTGTCCGCTTTGTCGTTGCGCATTACAGGTCTTCCTGACGTTCACCGGGCAGCGCGTACTGCACGCGCTGGTAGAACGGAAATACCGTCGAGTACCCCGGCACCGGGGCCTGCTCGGTGCCACTCAAGTGCGGATAGACGTATAGCAGCAGATCGGGATTGGGCAGGCGCGGGAACAGACTACGAATCTCGTTCTCCGCCGTACGGGTGTAGGGCTCCCGCGCAGTCGAAGAAGGCTCCACGGGCGTCAGCGGGCGGCGTAATTGCTGCCGAGCCTCCAGCAGTTGCTGCTGCGTGCCTTGTGAACCGGCGCCATTCCAGATGTCCAACATGGTGTGCTCGCCATGGGGCAGGAGCGTCTCCTTGTCTGAGGAACAGCCGACCAGGGCCACGCAGAGCAGGCTAATCCAGGTCAGGCAGAGTGGCATGCGATGGTTCATGGCGAACGCTCCGGCCGTTGGGCTCATAGTCGAGGGTGATTTCATGGTCGAGGTGCAGGGCGACCTGCGCGGCAGGAGGGACGTAAACCACAGCGAAGGCCTCGCCATAGAGTTTTTTGACCCATTCGCGGATATCACTGACCCCGCCACTGAGGATCGAACTCAGTGCACTATTCCCCGTGCTGCTGGTGACCCCGAGCGTACTGCCGCCCGAATGGATCACGCTGCTGTCGTTCCGCTCATTCCCGAGCAGGGCAGCGACCCCAGCACCGGCGGCGGTGATCAGGCTCTGGCTGCCGAGGTACTGCTGGGCGTTCGAGCGACGCTCGCCGGCGATACACGGAATGCCATACGGATCGGACAGATAGCCGAGCCCTCCGCGGATTTTGTCGGTGTTCGTGCTCTGGGGGGTGGAGGCATTGCGGCCGGCCACCGCTTGTGGCTGCGGCACGGTGCGGATGGTGCCGTCGGTGAAGACAAAGGTGATCGACTCGACTTGCCCGCGCACGCAGGACAATGTCCAGTCACCGGACGCCGTGCCACTCATTACGGCACCGACCACCTCCGGTAGGTCGATGCCGTTGGCGGTGAGGTTCTCGGGACCGACCAACACCTTGAAGGGGTAGGGGTCATTCACCGTGCCGTCCACCGGAACCCGGCCGATCAATGCGGTCATGGCCACCGAACCCATTAAGGTCGCGTTTTCAGGAATGGTGTAGATCGGCTTCGCGCCCTCGCTACGCTCCACGGAGCGGGCCAGGTCGCGCTCACCCTTAGTGACCGCGCGCAACTGTTTCTGGCTGCGATCAATGGCGTTGTCGCCCAGACCGTCCAGCGCGTTGAAGGCGCTGGGCAAATTTAGCGCGGAGGAGCTTTTGGCTTTGTTGTGACTGTCGGCGGGCAGCGTGTCCGAGGGCTCAATCCACTGGGTTGTCTCACTGGCCGGACGATGCCGGTCGAACTGCGCCCCATCGCCTGGCTGCAGCCCCAGCCCCACCGGTAGATCCTGGCCTTTGCTGGTCAAGCCGGACAACTGCGCCTGCAGTTGGGTCAGCAGACCATGAGCCTGATGGCTGTCTTGTTCCGCTTTGAGTCGGGCTTCGTTGGCTTGTCGGCGGCCTTCGTCGACCTGTTGGGTCACGCTGCCGAGGGCGCTCTGGATACGCGAATCGACGCTGTTTTCCCGTTCACGCAGGCGTTTGTTTTCCGTCTGCAGCGAGTCATTGTTTTGCTTCAGGCTGAGCATGTCGCTGCGCATCGCCTTCACCTGGCCGACCAAGGTGGCGACGGTGTCGCGTGGGGTATCGCCCGCGATGCCCAGCGACTTGGCCTGCTCGGCGGACAGTTGGAGGTCGCGCTGATCAAGCGGACTCTCCGGAGCGGAGGTGCTCCCTCCCGCGACCCAGGTTTTCAGGATGATCAACACCACGACCAGCAGCGCCCCCGGTACCAGCCACTTGAGCAGCGCATTAGCTTTCATTGTCAGCACCTCGCGCAGCGGGTGGGGGCACCAGAATGGCCTGTTCGAGGCCGGCACCGCGGGTGACGAGGTAGGCGACCGTGGTGTCTTCCGCACTGCCAACCGGCCCGAGGAAGGCATGCTGGAAGGACGCGGCAAATAGCTGGGCCTGCAGCCGGCGCGGATCGAGTGGCACCGTCTCGGCACCCCGGTTGCGCAATTTCACCGCGGTCACCCAGTACTCACCGAGTCGCCAGGCGGCGAGGGGCGTGCTGGACACGTTTTCGCTTGGCAGCAAGGTTGGCAGCTCGGTACGCAGCTTGAGCGGTACCCGCCGCACGCCGGGCAGGGACTCGACGGTGCGCAGCGGTGCGTACAGGCTCTGTGCGGCATAGCGGGTCAAGGCGACGGGGATCGGTGTGCGTTTTGCAACGGGGGCGGTGCTCGGTTCGCCGTCGGTGGCCTGTGGCTGAGCGTTCTGGAGGATTCGCACGGGTTCCAGCGGTTGCTCGCCCGGGGTGGCCGCGATATCCAGCAGGATGATCTCGCCCGTCGCCACCGATTGCAGTTGTAATCGGGTCGGGGCAATCGCCTCCGACGCGCGCAGGTACAGCGTGCCACCGGTGGATTGCACGCGCAGTTTGCCGCTCAGCGTTGAGGGCAGGCCGACGCGAACGTCCTCGTCGACAAAGACCACCCGTTCCTGATTGATCACCAGAGGGACCGCGAGGGGTAGGCGTTCCCAGTGCATCAGCTCGACGGCCTGCGCTGCAGCGCCCCATAGCATCAGTGCGACGGTGAGTCCCAGGGTAGAAATCCACTTCATGGCTCAACTCCAGGCAGGGAGAGTTTTTGCGGAGTGCCCTGATAACAATCCAGTGCCAGTCCCCACTTATTGCGTTCGGGATCCAGGTCAAACCGCACCACGCGCAAGGGATAACGCACCACCACCCGTTTCACCGGTTCGGCGGCGTAATACTCATCGGCATTGAGGTCGAGCTTGACCAGCCAGCTGTCACGGCCGAGTTGCTTGACCCGTAAGGTCGGATCCTCGCTGTAGCCGCGGCCCAGCACTTCGTAGACCCCGCGTACGCGCTGACGCAGTTCGCCGGCGGCCTTGCGGTACTCGTAGTCGCCATCGAGAAAAGTCTTGCAGGAAGGGGTCAGGTAGGACTGCAAGCTGTAGATGGCGTGGCGATAGTCCTGCTCGCCATCCGACGGCCAGCGATTGAGTTGGCCGAAGATGTACAGGGCAAAGGCATACACATTCTCCGGGGGCACATCCCACCATTTGCGGGTGCTGCCCGAGCGCAGGTCGGGAGGGACATGCACGGTCAGCTCGGTCGGTGCCGAGCGCCAGCCATACCAGAGCCCGGTACAAATCAGGGCCAGAACTCCTAGCGCCAGCCGCAGGCTGACGATATGGGCCTGTTGGGCATCGACCTTGTTCCGAAAGCGGCTCATGGCTGCCACCGCAACAGGGCCGGGCGCAGGCGCTGTGAACGGCGAACCGTCCAGGCGCCGGAGTGAAGGATCAAGCTCCCGCGTCCCAGGCGCCAGCGGCTGGCCAGGCCCCACTCGAGCTTGCGGTACAACCAGGTCTCGGGGCGGGCCCGTTTGGCCCGACGCAGCAGCGTGCCGCCGACGAAGAGCACCAGCGCCATGCCCGCGATCATGCCGGTCGGTGCCACGGCAATCGAGGCCGTGGCGAGCGCCAGGGGGATACCCAGCATCAGGCCAAGGACTGCGCCGGTCCCTAAAGCGAGCCACATCTCATCATTGGTCAAACCGCGCAATACCGCCGGATCACGGTTGAGCCGTTCCGGCAGAAAGACCAAGGTGCCGTCGGCGAGACATTCGATAGCGTCGTTCATACCGACCTCACAGAATCGCGGCAGCCTTGGTCAGGAACCAGATGATGATCACCACCAGCAGGGCACCGATGCCGACCACCGCGCCGAGGTCCTTCCAGGTCTTGCGCTGGTTCTGCACGTCGGCATACACGGTCAGTGAATGCCAGGCCACGCCCAAAAACGCGAGCAGGGCGATCAGCAGTCCGAGTAGGATGCCGCCGTCGTAAGCGTAGTTTTTGATCGTCTCGATCAAGCCGGTACCTTCACCCCGGGAGGGGGCTTCCATGGTCGGTAATGCGGCCAAGGCCAGACTTGGACCGAGTACCAGCAACAGGCCGATCAGGCGCTGGCTGGCACGGTCCCGCAGATGGTTGTTCAGGGGGGCAAAGCACTTGAGCATGACGGCGATCTCCTCGGTTAGGACAGGGTGAAAAACATCAAGACCAGCAACACCAGCACGACCCGGGCGGCACTGCCGCCAAACGCGCCGAAGCGCACACTGCCAGCCGCCCATCCTCGATACGCCGTCCACATCACCCAGGTGCACCAGAGCAACGCCAGGACGAGCGTCAGGGAGAGCCAGAGCGTCGAACTGCTCTGGGCTGAGAAGCCGGAGGCGGTTTTGAACGCGGCGGTCTGAGCGGCCGTCATGCTCATGGCGAGGGCTCCACGGGCAGGGTGTCGAGGCGGTAGTCGCCGACCAGTTCCGCAGGATCGCGCGGTTGGGCGCGGGAAGGGGACAGGTAGCCCTGTATCCCTTGGCAGATTCGCTGGAGATCTTGAGCCAGGCGGGGGTAGTCGAAGCGATAGCGTTCGTTCGGCTCAGCAGCATTGTCGACTTCAGCTCGAGTGGTAAGGCGCTCGATTGTGTCGAGCTGCTGCAGCATCAAACTGAGCTGAGTTTGTTCCTGGGCGGAGGCGGCGTAGCTGCTGCCATGGACGATGGCCAATGAGAGCAGTAACCAGCAGCGAAAGGCGGTAGTTGGCATGATCCTGCCCCCATGTGGATATGGGCACAGAATCGAGCTAATGGTGGGGGTTGTTCAGTAAGAAAAGCGAGTGACGGTGGATCGCTTTTTCTGGGGAAGTAAGCAGCGGCTGCTCGGTATCAGCCAGCGCGGCGATGCGTATCTGCGAACATTGAGGGTGCCTGGCGCACGATCGGCACTACGTACAGTCAAATCTGGAAGTTTTTTTCAGACATGGTATGGACGTCTTCCCACGGCAGCGCGTCGATTCTGCTCGATTAACCATCCTGTGATCTGGGAACCATAGGAGATGCTTCCGCTGCCAAGTCCATGGATTATCCCGTTGCCAGCGTTCAGCAATTGCTGTTTGGATGGTCTTCGCCTGATCAGGACGCCCGCTAGGAACAGCTCCATATCGAATGGCTTGCTCATGTTCGGCGACCAATGTAAGTCGATAACAGATCGATACGGCCGAGTCCCAACTCGTCGCTGATTTGCACTCGAGCATCCTGATCTAGGCGTCGGTCGAGCTGGTAGCAACGGCCATCGTTGATGGGCGCGAGATGATGAGTGATCTGCTCATAGCGTTCGCACGCATAGGCGGCCCGAAGCTCGTGGAAGCCTTTGAGGTTGTGCGAATGGAGGATCTCTCGTGCGGGGTGGACGATTTGCCGTTGTAAATCGACATAGCTTTCGTTCGGTGCAAGCAGATTGCGGCTACCGTTGGGCGAAACCTGTTCGGCAAATTTCAGCGCGTCACGAATGGGATCATTTACCGTAATCCAACGATGCGCCCACGCACGTGAGCGGCCACCTTGGGTGCCATCTTGGATGTTGATCTTGCCGTATTGTTCGGTCTCATGTTTTAAGCGCGGTAGGTCGGCCAAAATGGCCTCGCGCAAGCGCATGCCGGTGGTTCGCGCCAACAGAACGATGGCCGCCGCGCGCGGCATTTGGTGTTCGCAGAGCACGTCGACAATCCGCTTCACGTGTTCGTGGTCTTGGCCTTGCGGCACCGAGCGACGAACATTGGTGCGCTGCATTCCCAATGCCTTACTCGGACTCGGCACCTCCACAGACCGATCGTCGCGAAGCGCCGCCATAGTCCGGTTCACGCTAGACAACCGGTTTTGCGCGGTAGCGATGCCGATAGCGCCTTGTTCAACTTGTTGGCGCAGATGCCCTGCGTAGTCCAGCAAGGTCTGCCGATCTATCTGTCGCGCATCATTAAATCCCGGCCCATCCTCCGAACGACACCAGCGGACAAACGCCTGCCAGCGATCACTGTGCGCCTTGACCGTGGCGTAATGCCCGCCGCCAAAAAAGTCGCGCAATGCTTGCGGACCGGCATAACTCAGTTGTCGGCCATAGCCAAAATTGTGCCCATCTCGTCTACCGACCAATGGCATGATCAAACTCCTCTCGAAGCCAAACTCTTGAAATTTCCCCCACGTCATCCCGTCATGGATGTTGAGTGTTATCAGAGAGCAAGGCCCCTGCCACCTGTGAGGGTTGTCCACTAACGCGGGGCTGGCGGCTCCTTATGACCGGAAGCTTGGGCCTCTCATGAGCTGGCCTCCTGAACACTTCCGCAGATAAGCATTCGTGTCGCACTCAGAGATATTTTTTGAACGTCGCCGCTGTGATTGCCATGGCCACCCCGAGCATCACGGCGCAAGGCAGAAATACCGCCAATGGGTTGAGCGAAAAGGGCAGCGACAGGTAAAGGATCCAGGGCACGATCAGCAGTGGGATGACCGCTCGCTTGGCCCGGTGATAGACAAAGCTGCTTTCTCGCCCAGCCCCGAATTTACGCAGGTCGCGACGCATCAGACCGTCGATGAAACCGGTGAACATGGCCAGCAGAAACAAGGGGGTCGCCAGGCCCAGAATGGTCAGGCGCACCACAAAGATGAAGCTGACATACACCGCTGCGAGGACAAAATCCTCAATGCTCACATACAGCTGATTGATCCCGCTCCAGAAACCGTTGCCCTGGCTCGACACCCGCGCCTGCTGGGCAAAGTCTGCAAAACCGGTCTTGACCAACAACCATTGGTTGAGGAAGTCCAGCCACTGGACAACCGTCTGCCCAGGCTGCTGGAGGATCAGTGAGGATTTGAAGTGCTCACTGAGCCAGCCCAGTTCGCTAGTCAGCATCACCTGACTGTGTCGCCAGCCCTGATCACCCCAGAACAGCAGCAGACCGGCGAACTCGATCAGGATTGAGAACAGCAACGAGGCGATCAGCAAACCGATGAGGCGCAGGACCAGGACAATTGCCGAAACGATCAGCCCAGGGCGCTGGATCGGTCGCGGTGGAGGAGTTTGAACTGAGGTCATCCCCCTTTACTCCGCGAGGCGCGCTGCTGGGCCGACGGCATCACGGGGCCTCCTGAGCGGGAGCACTCGAATCCACCGCTGCGGAGGTGCGGGATGCCGTGACGCGATCCGGATCAAAGTCGAGCGTCGGGCCACCACCGCTCGCACTCCACCATTGCCCCGCCTGTTCGTTGTAGCTGGCGCGCATCCGCTGAGTGAGCTCCTGCAGATCCTTGGGCATGGCATCGTCTGGCGAAGGCTTGGGCAGTGGCATGCGGACTTTCCAGAGCTGCCCGCCCACCTGGAAGGAGAACATTTGCCCCTTGGGCAAGCTGACGATGTGAGCCGGCTCGATCAGCGGCACGCTGGTGCTGCTGACCCGATCTTGGGAGGACGAAGTGAAGTCCGTGCTGGCCTCCGGGTCGGAGGTATCGGTGGCCCCTGAAACTAGGGTTTTCGTCAGCACGTTGATCTTGGGCAACTGTTGGGTGAGCAGCTCCGCGGTGGCGGTTTCGCGCACCCGGAGCATCTGCAGGGTGTTGAAGTTACCGATGACCTGGCCGGCTTTAGCGCGGTTGCCGATGCGCGCCTCTATATCGCTGAGGGTTTGGGTGTATGCCGTCACCTGGATGCCCGCGCCGCCGCCCTTGTTGATCAGCGGAATGAATTCATCGCCCATCAACTCGTTGAACTCATCGGCGTGCAGGTTGATCGGGAGCTTGTCGACGCTGCTGCCGGCGGCGGGCAAGCCATGGTCGATACCATGCTTGTAGATGTGACCGGCGACCGAGACCAGGTCGGCGAACATCGAGTTGCCCACCGCCGCGGCCACTTCCGCGTCAGTCAGCGCATCCAAG
This sequence comes from Pseudomonas sp. H11T01, assembly GCF_048515765.1. NCBI lineage: Bacteria > Pseudomonadati > Pseudomonadota > Gammaproteobacteria > Pseudomonadales > Pseudomonadaceae > Pseudomonas > Pseudomonas sp. H11T01. The sequence continues at coordinate 213,867 of NZ_JBLYED010000011.1, read as the reverse complement.
CCGACATAGACGATGCCGCGTTTGCGGATGATCTGCATCCAGTCGAAGATCGGTCGAGGGTCGTCCAAATCGGTGTAATTGGGGGCGAGCAGCTGAGCGGTCTTGCCGGTGGTGAGCTTTTCCAACAGCGGCAGCAGCGAGGCGACGATTTTGTCGAAGTAGGTGCGGTCGTAACGCACCGCCGAGCGCAATCCATCCAGCACCGGGTCAAAGACCCGTTTCGCCGCCAGGTATTGCTCGATGGCCACCACGCGTTTTTCGCGGCCGACCATATGCCGCGGAATGTTCTTCTCGTTGAGCTTGCCTTCGAGCTGGACGATGACCTCCCAGGCCTGCGGGTCAGTCTTGGCGAAAAACTGCTGGGCGTACTCGATAAACAGCGCGTCGATGTTGACCACATGCCGTTGGATCTGCAGGTAGTCTGGACGTCGGCCCAGTTCGATCAGGGCCCGGGCGATGATATTGACAAAGCGCCAGGCGAACTCGCGAAAAGCGGCGGAGTTGCCTTCACCGCTGAGTTGCCCGGCGATGCGCGAGGCCACCTCCGAGATCCGTCCGAAGCGTCCCACGGCGTTGTAGCGGGCCGAGATCTCCGGCCAACCCAGATGAAACACATAGAACTCCTTGTCCCGGCCGGCCCGCCGGGCCTCGACGTACATGCGTTTGAGCAGGTCGGCATCGCCCTTGGGGTCGAAGACAATCACTACCTCAGGTTTGACACGGTGGATGTCCTGGGTGATGTACACCTCGGCCAGGCGGGTCTTGCCCACGCGGGTGGTGCCCAGCACCAGGGTATGTCCGACCCGTTCGCCCAGTGGCAAGCTAACTTCCGTTTCGTCGGGCTCGACCCCATGCAGCAGCGGCGAACCGCCTACGGGGGGCAACGGGCGCAACGGATTGAAGGCGCTGTCCCACGCGGTGATCCGTGCCAGTGCCGACAGTGGAAACGGCGCATGCTCCAGCTGCCGTTCAAGCCTGCGCGCCAGGCGGTAGCGGGTTGGCGAATCGACATAGCGGGCCACGGCCGGGTCCTGGGCCTCAACCAAGCGTTGGGTGTGTAGGCGGGTCCAGCGAAACCCGCGGCCCATGAACAAGCGCTGGCGGCTGATGGGAATCTGCCGGCTGGTCAGTTCGTAGCGGGGCAAGCGCCGGATATTGCGCCGATAGCGCAGCACCTCCCACGCCTGGCGCAGCCGAATGAAGCCGAACAAGGCATAGGCCAGCGCGGCGATCAGGCCGATTTCAGGGGATAGGGCCACGGCCCAGGGTGAATACAGACATAGCACCGCCGCCGCAATGCAGATTGCTACGGTGTACAGCTCCACCGCCGGCCGAAGCTTGGACTCCATCGCATGCTCGGTCATGGTCTGGGCTCACTGTTCCAGTGCCGTGGCTCTGATCAAGACGGGGTAGTGCTCGATCTGCAAGCGGACGGCGATCTCGTTTCCGTTCACCGGGAGGATGGTGAGGCCCGGTGCCGCGGCTCGAATCCGGGCCAAGCTTTGGGTATCGGCGACTTCGACGGCCAGGCCGACCGCGCCTATGTCGCGAAGTCCAGCTGAGCGTTGACGTAACCAGGTCAGCGACTGAGGATCGCCGCCCACCAGAAAGAAGGGCTGTAGGCCAGGCATGTTCAGGGTTCGTGGCGTGATCGGGCCAGGACTCAATTGGGAACTGCGGACTGGCAGTATCCACGCCTCATCGGTGAACGTGGACAAATCGGCATGCATGGCCCGATCAGGCAGAGCTCGGTCACTCATCTGAGCCCCCGTCACGTGAAAATAGGGCAGGGTGACCTTGTCAGGCGAATCTCCGACCACGGTCAATTCCGCCTGGGCGAAAGATGTCCAAAGTAGGATGCAACAACAGGTGAGAGGTATGCGCTTCATGGTGGTGTGACCTCGTTGAGGGATATCAACAGTCGTTCGAGTTGCCGGGAAAAACCCGCGCGGTAGCGCGCAGCCGGTGCACCTCCCGCCGGGCGGTGATAGTGCCCGGCCGCCAACACCCAATCCCCGGTGACGGCGTGATACTCACGCAGCAGGGCGGCGGTCACGGCGAGATTGCGGTAGGGGTCGAGGGCTTCGCAGGGGCTGGAAAAATGGTGTCCCTGATAGCCCAGATTGGTTTGCCCGAGTCCGACATCAATCCGTTTGGCGTCATGCTGGGCGAGTGCCTGGAGCAAGGCTTGGCACGCCGCTGGGCGGGTGGCGAAGCGGTAGGGGGCCCCGGCGATATTCAGGGTCCAGGGCCAGGGCAGCAGCCGACCCCGGACGCGGAGTCCACTCTCTTGCAAGGCAATGGCGAACAGCACCGTCGACGGGATGTCGGCGCGCTGTGCCGCCAGTTGGTAGGCGGGTGGCGGCAGTTCAGCGGCCTGAGTCGCCAGCGTCATCAGCATGAGTGCCAGGCCACTCAGTCGAGGCGTTGCCATTGTCCATTCACCTGTTGGAACGTGATGGGCAATGGCCCCGGTGCGCCCAAGCTGAACCAGTGACCCCGGTCATGGTTCAGGGTGATCTGTCGGCGTTGCACCCGGGCCGGATCAATGCCGGCTTGCCGAGCCCAGGTGCGCACGTGCTCATCCTCACCTTGGCTGCCCACTAAGTAGAGATCGAATGCCACGTCACCGCTTTGCAGGCGCTGCGCTTCGGCGGTACACGCGGGGCATTGGTCTTCCACAAACAAGGCTGGGCGGGGGGCGACCGGTGAGCTGGTCGGAGACGGTGAAGCCATGCCTTGGATGGGCAGCAGTCCGGGAAACAGCCTGGCCCAGGCGGCGGTGTAAGCGTTTTGGTAGGCCAGCTCGCGTTCGGCACGTTTGGCCTCCAGCGTGACTTGTAATTCGGCATAGTGCTGGCGTGCCTGGTCGGTCTCAGCTTCGATCCCAAGTGCGGTCAACGGATCGAGGTGCGGGCTCCAGAAGCCGCGTGGCCCAGCTTGGATGTGCTCGAAGCGCGACCACTCCTGCTCGGTCAGTCCCCAGTTTGCCGCTTGCGCGGTGCGGGAGCGTTCCACAGGAATCGACGGCGTGGTCTGAGTCAGTGACTGGGTCGTGTTGGGTGCAGCCAGCGCAGGGTCAATAGCAAGCAGCGAAATGAGGCAGACGATGGTGGGTAGCGGCGCTCTGTTCATGGTCGCTTCTCACGGCAGTGGCACGGTCTGATCGGGTTGATCATTCACCGCGAAGAGGGCGGATCTCGCTTCCAGCGCTTTCAAGCGCCAGGCGCCGATCTGCTCGCCGCTATGCAGCAGCCGGATATCGGCGAGCGAGTGACTGCCATGCGGTGCGGTGGCCAGAAATCGCTCGCCCGCGCGTGACTCGACAGCCAGCACCGAGAACGGTGGCGAGAGTGAGACAGGCTGGGGGCGAGCGGTCTTTTTCGGTTTGGCCGCCGATGGTGTCAATGGCGGGACTGACGGCTGAGCCTTGAGCTCCTGGTGTTGCTGTTCGACCTGTTCTAGGCGTGCACGCAGTGCCGTCATGTCAGCCGCGGTGGCTCGGGCTGCCAGCCCATCGCGCAGTTCTTGGATCTCTTGCGCCCACTGATCTAACAGGGGATCGAGGGCATGAGCTTGTTGCTCTCCGGTATCAACCGCTTGCTTCAAGTCTTTTACCGCGTACTGCAGCTTTTCCTGCGCGTCCTGTAGGGTTCTTAAATCGCGTTGCAGGGTGTCCAGGGTTTGTAGGCGTTGGGTGCTCGTGCTTTGCAGTTCGTTCAGACGCTGGTATTGGTTATATAACCCACCGCTCAGGCCGGCGATCGCCAGGCAAAGACCTCCAACGATGAGGGTTTGAAAGGTCGAGGCTTTCATGGACGGACCTCCGGTGAGCTGGACAGAACAGGTGTCAGCGGCGGGGTGGGGATATCGTTTTTTTGTTGTATGAAGCAGACCGAGCGACTGACTTCATCGACCGTGAGTTGCCAGGCCGGACCGGCCAGCACCTGCAACGCATTCCGCAGGGTGATTGGGCCAAGCCGGTAATGAGCTGCTGGCAGCGGCCGGGTAAAGAGCACCTGCACCGACGCAGTGGCAGGGCAGAGCGAATAACCCGAACGCTGTAGCACGTGGAGCAGGGCGTCCTGTACTGAGGGGCTCAGGTTGGAGGGGATGGTTACCTCGATGATTTGCGCGAGAAGATCTTTTTGCTCCGTGGTCGGCGTGGTGCTGACCAGCGTATAGCGGCCGTAACGAAGCTCTGTCTGCTGACGTTCTGAGGCTACGCCTATCGTGGCCTGGGCCCGAAGTGGCAGGGGCGGTGATGTGTTGGGAGCTTGTGCGGTGCAGGCGCTCAGCAGACCCAGCAGACAGGCAGGCGTGAAAAAACGGCCCATGGAAGGATCCTCATGTCAGATTCAGTACAGAACCTGACATGAGGAACGGGACGATTCAGTGAGAAAGCCGACTCAGAGCGGGTCGTTTTAATACAGCCACTTTATGTCGTTACTCATCAAAAACGGCGAGTCCGGCGAGGACAGCGGCGTCGGGATCGAAGATCAGTAATCGCACATCGGCCAACGCCGCGAGGTGCAGCACTTTGACCAAGGCTTCCGGTGTGCCAGCATCGCGTTGCTCTTGTTTGAGGGCTGAATAAGGCTTGCCCTCAATGTTCAACAAGTTTTCGTCCGTCCATGGCGTGCCGATCAGCTTGCAACCGATACCGCTGCAATCCGGCAAGGTGAACAGTTCGAACAAGAGGCCGGTCAACTTGGGAGCGGAGTTATCTATCCACCTTTCCAGATAACGTATCGCCTCTTCGGGCAAATGTGCGGTACTGATTTCCCAGGCTCGACTGTAGTGTCCTGTTTCGAAGCTCAGACGATGAATCACTGCTTGGGCTGCTTTCAGGGAGTACAGATCACCGATGTGATGTCGTTCGTTGAGCGTTACGCTGGTCACGGCGTAGAGCACTTGGCGCACCAGTCCGGCGGACTGGCAGCGTTCTTCCAATGCATCCGGGAAGGATTGGCCTTCGCTAATCACGGCGAAATCGTCACTGACCAGGCAGGGGAACAGCTGCAGCTCATCGTCTGGCAGATGGGCTTGCGAGTGATGTAAAGGGCGAACGCAGGGAGGGCAGTCGTTTTCGTATGTGATCAGCAACAGCCGTTCAATGCAAAGATTGTCGTAGCCGCGAGTAAAAGGGTTTGAGCCTACCAGCAGGGTTTGGGTTTGGGTTCGGGTTTGGTGTATGGGGTTCATGAGGTTTCTCCAGGATGAAATGAACAAGGCGCCCGAAGGCGCCTGTAAGGGTTAAAGCCAGCCATATTCGGCGAGGGAGAGGGGACGGCCTTCACCCACGATGAAGTGGTCCAGTACACGCACTTCGACCAAGGCCAGGGTTTCCTTTAGACGCGCGGTCAGCAGGCGATCTGCCTGGCTGGGTTCCGTACAACCTGAGGGGTGGTTATGAACCAAAATGGCCGCCGCCGCGTTATGCGCCAGGGATCTCTTGATGACCTGTCGCGGGTAAACGCTGGCGCCATCAATGCTGCCGTAAAACAGGATTTCGAACGCCAGCACCCGGTGTTTGGCATCGAGAAAAATTACACCGAAAACTTCATGCTCTTGTTGTGCAAGATGCAGTTTTAGATAATCCGCCACGGCGTCAGGTGAGGCCAGGTCGGGGCCGCGGGAGAACAGTCGACGATCCAAAATATGCAGGGCTTCGTCGATCAGCCGGTTTTCTTGGGCGATACGATCGGCCTCGAAATCCATGTTTTCAATCAGCATGAGTTGTGTGCCCATGATAGTGCCTCCGATGGAGTAATCAGGGGGAGGGATCCCAGGGGAGTGGTCTCCCCTGGTGGGTATGAAGTCGCGGGTGTCAGCCGATGTCGCGTCGTTTACAACCGAGTGAATTGGTGACGTTGACCCGATTGGGGCGAACCACAACCATCACAGGGCAACGAGGAAAAGGTGTTGATTCCCCAGCCGGCTTCGGCGTCGAAGTCGGCACTGATGGGCATCAAGTGCATTAGTCCACGTTGGATAGCGGCGATGCGTTTCTCGGCTTCATCCGTTGTGTAGTAGAGCGATAACGCGCTGTAGTCCTCGTAAGCGGCAGCGAACAGGCAGTCATCGCAAAGCCAGAAGGATTCCATGGTGATTCTCCTGTGCTGAGTGAAGAACAGGCGCTCGACGGAGCGCCTGGGTGAGGAACATCGTGGACTGTTCAGACGGACTGAACGGTGTGTGTAGCGTCACGGCGAGCGGTGCGTGGAGTGGGTTGAGATTCAGGCTCGAGCTGAGCCTCTGTTGGGATTTCGCTCTCCTCAGCTTCTGCATCCACCGACGTTGGAGAGGACTCACTGGTGGGCGCGTGCTCCGCAGGGACTGTGGCTTCCTGCCTGGCGGGCGCTTTGTACTCGAATGTGCCGTCGACCTTGATCCAGTCGATGAACAGCAAACGACCTTTCAGACTGGCGCCCGGTTGACCTTGTTTATCGCCTTTCTCGTAGAGAAACGGGTCGATCCACAGGTCGCCGATACGGAACGACAGCAACACCTTTTTCTCGGCGTTGACGGCGTCCATATAGAGACGAATCAAGCGTTCAGCTTCGCCCCCAGCGACTTTGCAGTCGAAGCGGGTGTACTCGACCGCATCGCTGGCGCCGTGCAGGGCTGCGATATCGCAGGCCATGAATGGCTGGCCGCGGCGGACTTGTATTTCACGAACACGATTGAGGTAGCCGATACCGACGGTGTGCAGGTTGAAGTAGGTGGTGGCTTCCTGGGGTTGGTTGGCGTGGGCCATGATGGTTCTCCTGTTTCAAGGGAAAAACGGCGACACACATTCCCTGGGCGGGGAAGTGAGCCCCCGTCAGGGTGGGTAAGGTAAAAGTCAGCAATGAACGACTCAGCACCGGCAAGCCGATGACGAGCTGGACGCTGAATCTGGGTGAATAGCGGTACGGCAGAAGAGCGTCCGCGGAAAAGTCCGAGGACCTGGGGGAGTGGGCATTCATCACCGCTGAAGCGATAACCGTGCGAGCTTCCGAACGCTGATCGCACTTGGGTCAACCACCACGAACGTGGCGTAGCCTTGAAGGTTCTGGCTACCTGGGCTGGGCTGTCAACGACAGCGAACCACACCTTTTCTATAAACCTGGCAACGGCGTGCGTCAAGGCGCTGCAAGCCGATTTTTTATACCTGGAATACAGTGGCAATCACTGGAATGAAAAAAGTGAAGAGGGGGCCTGACGGGACGCCAGGCGCTGAACAGAAAAGCCACCTTTGACGGTCTTGCGCAGACGAACAGCTCCTCGCAAAGCTTAGTTAAACTGCGTCATGATTCGCCAACCGACCCTTGTCGTGGCCTGGGTCGGAACCTGCTGGCACGCATCCGCGCACAAAGGGTGCCCAGTGTTTCCCCGGTGGGCTCCGGGGCTGAATACGAGCGTCGAAGCGGATGACCGCTATTGCCTGGCAGAGGCAACAGTGGTCATCCGCCACCACGATCAGGTCGAGCACGAAGTGGGAAAGTTATTCCACTGAGAAGTAGGCCCCGAACTCTGAGAGTCCGACCGAGCTGCCCGGAGCTAATCGGTCTTGGGTCGCCATTGGCGATGCACCGGAGTTACTACAGCAGAGACGGTGCGACAGCGTCAAGTCTGAGGCCAACACCGAGGTACTGCCGAGCGGTACGGTCATTCGCTCCACCCTTTCCCCAAGAGCAATCCTTATTGTTAGACGGCGCATCATTGGCGATGCTTGTCTTTTTTGAGGGGTAAAGTCCCCTTGCAAGCCGGGTACTGGCAACACGACCAGAACAGTCCTGATTTTCCCTTACGCTGATGCATCGTGTTATTGCAAACCGGACACGCCGGACCGGCTGCGACAGGCACCGCCAAGGTGATGGTCCTACCGTTTTCGATCAATTGCGCAATCCAGCTCGCCTGCTTGGCGACGAACGCCTCGAGGGGTAGGCGTCCCGCTTCGATTTCGTCCAGGGCCTGTTCCCAGATCGCGGTCATCCCCGGATCGGCGACCGCTGGCGGTACCGCCTCGATCAGGGTATGGGCCGCCGCTGAGGCCATTAGGGCGCGTTTATTTTTCAGCAAATAACCACGGTCGATCAAACCCTTGATGATGCTGGCGCGCGTGGCTTCGGTGCCGATGCCCGTGGTGTCCCGCAGTTTCTGTTTCAGGCGTGGATCGTTGACCAACTTGGCCACGTTTTTCATGGCCTTGATCAGCTCGCCTTCGGTCAGTGGTTTGGGCGCCGTGGTGCGCAGGGTCTTGAGTTCGACGTCGCTCATGGTGCACGGCGTGCCCTGTTGTAAGGCCGGTAGTACCTGGGACTTCTGGTGGGGCTCATCGTCTTCGGCGCTGTCGTCGAGCAAGCCTTTCCAGCCGTGGAGCAGAATCTGTTTGCCCACCGCGGTTAACCGTTGTCCGCCGCACTCCAGTTCGACCTGGGTGCGCTCAAGCTCATGATGCGGCAGAAATTGCGCCAGGTAATGGCTACGAATCAGTTCGTAGACCTGGCGTTCGGGTTCGGACATCCGCGTCAGGTTCGCCGGCTCGGTGGTGGGGATGATGGCGTGGTGCGCGGTGACCTTGGCATCGTTCCATACCCGTGAGCGCAACGAGCGATTGTGTCTTCCGAGTGCGGTCTGTAACCCGGGATCGGTGGTGAGCAGGGCATTGAGGACCGCCGGCACCTCATCGAACATGCTCTCTGGCAAATAGCGGCAATCACTGCGCGGATAGGTGGTGGCTTTATGGGTTTCATACAGGGCCTGGGCGATATTCAAGACTTCCTGAACACCGAGCCCCAGCTTGCGTGAGCAGACTTCCTGCAGCGTGCTCAGGTCGAAGGGCAGGGGCGGTGCTTCGCGGCAATGCTCGGTCTGCAGCGAGAGCACCGTGGCGATCTTACTGTCAGTGATCGCACGGACCGCCTGACGAGCGAGTGCCTGCTCTAGGCAACGACCCGCGTCATCCCGCCCTGAGCTGGGCGGTAGCCACGACGCGATGAAGCTCTGAGCCATCGCCGACAGGTGCACCTCCACGTCCCAATAAGGCACTGGGACAAAACTGGCAATCGCACGATCCCGATCGACCACCAAGCGCAGGGTGGGGGTTTGCACCCGCCCCACCGACAGCACCCCGTCGTAGCCTGTGCGCCGGCCGAGGAGGGTGAACAGCCGACTCAGGTTCATGCCGATCAGCCAGTCGGCGCGGCTGCGGGCGAGGGCTGCGTGGTAGAGCGGAAAGGTCTCCTCGCCAGACTTCAGCGCGGACAGTGCCTTGCGAATCGACGCCGCGTTGAGCGCCGACAACCAGAGACGCTGAAGGGGCCCTCGATAGTGGCAGAGCTCCAATAACTCGCGGGCAATCATCTCTCCTTCACGGTCGGCGTCAGTCGCGATGACGACGCTGGAGGCTTCGCTGAGCAGGCGCTTGATGACTTTGAACTGTGCGGCAGTCTTGGGTTTGACCACTACTTTCCATTGCGCGGGAATGATGGGTAGCTGATCCAGCGACCAGTTCTTGTACTGCGCGCCATAGGCTTCGGGTGGGGCAGCCTCGAGCAGGTGGCCGATGCACCAGGTGACGGTGGTGTCGGTGCCCAGCAGGCAGCCTTCACTGCGCCGGCTAGCGCCCAGCACTTTGGCAATGTCTCGACCTTGAGAGGGTTTTTCGCAGAGGAATAGACGCATAACACTGCTCCGGATGGGGATCCAGAGCAGCGTCATGGGAAACAGCTGGGGCGGGAAACGAGAAACCTGAACACCGGAAGCTCCACATTAACCATGAAGGAAGCCACGTACCGGCGACCTCCAGGCTCACGAGAGATGAACCACCACTGTCGCGGGGATTCGCGCAGAGGCGCAAATGGTATGCCGGTCTCCATCGATTATTGGCCGATTACGCCTTGCGTTTCCTGGGCTTTGCGGCGGGTAAAGTACTCTGGCCATTGGTCGGTTCAGGGCGTTGTTCGACGTGTTTTCCAGGAGCAGCCTGTTCACTGGAGCGCTCCCGCATGGCCACACTGTGCACACGGTGTGGCAGAATACCGACGCGGCGGGCTTCGATCTTGAAGGTCACCCGCGCGTTGTCCTCGCTGTCCTCCCACTCGTCCTTGACCGTGCGACCCTCCACGAGGATGCGCATACCTTTCTGGTACAGCGTACTCCAGTGTTCGGCCTCGCGGTGCCAGAGCTCAACCGGTGCCCAGTACCCGCCACGGTCTTCATAGCTGCCATCGCGTGGCACGGGGTTGTCAAAATACACATTCAGCCGGAGCAACCGGCGGGGTTCGTCATTGCCCGAGGTAAATTCCTGGAATTCTGGCGCACTGCCGATGTTGCCTTCGCCGACAAAAAAAGTACTCATCGTGATACCTCCACTGCGGTTGTGAGTTGGCGCAGCACCTGCTCGGCACTGGTCATTTTGATCGCGCAGGTGGTGGCCTGGCGAAAGAGCGAATGCACCACGCTCATTTGCAGGTTCAGTGCAATGCGGTCGCATTCGAATCGGTGCAGTCCCTCGCGCACGGCGGGCGGCAGGGCTGGGTTCCTCATGTGCCGCTCCCAAACCGCTACGCCCATGCGGGCGAAGTCGCGGGTGCGCCAACGTAGAAAGGTGCTACCAGCGCCGGTATTTTGCAGCACCAGACGCATGTCCAGCAGTGAGTAAGGTGGTCGTCCGGCCTGCTGCATGACGGCCTCCATCAACCGGCATAACTGCACCTCGATGTCCCTCGCCACCTGCGCCAGGTGTTCCAACTCCCCCTTACCCTTAAAAGGTTTTAAAAGGCCTTTTAGGGAGGCAGCGTGTGTGAGCTGTCGATAGGCATCCGGTGTCAACACGTCGAGGGGCATCGACTGCGCCAGGTTCATAGGGTTCATGCTTCACCCTCCGGCCCAGGCATGATCGCTGGCGGATCTTCCGCGCCCTCTACTTGTGCCTTGGTGTCCGCCATGGGCACAGCACCGCCGCGAATAATCGGCGGTGCAAACTGCGAGCGACGAAGACCTTCGAGAATGTCCTGCGGAGGCAGGCCGAACTTGTCGATGGCCTCATAGGCACGAGCGTTGTTCGCCGCCATGTCATCACGGGTGACCCCGGCATGCCGAAAGCGTTGCGCCAGGCCGAACAGGCTGCGCAGCAGATGGGCACCGGCGTCGATCCAGGCTTCCATGTCGACGCGCCCGATCAGCGCGGTGTGATGGGCCAGTAAGGTGCGACGCACCAAGGTGTCGTAGTCGGTCAGCAGGTAAACCGCCAAGAAACCCAACTGGCTGCCGATGTACAACGGCAAGGTCACTGGGTGAATGTTGAGGTTGTCACCCATGTCGATCTGGGTCGGCAGGTCCTGCTTGACCCGATCCAGTTGCTGAGTCAGCTCCAGCATCCCGGCCTTGGCTTGCAGCAGTTTTTCTTCAAGTTGCAACATGGCCCAGTCGGCGTAGGGATCGTCGTGGGCCGAGGTTTGTTTGATCAGGTTGGTGACACTGATATAGCCGGCCATGCCCATGATCGGGTGAATGCCTTCGCGGGCTGTCCGGCCTTGCCAAATGCGCGCGGCGTGGTGGGTGTGCAGGGTCAGGGTGATGCTGCTGCGCAATGAGCCCAGGTTGAGTTGGTAGTGATCGGCCACGGTGTTGTCCTCGCATGTGCTTGGGCTAGAGCATTGCGGCGGATGATGTGCAAGGGCAGCCCAAAAGCTGAACGCGGTCTGTTCGGTTTGCCGAGGTTGGAAGGAGTCGCTGATCGCTCCCTGGCGTGATGCCAGTGGCATCAAATCCATTGAGGTCCATGAATGGCACGGGGACAACTGCCCTCAATCGATCTGGGGGCTCAAGGCGGAATCCACCTTGATGCCAGTGGCATCAAATCCACTGAGGTCCATGATTGGCGCGAGGACAGCTGCCCGCAAACGATCTGAGGTCTCAGAGCGGCATCCGTCTTGATGCCAGTGGCATCAAATCCATTGAGATACATGATTGTCGCGAGGACAACTGCTCCCCAATGATCTGTGGGCTCAGGGTGGAATCCGCCTTGATGCCAGTGGCATCAAATCTACTAACCGCCAGGGTGTTTAGTGGGGAGCTGGCGCAACTCATCCAGGCAGGCTTGCACCAGGGGTGATAGCGGCTCTCCCGGCTTTCTGGATCGTGGTGGTGGTGGTGGTAGTGGTGGTGGCGCTGCAGCTGGGCCTGAGCTGACGGCAATTGACGGTTCTGCCTGACCCGCCCAGGGATGGAATTCACCGCGTAGCGCACGCTGGATCAGGCCCATCAGGTACGCGGTGGGTTTGCGGATGCCACCGGCCGCGCAGCGGGCCCCCGCCTCGTTCAACACCGCCTGGCGATCACCGGGCTCCAGTTTGTTCAGCGCAATGACCGCGGCCTGTTGCTCCTCTGGGCTCAGCTGCAACGCAGCGGGCCACTGCAAGGTCGGCTTTTCCATACCAGAGCTCACGTGCAGTACAGTACTAATACGTTCTTTTAATACAGTACAGGCAGCGTTCGGAATCCGAACGCTGCCGTGAATGCTGGGTTCTAGACCGGGTTCGGATTCCGAACCGGGGGTTGCACGAATCCGAACGGCGGCGATTTCGCCCAGTTCGGATTCGTGCAGGGTAGCGTCGGGGGCTGATGTAACCGATGCTTGCTCTACCAAGCGTTCACCCAAGATATCCAGCCGTGTGGGCAGTCGGCGCTGATCAATATCGGTATCCCGCTGAGCCTCCTCCAGAACGTGCTGCGCAACGATGCGGGCGTTCTTGGCGGCGTGACCGAGGCAATGCCCGACCAGCTCTAAATAATCAGGGTCCAGTTCCATGGCTTCGGCAGGGGTCAGCGGCTCGTCATGTAGCACATACAGCGAACCTTGCAGGCGCCCAGTGGTTGGGTCACGTCCGCGCGCCACCAGGCTGAGCCAGCGGGTGAGCCTGAGCACAGTGAGTACGCGGGCGATGGTCTCGCGAGAGGCCACAGAGCCATAGGGTACGGTCGACAAATAAGGCTGTAGATCTTGGTAGCGGGGTGTGGCCAAGCCCCGACCGTCCAACAACAAGCGAAACACCTGCCAGGCGTTGCGTTCTAACGGCGTCAAGCGACTGTCCAGCAGCAAACGACGTGGCACGCTATCGAGGGATTGGCCGCTATACAGAAAGCCGGCCTGTAGGCCATAGACGGAAGGTTTGGGGGACGCTGGACGGGCAGGCCACTGATCTTCTAACTGTCGGGCGCACTGTTGCAGCACCCGTTGCCAACGGGAGGTCGCCATAGCGCTCACGGCTGAGAGCTGTGCTGCGCGATTTGCTGCCAGACCACCACCAGGCTGATCTGTTGCTCTTCGGCCAGCATCATCATGGCGTCGAGTTGATCCTCGCTGCCTTCCTGTTCACGCAGCTGGCACCAGCGCCGCCAGAGCGCATGTTCTTGCGCTTCGCTCAGGTGATGAGGACGGCCCTTACGGGTTTCGATCTTCAGCAGTCGGCGACGCATGGCGGTTTCCGAATGGGCCAAGCCGAAGCACTGGTACATGATGGTGCTGCTGGCGCCGAGTTTGAGGGCCCGGTTGATCAGTCGCTCGTTCTGTTCGTCGCGATCGGCTTGCTCAATCAGGCGCCGTAGCACCGGTGAATCAATCCGGATTTCGACCCAGGACACGCTGGCATGGGCCAGGCGCGACAAGGTGGTGGGCGGTAAGGATTGCAACAGGGTGAGGTCGTCTTCGCCCAAGCCTAACGCCTTGCAGCGCTGCAAGTTGCCCTGACGCAGTTCATGCAGCACTTGGGTCAGCATGGCCTGATTGAGCAGGTTGAAGGACAGGCTCATGACAGTGCCTCCGGAGGGGCGAGCGAAGGCTCAAGCGTCTGCTCGATCAGCCGTCGGGCCAGGCGGATAAGGCGAAAGAGCTGGTTCAGCTGCGCGTCAGGCAGACGCTCCAAGCCCACGTTCAGGGCGGGACGATCATTCAGCGGGACCTCGTAGGCACCAATGAGCAGCTGGCCGAACAGGGCCGCGGGCAGTTGTTGCCGATCCTCCCAATGAATCTCGTCATGCGCCCGCAGCAGGGCGGTCAGTAGCAGTTGAACGCCAGTGGAGCGGGGTGAGCTCCGCTCGAGCGGCTCCATCCGTAGGGCATAGCCGAGCCCGTCCTGCTGCTCGACTACGCTGTTGGCCTGTCCGGCGTAACTCGCCAGGTTCCGTGCCAGGTCGGCGATGGCGGAGCGCAGCTGCTCGGGGGTGTCGAGCGCGGGTTCGATGTGCCAGAGACTATCCTCCGAGTGAAACCCGTCAGCCAGGGGCAGCGTTGGGGCGACAGCGTGATCCTCAATATCTGACGATGGCTCGCTCATGGTCTCGCGTGCGATCAATTCGCGGATGTGCTGTACCCGTGAAAGGGGATTGGACGACGGCGCCATCGGGGCGTCCATCTGCGCAGAGGACTGCACTGCGATGTCGTTGTCTTGGTGCTGAGAGTCCGAGAGAGCGTGTGGGGCTGCTTCGAGTGGGTTCGAGGGTTGGCTGATTTCGGGCAATGGGCTTACCACGATGCCAGGTATCGACTGGGGGCGTTGGCTGTCAGTCAGCTCCAACGCCAACATGCGATAGGACTGCCCAAGTAATTGGCTCATCCGCTCAAGGAGTTCATCCTGAACGCGCTCCACGTCAAAGCCATCCGGTTCGACATCGAAGTTGGCCAATGTGTCGAGCCAGAACTCGTTAAATGCATAGGCGGCCGACGGGTAGCGGTTCCAGGTCTGTTCGGCCTGGCTACGAAGAGCAATCAGGCGCTCGACCTGGGGTTTTCCCAAGCCGGCATAGAGCACTTGTGGAATGGCCGGCAGCAGGTGCTCTAGGGTGCCGAGCATCCGGCTGAGGTGCGACTGTGAAATCGGATAACCACCTGCTGCCAGGCGGGTGGCCAGTTCGCGTTGTGGCAGTGCGGCGCTCTCCTGTTCAAACATCGCCTTGAGTTTGGCGACCGCCAGCGCCCGCTCGATGAAGGTGAGCTGACCGTGCAGATCACTTTCGGCCAGGTGGCCGAGCAGGGCGGTGATTTCATTGGTCCAAGGTTTGAATAGGCAGTGAATGCGAAAGAAACGCTCATCACGGTTTTCTTGCCACAGCTCGCCGAGGATCGCCAGGCGAGTATTACCGCCATTACGGATGATGAAGTACGCCTCGCCGGGACGACGGGTGATCTGGGGCGGTTGATCCAAACCACGCTCGCGGATGGAGGCCTTGAGATCGTCGTACAGTGGATTACGGAGGAAGCGTGGGTTGTGCTCATACGGTCGTAGCTGCTCCAGGGTCACCAGCATGGGCGTATCGACGATAGGGTCAGCGACGTGATCCACCTCAAGGCAGTGCCCAAAGTGGCCGGCCAGCAGCTTGCCGGTGATGTCCTCCTGAGTCGGCGTTTTCATACTGCAAGCCTCATGCGTGTGGGTGACCCAAGTCATCACCGACTTGGAAGCGGACTATTTCGACCGTCCCCGCGCGTTCAATGTGCTGGGACAGCTCGAGCAGAAATGCTCCCATTGCCGGGCGCCCGCGTCGCAGACGAAACACCACGGTGCAGTATTCTTCGTTCACTACATTGAGCATTGGATGCTGAGTCGGTAAGCAGGTTTGTGGAAGGTCTTGAGACATCAGGAGGCTCCTTGCCAAGCGCTGTTGGCATGCAGGGAGGTAAAGCGGGTTTGTTCGGCCATGAACATGACTCGCAGGAAACCGGTCGGACCATTACGGTGTTTGCCGATGATCAGTTCGGCGGTGCCGCGATCGGCGCTCTCAGGGTGGTAAACCTCATCGCGGTAGATAAACAGGATCAGGTCGGCATCCTGCTCGATGGCACCCGATTCGCGCAGGTCAGCCAGTACCGGGCGCTTGTTGCTGCGTTGCTCCAGGGAACGGTTGAGTTGGGAGAGGGCAATGACCGGACAGTTCAGCTCCTTGGCCAGTGCCTTGAGACCCGCAGAAATCTCGGCGATTTCCAGGTTGCGGGTCTCGCGGCCCGGTGCTCGCAACAGTTGCAGGTAATCGACCATCACCAAGGCGGGTGCTCCGAAGCAGCGCGCCGCGCGCCGGGCACGGGAGCGCAACGCCATGCAGGTCAGGGCCGGGCTGTCGTCGATGATCAAGCGTTCTCCGTAGCCCTGCAGTTTGGCGGCGGCAGCTGTCAGGTGTGGCCAATCGTTGTCGCTCAGTTGGCCTTTCATGAGATTGGCCAGCGAGAGATGCCCCAGAATGGCCAGCAGCCGATACACCAGTGCCCGTGCCGGCATTTCAAGGCTGTAGATCTGCACCGACGCGGTGGGGCGAGCGGCGAGGGCAGTTTCGACAAAATTCAGCACCAGACTGGTTTTACCCATCGACGGTCGTGCCGCGACCACCACCAGGTCGGCCGGCTGAAAGCCGGCGGTCTTGAAGTCCAGATCGACCAGTCCGCTGGGGACGCCAGTGGTGATCTCACCACTGTTAAAGTGCTGGTCGATCTCCTCGATCACCTCCAGTAGGCAGTGATTCAGATCGACGAATTCTTGTCGTTGTTGCGCCTGACCCAGCGCGAACAGCCGTTGCTCGAACAGTTCCTGAACCTGTTGGCTGCTCGCTTGCGGTTCGGCGGCTTCGCGGCTGCAAGCAAAGCCGAGCTGGATCAGTCGGCGCAGATGGGCCCGTTCTCGAACAATCTCGGCGTAGGTCTTGATATTGGCCACTGAGGGCGTGTTCTTGGCCAGCTCGCCCAAGTAGGCGAGCCCACCCAGTTCGGGCTGATCCGTGAGTTGTTCGGCCAGGGTCACTACGTCGAAAGGTTTGTTTTGCTGCGCCAGGGCCACGATGGCTTTGAAAATCGCCCGATGCTCGGAGCGGAAGAAATCCTCGGGTACCAGCAAATCGGTCAATAAATCCCAGGTGCTGTTGTCCAGCATCAGCCCGCCGAGTACCCCTTGCTCCGCTTCGAGTGAGTAGGGAGGTGTCAGATTGGCGATGCTCATAACGGTTTCTCCGTACTGGGGCCGACCGTCAAGATGGCGGCCTGCCATTCGGGGAATAACTCGAAGGCCAGGGCTTGCAGGGTTTCCAGTGCTGAGGGTGAACGTCGACCGCTTGGACGGTGATCCTCCACCCGGTGAGCCGGCAGGCCCAGCGAGGCGGCATTCACGTAGGCCACCCGATTGGGGATGACGGTGTACAACACTGAAATCGAGGGGGTTGCAGGGAAGCTTTCCCGCAATCCGCGTACGATCATCCGTGCGTCCAGCCTGACCGAGTCCACCTGGTTCAGCAGCAGGCGCAACGGCGGCACGGCAATGCCGAGGTGGCGGAAGGGCTCCAAGTCGCCGAGGAGTTTCAGTGTGCCGCGGCTCAGTTCACGTGCCGCGAGCATTTCCGGGTTGATCGGGGAAAGCGCTAAGTCAGAGGCGAGGACTGCCATTTCCAACAGCACGCTACGCGCGCCCTGCGTGTCAATCAGCAGCAGGTCGTAATGATCGCGAAACCCCTCCAGCAAGTTGCGCAGACGCAGGCGTCCATCCGGAGCATGCAGCAACAACGTGTTGAGTTGACCCTGATGGTCGTTGGAGAGAATCAGGTCGAGTTTATCCAGGCTTGTGCGGGAAATGATCTGTGGGGCATCGGTCAGGTTGAGCGCGATCAGCTCATAGGCGCCCGCCGGTGCGACATGGTCCAGCTGGTAATAACTGGACAGCGTGGGCTGGCTGTCCAGATCCAGTAACAGCACGCGTAGGCCGGCATCGGCCAGGAGACCACCGAGATTGGCGGTCACCGTGGTCTTGCCCACACCCCCTTTGGTGGAGATTACCGACACCACGCGCATGGTCAGTGCTCCTGCTGTGCCAGGCGTTCGGTAATCCAGCGCTCGATCTCCAGCGAATCCCAGCCGACGGCGCGCAGGCCAATGCGTTTGGCTTGGGGAAAGCGACCCTCCTTCATCAGGTTGTAGATGTGTGCCCGTTTAAACCCGGTTTTGCGCTCTACTTCATCGCGACGCATGATGTGGCGTTCGGCCGGTGGGTGAGGGATGTCAGCGAGTGGGGTAGATGAACTGGACATGCTGGTCACTCCTGGCGCCGGTTGGCGCGTGATGGGACGTGACCTGAATTGAATAGCAGAAAGGCGAGGGTGTCATTGCACTGCAATTGCGGGCATTGCAGTGCAATGCTGTTTGGCTCACGTGGTTTTTTTGAGGACGCGATTGGCCGCGGCGAATTTACCGTCCAACGTTCGCTTTTTGAGGCCAGATATGTCTGCAAAACGCGCGGTCACGGCATCGACAATAGCGGCTTGATCTTCGAACACGGACAGCTTCTTGCCGGCCGGTGACACGTCCAAGACGGTGTGGATCAAGGCGCCAATGATTTGCAGGTAGGTGTGTTCGCTGCGCTCGCTGAGTTGCCCCTGTGACTTCACTAAGGCGTTAAGGCTTTGCTGTTCCAGTCCCAGTGCTTGGAGGTCGGCCTCAACTTCGTGAAGCTGGCGTTGCAGCGAATTGCGTTCTTGCACGAGGGCGTCGCGCTCAGCCTGGAGGGACAGGTAAGCCGCTGGGCTGATGTGTTCATGGGTGTCATTGACGGACTCGAACAGAAACGCCGGTCGCTGATCGGGATAGTGCCGTTGCATCCAGCGGCGCAAGTCAGCGTGGCGCACCGTTAACGCAACAGGGTCCCAAGGCGTTCCCAACGGCACTGAAACACCGAAGTGGCCATAGGGCAATTCCCCGTTCCGAATCGCATCGTAAAGTCTTTCAAGATTGGCCTGAAGGCAGGGCCATTGGGGGAATAAGGCCCCCAGCCTCTCCGGACAGTGGTCGCCAGCTTGCACTATTTCGGCCTCGTATTGCATGAGATCGCACCATCGCAACACGGCATCGATTGGTCGATAGAAGGTTTTAGCCAGCGGATTGAAATTGTCGGCGTGCATGTGCGGATGGACCTCCATTTCTGATGGATAGGCCTCCCGCGCCACATCCCTGCACCACCCACCTGATGAGCCTGCTGGTAGTTGTTGCTTTACTCGGATTTCTAACTCGGTGAGGTCATTCCATTTACCTACTACCCAATGTAAATATCCGTCTATTATTTTGGATCCAATATGAAGATAGCTGATTCTAGGACGAGTTCAATCCATCAGCCGCGATTGATAGGGGCGGGTTCATCGGTTTTGAGGGCCAGTTGCACTGTTACCTCACTGATCTTTGATCAATGTTATGCCCGAGTCAGACGGTGTGGGATCTTACTGCCGCTCTATGCGTCGTCCAATTTTCATAGAAAGCAGGATCTACTTTGGAGACCTTGCGAATCGCTCACTCTCACTGAAGCGCTTATTAGCATTTTTGAGTTTTTCCATTCTGCTACTTTGTCCCGCCTGCCTTGACCTCTTCTACCGGCGAGACGACCGCCTGAAATGAATGGGTGCTGGCGCCGACGCCGGATCGACCCAGTTGCCGAGATGTCACTGACCCAGTCTGATTCCCCGCGAACCATACCTTTGCTGGATTTGTGCCTATTTGGAGGAGGGTCAGTCTTGCGTCAGCACGTGGGTCAATTCGGCGTCGGCGTCAACACTCTCAGACAATCTGTAGACAAGTCTGCGGTTTACGCCCTTGTTGGAGTGCCGATCGCCTGCCGTATCTCACGCACGTCGCGTGCAGGCGATGCGCCGAATTGCCGTGAGTATTCGCGGGTGAACTGTGATGCGCTTTCATAGCCGACAACGAACGCCACGTCAGACGCGCGATGCTCGCCGGCAAGCAACAGCTGGCGAGCTTCCTGCAATCTAAGCTGTTTCTGATACTGGATGGGACTGAGGCCTGTCATCGACAGAAAATGGCGATGCAGGCTCGCCCGACTCATGCCGCTTGCATCGCACAAGGCTTCGATGCGAAGTCGAATGTTGTAATTGTCCCTGATGCAGGCAACGGCCCGCCGGATGCTGCCCAGTGCGCCATCGGGTTGGGCAATCTGACGCAACAGCCGCCCCTGGGGGCCCTGTAGAAGACGATAGAGTAATTCCCGTTCGACCATGGGGCCGAGAATCGGAATATCGGCAGGTGTGTCGAGCAATGACAATAAGCGCAGTAACGTGTCGCGGAGCGGAGCGGTCATCGGGTTTATCGTGATGCCAATCCCTTTTTGCTCGCTTTCGCGAACCGGCGGCATGGTCGCTGCCAACTCCGCCAGTATGGCCGGATCCAGCACGAGCGATACCGCAACGTAGGGCTGCCCCCCTTCAGCATCAAGAATCTGTCCGATCAAAGGCAGATCCAGGGCGCTGATGAGATATTGTTCACTGTCGTAGCTCAGAAGATTGTCGTTAATCGCAACGCACTTCGACCCTTGCAGGATGAAGCAGATCATCGAGCGATACAGGCATGGCGCCTTGTCTGTAGAGCCTTGTCCGACACAGAGGTCCACACGCGGGATCTGTGTGGTAGTCAAACCCGGTGGCGCATGGCGCAGGGCTATATCAAGATGCGGTGCAAGATCGTTGTTCATGAGCCGATTATGCCTACGTCCCGCCACCACGCAATATGATTGATACAATCAGGCAATAAATTGAGCTTATTGGGCGTGGGTTACAAACCGGTCATTGCCTATCTTGAGCAGGTCAAGAAAGCGCCAAAAGGCGCGCCTAACCTAGCAGAGACAGTCCATGACCAATCAGATCGCTCTTATTACTGGAGCCAGCCGCGGCCTTGGCCGCCACATGGCTCTTCACCTCGCCAAGCGCGGCGTCCACATCATCGGCACTTATCGCAGCGGCGCGGCAGAAGCCGAATCGCTGAAGCAGGAAATCGAGGAGCAGGGCGGCAAGGCCGCGATGCTGCCGCTCGACATTACCGATACCGCCAGCTATGAGGCTTTTTCAAGCGCATTGACTGAAACGCTGAAGACCGAGTTCGGCCGCGAGCGCTTCGACTTCCTCGTCAACAATGCCGGCAATGGCCTCTTTGCGAACTTTATTGACGCGACCGAAGACCAGTTTGCCTCACTGGTCGCCACGCACCTTCGCGGGCCGATTTTCCTGACGCAGAAGCTGTTGCCGCTCGTGGAAGACGGCGGTCGTATCCTGAACGTTTCGTCCGGCTTCGTACGCTTTACGCTGTCGGGGTACAGCATTTACGCGGCGGTAAAAGCGGCAGTCGAAGTGCTGACCCGTTACCTGGCCGTAGAGCTGGGTTCGCGCCAAATTCGGGTGAATGCGATTGCCCCAGGCGCCATCGCAACCGATTTTGGTGGTGGTGCTGTGCGCGACAATAAGGATGTGAACGCCTATGTGGCACAGGGCATCGCGCTGGGCCGTGTCGGTCTGCCGGACGATATCGGCGGTGCGGTTGCCGCCATTCTGTCCGATGACATGGCCTGGGCTAACGGGACAACTTTTGACATCTCGGGCGGGCAGTTGCTGTAGCCACAGCCGCATTCGTTCCATCCCGTTGCTGTCCTATCGAGAGACCATCATGCCGCACGCTCAACTTACGCTCATCAGTCATCCGTTGTGCCCGTTCGTTCAGCGAGCGGAGCGCGGTCCTGATGGCTTTGCCTTCCGGGCTAGACTCGACCAGGCCATGCGATTGGAGTTCATCGAACACCGCAATGTTGGAGGAAGGAATGCCTTCAATCGATTGCGACAGCAGATAGGCTCGCAGTTTGTCGGTGACCGTTTTGCTGACCAGCCACAGTGCGTCTTGAGTCAACCAACCCGCGGCACCCGGCTGGTTGAGTTTCAGCTCGTGTTGAACCAGGTGACGCAGTCCGTTGATCAAGTGGTGTTGCAGTGAATGAATCGGTGCTTGTAGCGCCTTGCTTGGATTGCCGCCTATGTTCTGCGCGATGGAGACGCGGCCGGCTTGAATCACCAACTCACCGAGCACGCCGGCACGCTCGTACTGATCGGCCAGGATATACAGCAAGCTGGCCCACAGCGACGGAAATCCACTGAGCCAATCGAGGATCGGGCGGTCGAGAATTTGGGTGTAGAGCAAGCCTGCAGCGGCGCCGTGCAGGTGGTAATCCCGACGTAACGAAAACGGTAGGGCTGATCCAGGAAGCCCTGGCAAGGATGCCAAAGACGGCCATCCTGGCGTTCGACCAGCAGGTCCACGGCGATCTTGCCGACATCATGCAGCAGCGCGCCATAGGCGATGCCGGCCGACCAGGCGTCAGTCTGGGCGGCTTGGTCTTCCGGCGCGGTGCGGGAGGGCAGCAGATAGGATTGGCGTAGTTTCAAACTACAGGCGACTAGTTCCAGTCCATGGTCGAGCATGCCGCCGAGATACGCATGGTGGTGCGTCTCGCTGGCCGGGAGTTGCTGGGCCTGTTCGGCGTAGCGATGGATCGGATTTAAATAGAGCTGGCTGAACTGCGCGTGGGAGAGGGCGGCGTACTGCCAGATGCGATTGAGCAACTGGCGGCGGTGCTCCGCGGCTAACAAGCTGTGGGCCAACTCGATGGGCAGGTACCCGCCACCATCGGGGTCTCAAATATTCCGGGTGCGATGCACATAACGCGGATGCCTGAACGCGCCAGGTCGCGTGCCAACGGCAGTGTCATGGCAGCGACTCCACCTTTGGACGCGGCGTAAGCGGCTTGGCCTGTCTGACCGTCAAACGCTGCGACAGAGGCCGTATTCACGATTATGCCGCGCTCTCCTTCGATATTGGGTTCTCCTCCTGCCATAGCCTCGGCGGCAAGGCGAATCATGTTGAAGCTTCCGATCAAGTTGATCTCAACAGTTCGACGAAAACTCTCAAGCCCATGGAGCCATTACGACCTAAAACCCGCTCGGCTGGTGCAACACCCGCGCAGTTGATCACCCCATGCAACGCACCGAAGGTGCTAACTGCAGAGGCGATTGCTGTTCGGCAATCATTTTCACTGGTGATGTCGGCTCGAACGAAGATTGCACGCTCTCCTAGCTCGTCAGCGCGAGCTGCACCAGCGGTTTCGTTCACGTCAACCAGCACCACGTTTGCACCTCGGCCCACCAGATAAAAGGCCCAAAGGCCGGATCGGTTCAATAAAGGTGGCAGCCACGCCGAAGATTGTTGAACCGATCGGTGGTCAGTGATCCTGCCAATGCTCAAATGCCTCAGCGTATTTGAATGCTTTGGACAATCGAGGCCAGGCATCTAGAAGGGGGGGCACATGCGCTTGACAGGCGATGCAGGGAAGCTGAAACGTAGAGAAAGAATTGAGGCTCGTCAGGTTGTTCGAAGTAGAATTACCGAAGAGACCTGAAGATCAGCATCAAGTCAGAAATCATCTGCGCAGAGGAATAAGTGTGCTCATCCAGGACAAGGGAACGACTTCAATTGGCTTGGTGCTTGAAGCTCTCGAGGGCGCATCGCGACGCCAATTGGACACATCCATCGCACTGCAGCAAGCGCGTATAGACCCGGAACTCCTGACTTCTCCCCAAGCCAGGGTTTCGGCTGCTGCATTCTCTCGCCTGTGGGTCGCACTTTCAGATCTGCTCGACGATGAATTTTTCGGAATCGATAGCCATCCAATGCGACGAGGCAGCTTCCAATTGATGTGCCAGTCTTCAATTGACTGCGAGTCGTTAGAGCAAGCGCTGCGCCGAATTCTAAAATTCTTACGCCTCGTATTGGACGATATTCACGGTGAGCTGAAACTTGAAGACGACTCCGCCGTCATTGTTATCCATGACAAAGGTGTTGAGCGTCGCCTTTTTAGCTACGGAACATGGCTGATTTTGGTTCATGGACTGCTTTGCTGGCTGGGTAACAGGCGTATTCCGATAAAGGAACTTTGCTTTAAGCCGAATCGACCACTGGACGACAGCGACTATCGGATGCGCTTCTGTGAAGAAATTCAGTTTGGTGCTCCAGTAACGATGATTCGTTTTGACCGCGCTTTTCTGAACCTCAAGGTCGCGCAAAACAAAGCCAGCCTATCGGTATTTTTGAAAGAGTCGCCTGCCAGTCTGCTGGTGAAATATCGTAACGAGGACAGCATTAGCGCCCAGATCCGGATGAAATTGAGAGGCCTGAATCCGGAGGAATGGCCAGAGCTGGATAAGGTAGCAAACACGCTCCGCATGTCCTATTCGACGCTCCAGCGAAGGCTCCAAGCCGAAGGGGTCACCTATCAGCGTTTGAAAGACAATCTGCGCCGTGACATGGCAATCAATTTGCTGTGCCAGCCGAAAATGACCGTAACCGAAGTAGCTGCTCTTACAGGCTTTCAGGAAAGCAGTGCATTTCACCGTGCCTTCAAAAAGTGGACGGGAGTCAGCCCTGGCGCTTATCGCCGCTCCAATGCTGACGAACCGGGCGAAATTTAAAAGCCTTTCTTCCGGAACAAGAGAACTGCTTCCCCGGCAGGTTACGTACAGAAATCTGCAACGCGTTTCACCCGCCAAAATGGTGATGGACATCCTCCCCCAAGATCATCCTGATCGTTTCTAGCGAGCTATGGGTGTATGCGTCCGGCCAGGTCATCTAGCTGGAGCGGTTCGCACGCTATGTCGTCGTATATCTGCGTTGAGATCCAGCAAGCAGAATTGCGGAGCTTTTGCCATATAGGAGGGTTCAGGAATTACCAGATTTATTCTGACCTTGTCCTATCAGCTACGGTGTTGGTGTCACGTACGCCACCTGTGATACGTCAGAGGTTTCACTTTGGGTTGGTGAGTTGGCCGAAGGGTTACGCTCAATGTATGCGTCGGTCATATTTTGATGGGAACCTAATGCACACTGAACCCAGGCGTAGATGTCCTGGTACTGCCCTGGAAATAGGCCACCGAGCTGTCACTTATAGACCTCTCCCTCCCGCTTGAATCGCATTATCTCGTGCAGGTTTTCTTCGATCCAGTCGACCATTGCCTCTACCTTTGATGCCGCCTGTTCCCCCATTTTTGTCAGGGTGTACTCCACATGAGGAGGTACAACCGGGTGAGAAATGCGGTCAACGAATCCATCGCCTTCCAAGCCCTGAAGGGTCTGAGAAAGCATTTTTTCACTGATCCCGCCTATTTTTCGACGTAGCTCACTAAACCGATGGGTTCCGCTGAGGAGTACAACCAAAACCAGTACCCCCCAGCGACTGGTCATGTGTTTGAGCACCTCCCGAGACGGACAATCGGCATCCATCAACTCGCCACGCCGCAGTTTTGCCGCGAAGTTATGAGGACGCTGCTGATGTTTGTTTATCATACTTACCTTTTTGTACGTACTTACTATTGGTTAGCCTTGAGACTAGGATGAATCCTCATCACATCTTGTTCAAGGTACTTTTATGATTGCCGTCACCGGTGCTAACGGCCAACTTGGCCGACTTGTAATCGATGCGCTGCTCAAGCGCGTCAATCCAGAAAACGTGATTGCGCTTGTGAGGGATCCTTCTAAAGCGCAAGACCTCAAGGCGAAAGGCCTCGACATCAGGAAGGCCGATTATGGTCTGCCCGAAACACTAAAAAGCGCGCTGGTTGGTGTCGATCAGCTGTTGTTGATCTCATCCAGCGAGGTCGGACAGCGCGCGCCGCAGCATCGTGCCGTGATCGACTGCGCCAAAGCTGCCGGGGTTCAACTGCTGGCTTACACCAGCGTACTTCATGGCGAAAAATCGAGATTGGGTTTAGCAGCAGAGCATCTTGATACTGAGCAAGCTCTATCTGAGTCGGGGCTGAATTATGTACTGCTGCGCAATGGTTGGTACAACGAGAACTACACAGCCGGTGTAAAGCCAGCTGTAGAGCATGGCGCTATCTTGGGTAGCGCAGGCGAAGGTCGCATTTCCTCTGCTGCTCGTTCCGACTATGCCGAGGCCGCTGCGGTTGTCCTCACTACCGAGGGCCATGCAGGCAAGGTGTACGAACTTGCTGGCGACGACAGCTACTCTCTGGCCGAGTTGGCTGCTGACGTTTCCCTTCAATCTGGTAAGACGGTTGCCTACACCGATCTTCCAGAGGAACAATACAAGGCAGCCTTAGTCGGTATGGGGCTTCCCGAAGGGCTTGCCTCGCTGCTCGCCGATTCGGATGCCGCAGCAGCAAAGGGTGCACTATTTGACGACTCCCACGAGTTAAGCCGCCTGATTGGCCGGAACACCACTCCGATTTCAAAATCCGTCACGGAGGTACTGTCGCAATAACGCTGGCTTCCTCCGATAAAAGGTATGCGTCCGAGCATCACGCTTTGCGTAATTAAACCGCTTGCCACCTATGCGGCAGCAGTTCCTCAATTACACGCGCCCGCTGCGTCGGCAGCCGCGTGAGGACGTCCTTCAAGTAAACATACGGATCATGCCCATTCAGTCGCGCCGACTGGATGGGACGCATGATGGCAGCCTCCCGTTTTCCACTACCCAACGACCCCGCGAAGAGCCAGTAGGGGGACACCATCGCCTTTGGCGTCGGGGGCAGGAAGGGTGGTTGGCCGGACGCATACTATGAACATCTTCCGCCCAAGATCATCCTGGTCGTTTCTGGCCGGCTATGGGTGTCCAAAACGGTCAAGCAGAACGATGTCGTCGGGCATAGGCCGCAGCAACGTCAACTCCTACGATGCGAAGCAGGTCACCCTGGCGTTGCATATCAAGTACACCACCGAGCCCTCCAATCGGTGCGTTCCCAATCTCGATATGGCGTCAAGGACCTGGTGCCTGACGACGCACATACAAGTGCACTTCACAAAAAAAACAAGATCGAAGGAGACGCGATATGCAGCCGGTAAACGTTTATGCACTCGCGGTTGAATCGAAGTTCAACCGCTTCCATGGGCTCATTCTATTTTGGTGTGTCCTCATTCTGATCATCGATGGCTATGACCTCGCTGTAGTCGGTGCAGCCCTTCCGGCGATCATGAAGGACATGAACATTGATCCAACCAGTGCCGGCATCATGGCTGGTTCTGCGCTCTTCGGAACGATGCTCGGAGCGATATTTCTTGGAACGTTAGCTGACCGTATCGGGCGTCCCAAGATGATCGCAATTTGTGTGGCCTTGTTCAGTATTTTCACTGCTGGGGCTGGTCTCACCAGTGACCCAATAAGCTTCAGCATTTCTCGCTTCATCGCGGGCCTTGGCATCGGCGGCGTACTGCCAATTTGCACCGCTCAGATGGGAGAGTTTTCTCCACTCAAACTCCGTACTCGCCTGGTGACCCTCGTTTTCGCGGGATACTCCGTGGGCGGAATTTTGGTTGCGCTAACTGGCAAGCAACTCATTGAGAGTCATGGGTGGCAGTGGGTGTTTTACGTAGCGCTGCTGCCAGTGGTTCTGATTCCTATGATCCTGAAGACCATGCCTGAGTCCATAGCCTACCTGCTTAAAACCGGACGTCAGGATGAGCTGCGGGCTATTGCTCGCAAGATAGACCCTACTCTCATTATCGACGAAAACACTTTGATGACGGGAAATGCCACAGTATTGGAAAAGCAGGAAGCGCCAGTTCGTAACTTGTTCAAGGATGGTCGAGGCTTTAGCACCGTCATGATCTGGGCTGCGTTCATGACCGGCCTCTTCATGGTGTACGCCCTTAACTCCTGGTTGACCAAGCTTATGGCGATGGCGGGGTTCAGTCTTGGCTCCGCGTTGAACTTTGTGATTGTTTTCAATGTGGGGGCCATCGTCGGTGCAATTGGTGGAGGATGGTTAAGCGACAAGCTAAACATCAAACATGTACTGGTCTGCTTTTATATCGTAGGAGCAATTGCTTTAACCATTCTGGGTTATACGCGCTCAACGACTTTGCTTTTCCCGGTAGTGTTCATTGTTGGTGCATCGACCCTTGGTACCCAGCTGTTGGCATATGCGTACGCTGGGGATTTCTACCCGTCATCGATTCGTTCAACCGGCGTGGGTTTCGCGTCTGGTGTGGGAAGAATTGGCGCTATCGTCGCACCTGTTCTCATTGGCTGGTTGGTGTCATTAAACCTTCCGCTTGAGAAAAACTTCATGGCCATTAGCCTTGCTGGCCTTATTGGCGCTGTCGCAGTCACCATGATCAATCAGTCCCGCGCAGACTCGACTCAAGTCAGAAAGGCCCCAGCCCTATCTAGCTAATACCATGATGCATCCGCCTGTAGCTGAATCCGTGGACTCTAAGGCATGAAAATGAATCGCTTATCCAAACCGCCAATATCGTCTGAACTTCTTAGCCAAACGGTTGATTGGGCGATAGCTTCACGACGCAGCATTCGGGCTTTTTTGCCCACTCCTGTTCCACGCGAAGAAATTGAATCGATCCTTGATATCGCTCGGTTCTGCGCAACTGGAGTGAACATGCAGCCTTGGCGCGTTCATGTTGTTACTGGAGAAGCAAAGACTCAACTTTCATGCGCCATCGCTGAGGTCGACAACAATCCGTCACTCAGCAGCCACCTTGAAGATGCATACGAATATTACCCACGCGAATGGACTTCACCCTACGTGGATCGGAGAAGGAAGGTAGGGTGGGAACTCTACGGATTGCTGGGAATTGAGAAGGGCGACAAGCAGCGAATGCATGCGCAACACGGCCGCAATTACCGTTTCTTTGACGCGCCAGTTGGTTTGATCTTCACCATAGATCGAGTGCTAAAAGAAGGGAGTCTCCTTGACTACGGAATGTTCCTGCAGGCCGTGATGGTGGCGGCGCGGGGGAGGAACTTGCACACCTGCCCACAAGCAGCCTTTTTGAAATATCACCACGTTATTTCGCAAGCCCTAATGATCCCGGCAGATCAAATGCTGGTTTGCGGAATGAGTCTTGGATACGCCGACGAGTCCAGTATCGAGAACACCTTGGTCACTGATCGGGAACCGGTTAGCGCGTTTTCCACTTTTCATCACAATAATAAGGAGACAACACCATGAAACCTGGTGCTTATGAGAATGGGCTTGAACACTGCAAGGCAAACTATTTGCCCCTGACTCCACTTGGTTTTCTAGATCGGGCAGCGCTTGTACACCCGGATCGAGTAGCTGTTGTACATGGTGAGCTTCGCAGAACCTGGAGTGAGACCCGCGAACGTTGCTATCGACTGGCCTCAGCTCTTTCCAAAAAGGGAATGGGTGCCGGAGACACCGTTTCAATTCTGTCTCCCAACACCCCTGCCATGCTCGAAGCGCATTTTGGGATACCCCTCTGCGGCGCGGTTCTGAATACCGTTAACTATCGCCTGGATGCTGAAGGCGTGGCATTCATACTTCGTCACGGGGAATGCAAGCTCCTCTTGGTGGATCGAGAGTTTGCCGCACTGGCTAATGCCGCTCTTGAACTCCTAGAGCATCGTCCAATTGTCATCGACATCAATGATCACCTGGCCCCACTTTCCGCGAGCGTTGGGGAGGTCGATTACGAAACGTTTATCGGCAGTGGTAACCCTGATTTCGAGGGTGTATGGCCCAGTGACGAGTGGCAGCCGATAGCGCTCAACTACACCTCAGGTACAACCGGTGATCCGAAGGGTGTCGTAGCGAGTCATCGCGGCACATACCTCATGAGTATGCTGCAGATGACTAACTGGCAGCTTTCTCGGGCTCCTCGTTACCTGTGGACACTCCCTATGTTCCACGCTAACGGATGGTGTTTTACGTGGGCTATCACTGCAGCGGCCGGCACGCACGTGTGCCTGAGAAAAGTGTCCGCAGAGACGGTGTATGAGTCGATAGATAACTATGGTGTCGATCACTTCTGTGCGGCGCCCATTGTTATGGCCATGATTGCGAACGCGGCAGATCGTCCTGCGCTTAAAACTCCGGTTCGGGTGCTGACTGCTGGTTCCCCACCCCCGGCCACCGTACTCAACGCCGTGGTCTCACAAGGCTTCGACGTTGATCACGTATATGGAATTACTGAAGTTTCCGGCACCCCGATTAGCTGCGTATGGCAAGACGGCTGGGACGATTTGACACCGAGTGAGCAGGGCGCTTTCCGTGTACGCCAAGGGGCTCGAGCAGCAGCCTTCGAAGGCTTAATGGTCGCGGACACGGAAACTATGCAGCCAGTGCCGAAAGATGGCCAAACAACGGGAGAGCTATTGCTCAAGGGCAACACCGTGATGATGGGTTATCTGAAGAATGAAGGCGCAACCCGAAAAGCCTTTGAAGGCGGCTGGTTTCATACTGGTGATGTAGCCGTTGTGCACCCCAACGGTTATGTACAAATTACCGACCGTTGCAAGGACGTCATTATCTCTGGAGGGGAAAATATCTCGTCCGTAGAGATCGAAGAAACCATCCATTGTCATCCAGCTGTTTTACATGCCGCTGTTGTCGCTCAGCCTGATGACAAATGGGGGGAAGTGCCCTGCGCGTTCGTCGAGTTGAAACTTGGTATCGAGCCGCCGACCGAGGCAGAAATAATGATGTTCTGCCAAGCTCGTCTTGCTCGGTTTAAATGTCCGCGCAGAGTGGTTTTTATGGAGTTGCCAAAAACCGCAACTGGGAAAATTCAGAAATTTTTACTTCGAGAGCAAGCAGGCAGTCGTGATGCAATTGTCCGTTTAGCTTCAAATTCCTAGTGCTTGATTACATCACGTTAGGAATAGCTGAGTTATTTGCAAAGATTGTAGATGGCGTGAAGGGAAATTTTCGGATAAAACGAACCCAGTGAATCGGATTCTTAAGGCTGGCTTGCATCTCTAGATTAAAATAAGGACATTCCCACCGTACATTGTCAATGTTTTAGTATTATTGGCAGACTTTGTGGGTTTTGGTTGGAAGATTTTATTGTTGCTTCTGTTACTAACAAATAATAAAAATCGGAGCGTTATACAATGAGGCTGAAGAAAATATCTGCAAATCTGGTGTTTGTCAGTATTGCCATAAGTGGCCACGCGTTTGCTGATTTTATAAGTGACAGCAAAGCTACCTTGGGAATAAGGAACTTCTACTTCAATAACGACAACCGGGATGGTACCGCTGCCCCTTCAAAAACCGAAGAGTGGGCGCAGGGTTTCATGTTGGACTTCAAGTCGGGTTATACCGATGGTGCCGTTGGTTTTGGTATTGATACCCTGGGGTTGCTGGGCATCACCCTGGACACTGGCAAGGGACGTCACGTCGGCAGCTCTATGATTCCCTCGGACAGTGACAACCGCGCTGTGGACGAGTGGAGCCGGCTGGGGCTGACCGGAAAAGTCAAAATGTCGAAGACCGAACTGCGCTATGGCACTTTGATTCCGAAACTGCCGATTCTGGTCGCCAACGATGGACGGGTGCTTCCACAAACCTTCGAGGGCGGCCAAATCACCTCAAGCGAGTTCAAGGATCTGACCCTGACGGGCGGGCGAATTGAACATGCAACCGGTCGCGGTTCAACTGATCAGACGGGGCTGGCCGCTATGGGCGGAACGCGTGAAAGCAACCAGTTCGACTTCGTCGGGGGCGACTGGAAAGTCACCAAGGATCTGACGGCTCAGTACTACTATGCCCATCTCGAGAATTACTATAACCAGCAATTTTTCGGACTGATTCACACGCTCGCATTCACTGACAACCAATCCCTGAAAACCGACCTGCGCTACTTCAAAACTGACTCATCAGGTGAAAACAGCTCGGGTACATCCGGTTACAGAATCAGTGGCTACACCAAAAACGGTGATGGAGTGATCGACAACCGTCTCTGGAGCGCTGCATTGATATACACCCTTGGCGGGCATGCGATAACTGCGGGCTACCAAAGCGTTTCGGACGATAGCAGCTTCACCCAGCTCAATCAGGGTAGCTTGGTGGATAAAGGCGCCGGGGGTAGCAGCTTGTACCTGTATACAGATCGTCTGATCCAGAGCTTCACCCGGGCAGGGGAGCGTACCTCATTCGGTCAGTACGCCTATGACTTTGCTGCCCTAGGTGTCCCGGGCCTGAAAGCCTCGGTCATGTACCTCTCCGGCGACAATATCAAGACGAGGTCCGGCGACAATCAGAAGGAATGGGAAAGGGATATCTTTCTGGACTACGTCCTTCAGTCGGGAGCGCTCAAAGGTGTTGGCTTCGGTTGGCGTAACGGTAAATCCAATAGCGAAGCCGCGCGCGATCAAGATCAGAACCGGGTGTTTGTAAGCTACAGCATCCCACTTCTCTAAAAGCGCAGCATAACCGTATCGAACTCATTTCGAGAGTTTTAAGCAGGTCAATTTGACTCTTCGCTGACACGTTCACACAAAAGGCCTAAGAATGGCCTTTTGTGTCGCAACACCCAGATCAGGCTGTCGATCAATTCTGTAGAAAATGGCTACTGCCCTTGCGAATTGAGTGCGAGCTGCTATGAAATATAACCGAATTTAGAGGTTTTTTTTAAATGAACAAACGCTCCCCCAGACGTGTTTGCTGCTATAGGAGACGCACATGAAACGTGTTGAGACTAACAGTTTGGATTCCCTATCGAACTGCAAGATGGTGGAAGTCACTGATCCGACCCCCGGCAATTGTGAGGTTTTAATCCAAATAGCTGCATGCGGAGTAGGATATGTAGACGCACTGGAGTCACTCGGGCGCTACCAGGTTAAGCCGCTATTGCCACACGTCCCCGGCCAGGAAATCAGCGGCAAGATTGCAGCTGTTGGTGATGGTGTGGTTGGCCTTGCAGTTGGTGATCGAGTAATCACCCAAATTCATGGCGGATTTGCGGAGCAAACCGTGGTAGTGGATACCGCCGTTGTTAAAATTCCGGATGGGATGGAATACGCTCAAGCTGCTGGATTCAAAGTCAATTATGTCACGGCATTGCACGCATTGCGCGATCGAGGAAACTTGCAACCGGGTGAGATACTTCTCGTTATTGGAGCCGCAGGTGGGGTAGGTTCAGCCGCAATCCAAGTTGGGAAATGCCTTGGGGCGAAGGTCATAGCAGTAGCGTCTTCGCCTGAAAAGCGTGCATTTGCGCAGCAGCTGGGGGCAGATCACGTACTCGATTCTGGCGCTGTAGAATTTCGTGAATTGGTGAAAGATCTGTGTGGGCAAAAGGGGCCAAATGTAGTGTTTGACCCAGTCTGCGGCCCCCTGTTTGAGCCGGCTTTTCGATCACTTACCTGGGGAGGCAGACACCTGGTGATAGGGTTCACCGGCGGGCCAATCCCTTCACTTCGTGCAAATTTACCGCTGCTAAAGGGGGGCTCCCTCGTCGGCGTGGATGTCCGCCAATTTACTCTCTACGAAGTGGAAAAAGCTGAAGGACATCTGCAGGAACTCTTGAGCTGGGTTGCAGAAGGCCGTCTTTCCCCGCCCATTGGTAGGCAATATGAATTTGACGACTTTATCCCAGCGCTTGAATACGCGTTAACGGGGAAAGGGCTTGGTAAAACAATCATCAAAATTAATGATGTCTGACGTGGATGGCAGTTACCCCTTGTTTGCGTACGAGCGAGGCTATTTTGGCTTGGGCGGCTTATATAGCCTCGTAGAAGCTATCCATGATATTAGGCGCAACGTATGTCGCTGCTATAAGGAGATTAACTAAAGGCTATTTGATTAGTATGGGGGTTTCGCCGCTATAATCAATCCAAGGGTTTGTTCCCAGCATCTCAGCACCTTGAATGCTCGGATCAGAATATCTTACCTGAAAAAAATTTGGACCATGCGCATAGGCGATTAGGATTCCACATCCCGAATCCAGATAGGTTCCATGAATTCCTAATCCTGGATAGCTAATTCGCCATGCCTTATCCTGATGATCCACAGGGCCAATTGTTACTTTAACGACAGTGTTATCCAAGAGTCTGAAGAACCACAGAGACTCACCTCCAGATAGAATCGTGGTCACCTCATCAATACCCACCCCGTCTTCAGAGCTATTGGAATGTAGCTTGGACATTTTGCTTTGGAAGACGGGAAGCTCAGCTGATGGGATTTTTTTTACATCAACAACTTTCGGATAGGGCGTGCCACCCAGAAGCGTTGTGTTCATAAATCCGCCACGATGCATTTCTGGTTGCCTGCCGGCTAGCCGAATCTCGTCCAGAAGCTCCCCCCGATTCAAAGGGAACAGCGAGATCAGCTCGTTATGATCCTCGATCTCCAGCGCTTCATACCGTGATCTAGCCAGCAGCGGTTGAGCCTCGGGGGGAATATCCACACGTGTAATACGCACACCAACTTCAGACAGTGCGGCGTTGACAGAGTCCAAGCCGATGGTTTCAGCTCTGCCGTCAAGGTAGGAGATTCGCACGTCGTCGGCATTATAAGTGGGTTGCTTTGCAGTAGTAGTTTTCACTTTATCGATCATCGACAATTTTTTTGCCCTCATAATCGGCGGATGCAAGTTTAAAACTGATCGGAAGTAATACCGAACAACGAATCCGAACCTGCGTATATGCTTGCCTCTAAGGCATTAATTCTGCAAATCAGTCGCCGAAAGTAAAATTCGGCTGTAGCGATTTTTCCTGCGTAAAACGATTCATCCGACTCAATATTCAACGTGGCGACTGTTGACATTTTTGCCCAAAGCCATGCGTAGATTACGTAGCCAAAGAAGTGTAGATATTCGACTGATGATGAACCTACGACGTTAGGCTCAATTAGTGCGCGATCCTGTAACCAATTGCTCAGCTCCTCGAATCTAGTTAGAGCGGAGCGCAATTCCGCACGGTAGTTTAGGTGCTCAGCTTGATCGTCGAGTTCGGAGCAGAAAGACCGAAGCGCGGCAGCTTTATCCGCGATTACCTTCCTGCTAAGCAAATCTAGAGATTGAATGCCGTTTGTCCCTTCATAAATTTGTGATATGCGGACGTCTCGCACCAATTGCTCTTGTCCCCATTCTCTGATGTAGCCATGTCCACCGAAAACTTGTTGACCTAGAATGGTACATTCGAGACCATTATCAGTGAAAAAAGCTTTAGCTACCGGAGTTAGAAGAGCAACGTATGACTCAGCTTTGCGCTGCGCATCGCTTGTTCCGTGCTTCATGATATCCAGTTGAGATCCCAGGTAACACGCGAAGGCTCTGCCGCCTTCAGTCAATGCCTTCATAGTAAGTAGCATTCGCCGAACATCTGGATGTTCGATAATGGGTGCTGCGGCGGTATGCCCGGCAGGATCAGCCTTGCGAGTACGTCCCTGATGCCGTTCACGGGAATACGCTACTGCTGATTGATAAGAGGCGTCGGCGCAGCCTAATCCCTGAATACCGATGGAGAGCCGCTCATAATTCATCATGGTAAACATTGCGGTAAGGCCTTTATTAACGTCACCCAATAAGTAGCCTTCCGCACCATCAAAATTGATCACGCAAGTTGCAGAAGCTTTTATACCCATCTTATGTTCGATGGATCCGCAGGACACCCTGTTGGCGCCTGCAACAACACTTCTTTCAGTCACTAGGCGCTTTGGTACGAGGAAAAGCGATAATCCGCTAGATCCACTTGGGGAGCCAGGGATTCGTGCGAGCACTAGGTGGATGATATTTTCTGTAAGGTCGTGATCTCCTCCGGTAATAAATATCTTACTCCCTGTTATGCTATAGGTTCCGTCCTCAAGGGGCTCGGCTCGAGTGCGTATCTGTGCTAGATCGCTGCCAGCTTGAGGCTCAGTAAGACACATGGTGCCAGCCCAGCGCCCCTCATACATGGGTGGCAGAAATAACCTCTTAATGTCTTCGCTTGCGTGGGCGTCTATTGCTAAGCAAGCGCCTGAGGACAGCACGGAATAAAGAGCGAAGCTTGAGTTGGAACCATATAGCATTTCTTCAAAGTGTACGGAGAGCATTTTGGGCATGCCCAATCCGCCGTAGTCCGTATTACCTGAAAGTCCCACCCAACCGCCTTCAATGTAGGTTGCATAGGCCTCCTTGAAGCCCTTGGGGGTATAAACATCACCGGCTACCCATTTTGCACCTTCTTCATCTCCGCTGCGGTTCAATGGTGCCAGTATCTGTGATGCGATTTTGCCCGCTTCCACGAGTATGGCGTCGGCGACTTCGCGATCTAGTTTATCTGCGAAAACTGGGGAAGCTGACCAAACCGCCGGAGCATCGAATACCTCGTGCAACACGAATTGTACGTCACGAATGGGGGCGTTATAGTTGCCCATCAAAATTCTCCTATTATATTAGCCAAAACCTTCAGCCGTTATTTGCGAAATATAAAGTTGGCATGCCTTACCACAAGCATGCCATCCTTGCGTCATTTTGAAATGTCGACATCTTTTGTTTCTTTGAGAAAAACAAGAGAGATGACCAATCCTACAACGGCCCAGGCAAGCGGGTACCAAAGCCCAAAGTAAATATCTCCGGCCTGTGCTGAAAGTGCAAAAGCAACAGTTGGCAATAATCCGCCAACCCACCCACTTGCCAAGTGATAAGGAAACGACATCCCAGTGTAGCGAATGCGCGCCGGAAACATTTCTACAAGGATAACGCTCACCGGTGCGTATGTAATAACACCACAGCAAACTAACGCAGTTAAGAGCAGAAATACTTTAATATAAGAGAATTTGTTAGGATCAGCTTTAGCTGGATAACCAGCGTTAATCATGGCTTGCTTAATCTCAGCTTCTAGTTTTTTCACCTTCAGAGCTGGATCGGCGTCGGGATTACTCCAAACGTCAGCAACTCGGATTATGGTGCTGCCTACCTTGATCACTGAGTCTTCAGGCGCTACGTTCATATTAGTAGTATAGCTGACGCCAGCTGCTGATAAAGCTTGCCGAGCCACATCACATAATGTCACGAAACGGCGGGTACCGGTTGGATTGAACATGAAGGAGCATTGTTCATTATTTACTTCGAGCACGATTGGAAATTTTTCTTGCGCGTTCACTAAATCAGGGTTGGAGTGAAGTGCAAGGGACTTGAAAATCGGAAACAAACAAACTGCTGTCAGTACAAAGCCAGCCAACAGTACCGGCTTTCTACCGATCTTGTCAGACATCCACCCGGAAACCAGGAATACGGGAATGCCAACAACCATCGCTAGAGTTAGCATTGATGTAGCTTGCTGTGGATCCACTTTTAAGACTTGTGTCATAAAGAACGCAGGATAAAGCATGGCTACGTAATAGCAGCACGCCATTCCTCCACACACGCCAAAGAAAGCAATTAAAACCTGCTTGATGTTCGCCCATACGGTGAAGACCTCCCGAAGGGGATTATCTGAAAGTCGATCCTCCGTCTTCATCTTCACAAAAGCAGGAGACTCATCCATCTTCAGGCGGATGGCTAATGAAATCGCTAGTAGAACTGCCGAGAAGAGGAAAGGTACTCTCCAGCCCCAGTCATTGAATTCATCCCCAGCCCACGCTCGGCATAGCATCACCATACCGAATGAAGCCAGCAGTCCACCGACCCCTGTAGCAGAAATCCAGGAGGTGTTTAGCCCTCGAACGCCTTTAGCGGAATGCTCGGCGACGTAGGTAGCTGCACCACCGTATTCACCCCCAATTGCCAGCCCCTGCAATATCCTCATGATGATGAGAAGCACGGGCGCCCAAACCCCAATCGTGGCATATGTGGGCAAGAACCCTACCGCAACGGTAGAGCCTCCCATCAAAACTACAGTGATTAGAAAAGTTTTCTTTCGACCGACTCTATCACCGATACGACCGAAAATAATTGCGCCTAGAGGACGCATTATGAAACCAACAGCAAAAGTCAATAATGCGAATACAAAAGCGACCGTAGGACTAAGCTGGGTGAAGAAATTCAAAGCAATAACAGACGTCAGTGCTCCGTACAGAGTGAATTCATACCATTCGAAAACAGTACCCATGGCTGCCGCAACCACCGCCCGGGTAGTTGTTGTCGCCCTGGGGGTTACGTCAGCCCTTAGAGCATCAACGTTAGTATTCATGTAGATCTCCTGTTGTTTTTGTATGGAGTTCTTTTGAAGGCATCTTTAGTTCGTCATAGAGCCGATACGCCAGGCGAGATATCTAGCAAGGCGCATACGCGGCACGATGCACGAAGTCATTGTTGGCTGATTTTTGCCGTTTAAGCAGCCAAAACGTATGCATCAATGTGCTGCATCAACTGCATCAATGAATTTCTGCGTTTGAATTGCGAGTATTCATCTGAATCTAATGTTTGATTGCTAGAAAACTAATTTTCTAGGTGCTCGCTATCTGCTGAGCGCGACATTCCTCGATTTTTAGCCTCAAATGGAAAAATTGGTAATAAAAGGGGCCCGCGTCCTATTCTGAGGATGCGCTTGCGGACGGATTCCTCGCACGATCTGTGAACCCGTGCAGGAACGACAATTACAATAACCAACGACGGCAGAGTTTAAATATGATGCAGATCAGTTTTATAGGACTCGGTGCGATGGGGGCCCCTATGGCGGCTAATCTAATCACCGCCGGTTATCAAGTTACTGTTTTTGACTTGAATCCCACTGCACTACAGACGATGCGTGAACGGGGCGCCAAAATCGCGGATTGTCGGCATAGCGCTGTGGCTGAATCGGATGTGATCGTCAGCATGCTACCGAGTGATGCTGCTGTACGCGACTTCTACATAGGCACGGATGGAGTCATCCCTTCGCTCAAGCATCGCCCGCTCATAATTGATTGCTCGACGATCTCAGCTGAAACGACGAAGCAGGTGGCCGCCGTTGCAGCAGGTTTGTCCTTACCCATTGTCGATGCACCTGTTTCGGGCGGGCCATGGGGTGCGGCTAGTGGAACACTAAGCTTCATGGTTGGTGGAGATGCAGAATCACTCGATTTGGCCTACCCCATATTGAAAGCTATGGGTAACGTGATTGTTCACATGGGCCCTGCTGGATCTGGCCAGGTAGCGAAATTCTGTAACAACATGCTCGCCGCGGTAATCATGGCAGCCTCTGCTGAAGCGATTGCTC
Organism: Pseudomonas sp. H11T01; assembly: GCF_048515765.1. NCBI lineage: Bacteria > Pseudomonadati > Pseudomonadota > Gammaproteobacteria > Pseudomonadales > Pseudomonadaceae > Pseudomonas > Pseudomonas sp. H11T01. The sequence continues at coordinate 175,132 of NZ_JBLYED010000011.1, read as the reverse complement.
TGGGTGTCAGAAATGGTCTAGATCCAAGTCTGTTGTCGGATGTTATTAAAAACAGCTCTGGCGGCAGCTTCATTATCAACAAATGGAACCCATGGCCTGGCGTACAAGAAGAAGCACCGTCAAGTAACAACTATGACGGCGGATTTCAGCTACAGCTGATGCTGAAAGATCTGAATCTGGCCCTGGGCAATGCTGAGGTAACAAAATCTTTTACCCCATTAGGTTCTCTTTGCAGAAATCTTTACTTTCTAAGGTCACACGAGTCTCCTGAATCCTTATACAAGGATTTTTCCTGCGTTCAGACTTTATTTACACCATTCCCTGTTCGGTCATAACCAAATAAGCAAGGCCAGTCGGCCACGTACTTAGTAAATTGGAGGTAATTATGGAAGTATCACACTTTTATAACGGTAAGCCTGAAGCAGGCAATGGTCGTCAAACTGGGCCTGTGATCAATCCATCTACTGGACATAAGCTCTACGACCTAGATTACGCAGATGCTGCAACCGTGGCAGACGCTGTCAAACATGCCAAAATTGCAGCTGCTGAATGGGCCAGTGCTTCGCAGGCTCGTCGTCTCCAGGTGATCTTTAAAATGCGAGAGTTGATGCTTGCCAATATTGATCGCATCGCTGAAGTCACTGGTCTTGAAAATGGAAAAACACTAGCCGATGCTAAAGGGGAAATTGGTCGTGCCCTCGAAGCGCTTGAATTTGCTACTAATGCTGCCCAGGTGTCCAAGGGGGAGTACTCCCTCAACGTTGGCGGAGGGATTGACGTATATTCCATTCGGCAGCCTGTCGGTATCGTCGGATGCATTGCGCCGTTCAATTTTCCGGTGATGGTACCCTTAATGATGGGTAGTATGGCCATAGCCTGCGGTAACGCGGTGATTGTAAAACCGTCAGAGAAGGTGCCAGGCGCTACCTTTTTGATTAGCCAGCTCTGGCAGGAAGCAGGCCTTCCAGCTGGACTTTGGAATATGATCAATGGCGGTAAGGAGGTGGTAGATGCCATTCTCGAACATCCCGATGTCCCCGCGATTAGCTTCGTAGGTTCAACCGCAATTGGCGAGTATATCTATCAGAAAGGATCCGCTCATAGTAAGCGCGTTGCGGCTTACACCGGCGGCAAAAACCATATGGTTGTCATGCCGGACGCAGACCTTGAAGCGGCGGCCAATGCATTCGTTAGTGCAGGATACGGTGCAGCCAGTCAGCGATGCATGGCCATTTCACTCTTGCTGCCAGTAGGGCAGGGAACGGCTGAAAAGCTTATCGAGCTAATTGTGCCAAAAATCAAGGCTTTGAAAGTTGGTGGCTACAACGTCGAAAATGCCGACTTTGGAGCAGTCATCTCTTCAGCTTCCAAACAGCAGGTAATCTCCTCAATCGAAACTGCCATTGATCAAGGTGCGTCCGTAATCATTGACGGGCGTGAACAACAGTTCGATGGTGACGGTTTCTACATTGGGGCGACGCTGCTTGATGGCGTGACGACAGAAATGGATATGTATAACGTAGAGGTCTTTGGGCCTGTTCGGGGGATTGTCCGTGTTGATTCTCTGGACGATGCCATACGAGTTACTAACTCGCATGAATACGGTAATGGTGCCGTAATTTTCACTCGAGACGGTGAGTCAGCCCATCGGTTCGTGGTCGAAGTTAAGGCTGGGATGCTAGGCGTTAACGTAGCGGTGCCTGTCCCGGTTGGTCATCACAATTTCGGAGGATTGCGTCGATCAAAGTTCGGTGATGCCCATATGTTCGGCCCGGACGCCGCACGCTTTTATTCCGATTTGAAAACGATTTCTCAACGCTGGCCGGAAGCTGATCAAAAAGCTAACAATCTATCCATGGCGTTCCCAAGCAACTCTTAAAAAATCAAAGGGATTGAATCACGTATTCAATCCCTTTGTTGGTTTATTGCCAAGGAACCCTGTTTTCGAATGCTTGCTCAATCCATTCTTTAAACAGCCGAATCTTTGTCGGCGGAAATTCAATTGAAGGCCTCACAAAATATATCCCTGATTGGATATCGAGCCGCCAGTCAGGTAGAACTCTAATAAGCTCTCCTGACTTTAAGCTACTGCTCATTAGCCATTCACTACCCGCCAATATCCCAAGGCCCTCTTTCGCTGCCACCAAGAGCGCTTCCCCATCATTGCTTAGGTACTTCGAATCAATTTGGGTCGATACCCGTTGATTTCCGTCATTCAATATAAGACTAGGATAGCTCGCCAGCTCTGTAAAACCGAAGCAGTGGTGAGAGATCAAATCTGATGGAGATTTCGGTGTCCCATGCTCCGCTAGATACGACGGGGCAGCACATAATATCCTGAAGTTATCAGCTAAACGTTTTGCTCGTAGTCGGCTGTCGGGGAGCTCTCCAATTCGTATCGCGGCATCAAAGCGTTCGTGAATGATGTCGACAAATCGTTCTGAATATTCTACGTGCACCTTTAGTGTTGGATGTTTTTGGGCGAACTGCGCGATCAGCTTGGCCAGCCATAAACGGCCAAACGCACCTGGCACGGAGACATGCAAAGTTCCATTCAGCTGCTTAGCATTGTCGTTGACTTCCCGCTCTGCGTCTTCCAGAGCATCCCGGACTGCCTTCAGTCTCTGCACGTAGGACAATCCTGCTTCGGTAAATCGCAACTGCCGCGTGGTACGTTCGATTAAACGCACGCCTAGACGTGCCTCCAGCTCTCCTATCCGCTTGGATACTATCGTCGCATGACGATTTAGCGACTTTGCAGCGGCGGCGAACGAGCCTTGGTCATGAACCTCTAGGAAAGCAGAAAGCTGATCGATGTACTGGCTTTGAAATGGGTTCATGTCGAGAGTGTCCAGGACGATAACGTAGGGCAATCATAAGACTGCGCGCGCACCCACGCTAGAGTGGGCTAAGCGGGTGCGTATTTGGATTCAAACTGGTAAGGGGGGAGAGGGATGTGAGAGCGAGTCATCCGGTGGATGATTGGTGGTGCAGGAAGTTTCTATCGGGTTACTTGCCTTGTTTACTTGGAAACAAAGCAAGTGCTCCAAAACATGGTTTGGTAATAGTATCGAAACTGACTTGGGCTATGGCTTCAAAAGAATCGTTCCTCGTGATTGTCCAGACTGGAGTGCCTGGTGGGCTTCGCGAACCTGGGAAAGTGGATACGTTTTCCACACTGTCGGTTTAAGGATGCCCTTTTCTACCGCGTTGAACACTGCCTCGCCTCGTGCCTTGTACTCCTGCGGATCGGTAGTGTAGGCAACTAAGCTAGGACGGGTCAGATAAAGCGATTTTTTGTTGATCTTTACGATATCAATTGGATCCGGCAGGCCGGAAATCGCCCCGATGGAAACCAGCGTGCCTCGGGTGCGTAGGCAGGCAAGTGACGTATCAAATGAGTCCTTACCTATACCGTCATATACCACGTCGACCATTTTCCCATCTGTCAACTCTGCCACTTGGACAGGCAGTTGATTTTCATCCCAGATTAGCACCGAGTCGCACCCTACCTGTTTGGCGAGTTCGATGCTTTGCTGATCAGCCACCACACCAATCACGATAGCTCCCAAACTCTTTGCCCAGGTCGCAAGCGTCTGACCCAGAGCCCCAGCAACACCGTACATCAACACCCTAGTGCCAGGTTTCACTTCATAGGTGGAATGAAGAAGATAGTGGGCGGTGAGTCCTTTGAGCGTAATGGCGGCGGCGTCGTCGTAACTTACCCAATCTGGCAAGGGAAGGAGACGGTCAGCGCTGATCATCCGCTCGCTCGCGTAGCTGCCCAGTTCGCCGAGGGCGTAGGCTACGCGATCCCCAGCAGTGATGCCCTGAACTTCAGGCCCCACCTCGACGACTCGCCCAGCGCCTTCAATACCTATTCCGCTAGGTAAGGAAACGGGTACCGAGCCATCCCGATGGTTTATGTCCAGGTAATTGACGCCTATGGATTTTTGTTCGATCCAAACCTCGCCTTTATTGGGCTTCCGGCGTTCGATTTCACGAAGCTCCAAAACCTCAGGGCCACCGTTTTGTTCAATTATCACTGCTATGGGCATGCTCGTTACCTCTCAAGGAATATATACAGACCCTAATTTCATTCACGTCCACAGACAACACACTCTTGTGCATGGCTGTAATGAACTAGGTGCAGCAATCATTAATCAATGATTCGGGCATACTTTGTTCAGTTGAAGCAGTGGTGCTCACAACACAGGCGATTAGGGCTCAAGAACTTCAGTTCGCCCAAATGCGGCGCTGGCGATGGGGAAGGGAAGGGCTAATCGTTATTTCAGGGAGTTCGGCTCTCGATCACCTTTTGGGTCAGATCAGCGTGCGGCAATCGTCGACTCAGTCATAGGGGGTCTCCTACAGACACCCGTTTTTGATCTCGATCTGGGGCAGCTTCACTATTGATTTACCGCTACATCGCGGTCAAGTGCCGCAGCGGGCGATGTTCGGAGGGACGCACAGGGCTGCGTTTCTCCGCACCTGCCGTGGGCAAAAATGTTTCCGCTGTCTGACTGTCAAGACGCGTTACTGGCAGGCAACTGACCGGTATTCCGCGCTTGGATACAGGACTAGGGATGTGACTCACTCCCCCGGCATCTGCCACCCCGGCTCTAGATATCATCGTAATCCCGGCAGCCGGAGGACTGGCAATCTTATTTGTACATTTGTACACTGGGAGGGTGTTATGCAGACACACTTTTGTTTAAACCTACCGCTTTTACGGAAAGCTCTGCCGCATTTTATCAGGCGGCGTCATGTGCTTTTCGCCTGCGTGCTGGCATCCGCGTGAGCTTTCCCTCAGAACGGGACGACTCACTGCGGCGGCGTAAGTCGTGGCCCAGTAGGTCTGGTGCACTCTCATAGTAGAAATGAACGGCTTACCACATATCTGGAGATAGACTGTGCAACCGACCAAAGTAGCTCTGCTTTGCGCCGCACTTACAGGGGCGCCTCTGGCCTACAGTTCTGAGGGCGATTTCTCCAGGCGATGTGCGGATCTGAAAAACGCGGATTTGTATCATACTCAGCTAAAGTCAGCCGATTATGTTGAAAACGGCGTTATTCCAGCCGATCCGAACTCAGCCATAACCGGCTCGACTGTCCGGGACGTAAAAACCGGCGCACACTGCGTCGTGAAGGCTGAAATTGAGCCCCGTACCGGCGCAAACGGTCTTCACTACGGCATCAATTATGAGTTTCGCCTGCCGCAGCAATGGAACGGAAAATTTCTGTTTCAGGGCGGTGGAGGAGCTAATGGCTTCGTTGCCGCAGCCGTGGGGAGTATTCCGAGCTCAAACAGTTCTGCCAAATCGGCTATTGAGCGGGGCTATGCCGTTGTCTCCATGGACAGCGGGCACGCCACCTACACGCCCGGCATAGCGGTAGGATCGGACATGGCGTTCGCCGGAGACCAGCAGGCCCGGCTCGATTACGCCTACGCCGCCATAGGCAAGGTGACTCAGCAGGCCAAAACGCTGATAAACGCGCTTTATCAGAAGAAACCCATACACAGTTACTTCATGGGCTGCTCCAACGGGGGGCGTGAAGCCATGATTGCCGCGCAGCGCTATCCGAACGAATTTGACGGTGTGGTGGTTGGCAACGCGGCCTTCCGTCTCTCACGCGCATCGATAAATTCTGCCTTTATTCAGCGGGCTCTGGTCATCGCCACGCCAGCAGATACAGACGGCCAAAAAAATACTGCGAATCTGCTTACTGCGGACGATTTACGTGTCCTGCAAAAGGGCATCCTGAAGCAGTGTGACGCCAAAGACGGTCTGGAAGACGACATAATCAATGCTTGGGAGCAGTGTGATTTCCGGCCGGATATGGTTGAAAAAGAACTTGGTAAAGAAAAGGCTGAGCTGGTCAAAACCATTTTCTCCGGTGCCAGGAACAACCGTGGTGAAGCGCTTTATTCTGCATTCCCTTACCACTCATCGCTAACGGATCCGGAATGGATTGAGTCATGGTTTGGCAAGGACTTCGGGGCATCTTCGTCCATGAACGCCACTCTCATGGTGCCATTCCTGCTTAGTTACTTTTCCCAGCCCGCTATTGCCGAACTGGCGGCGTTTGATTTTGACAGGGATGTGACTAGGACGCAGAGCACGCGAAGCCTGACTGACGCTGACAGCCCAGACTTAAGCACCTTCAGAGCAAACGGCGGCAAAATGGTGATTTTCGAAGGCACTGCGGATCCGTTTTTTTCAGCCTTTGACCAGCGTGACTGGTTCATTGAGATGGATCAAATCATGGGTAACGCGCAGGAGTTCGCCCGTTTGTTTACTGTACCGGGACTCGCTCATTGCTCGGGCGGAAACGCGCTTGATGACTTTGACCCGCTGACCACTCTGGAGAACTGGCGGGAGAAAGGCGAAGTGCCAGAGTTTATGCTGGCGAAAGGCTCAAAATTCTTCGCCGAAAAAACTCAGCCAGTCTGCGCCTACCCGAAAGTGGCGATGTATAAAGGCGGCGACAAGAACAAAGCGCAAAGTTTTGAATGTCGTTAAACGGCGACCACGCATCAGTGCAGTGAAGAGGTCAGGCCTAAGAGTCACATCGCTATCTGATAATAAGGAAAGGGGTCTGACGGCAGTCAGGGCCCTGTGCCGGATCGGTAAGTTTTCACCGTCAGACCAGACCTAAAGGATACCGTAATGAAAGAAGTATTGATTGTATCAGGACACCCCCATCTGGACGAAGAGTCGTTTTCAAACCGCATCATCCTTGAACGCCTGACCGGTCTTTTACCAAAGGCAGATATTTTGCGTCTGGATAGGGCGCATAACCACTATGAATTTGATATAAAGCAGGAGCAGGAGCGCCTGAAAAAAGCAGACGTCATCGTGTTTCAGTTCCCGATGTTCTGGTATGGGTTGCCTGCGTTGATGAAAAAATATATTGATGACGTGTTCGAACACGGCTTCGCTTATGGCTCAACCGGCACCTGCCTGAAAGATAAAACGCTACTGGTATCGTTCACTACGGGGGGAGCTGAATCTGACTATCAGTATGATGGCGAACAGCGTTATCCGATTGAGGAGTTCCTGCCTTTCCTTAAAAACTTTGCCTGGTACTGCGGCATGCGGTGGGGCGGAATGGTCTATACCGGCGGGCTGATTTATCTTCCTAATCAGGATGAAATCGTAAGGCAGGAACTAAAAACTAAAGCAGAAGAACATGCCTGTGTGTTAGCAGATAAAGTGATACAAGTTAACTGACGCGGACCCGCCTATATCATTCTCCCCGGAGTTTTCATTCCTGAGGCGTCTATAGGATTGCAGTCTCACCCCGCTAAAAATCTATAAAGCACCCTATTCAAGTTAAAATCGTAGTGCGGCCACGTATGGCTCACCCCATCAACTCTGTAGGGTCGCTGCTTAGCGGGCAATCAGTTGAATGCGAGTGCCGACCGATGACTTCGATTTCACAAAGTGTTTGAGGCCAAATGGGCGGATTAATCTACAGACTCAAACGCTGAGAAGTGCGTTCCCATAGTGTCATGAAGACCATTGACTCTACGCTTCTGTAGCGTGCGTAGAGTTAAAAGTCCCCATTGAGAGAAGTTGGCGATCCTGCGACCCCACAAGTTCAAGTGTTCGAGCAACTTCGACCGTGGCGGTCAAAGGATTCTTTTAGCGCGTGAGCTCGAAGCTTTCTTGTACCAGGCAATGGATTTCCTTTGCGTCTAGCGGCCCGTTCAGAAGAACGGTAATCCAATGTTCCTTATTCATATGGTAAGCAGGATAAATGCCCTCCTTTTTTCTCAAGGAGCCAACCGATTCTGGCGCGACTTTCAATTCAAGAACGTCCACCCGCGCCGCACCAACGATTCCAATTTTTTCGGAAGGAATATCCATAACCAAGGCGTACCATTTTTCATTATCTGAATGTCGAAAAACGGCATAGTCGGGCAGTTTTGCCCATGGATAGTCGGGATTTGTTTTATACTTTTTATGTACGTATTCAATAAATTGTTGACGGTTCATTGATTGTTTCCTCATCTAGGATTTGATGGAGAATGAAAATCTAAACGTGACCACCTTTTTAAGTCTAACCTTGATAATCGTTCACGTTGATTGGCTCGGCCAGATCAAAGCCAAATATTTTGCGGTTCAACCGTCGCCGAGGCAGATGCGCTTCAGCAGAGCTACGATTTCGCTGGACGTTAGTCCGCCGGAAGGGTTAAGAAAGTTCTGCAGCAGAATCCCCTCGAAACAGACGTCAAATGCGCGGGCCTCTTCAGGTGTAAATAGGCGTTCCAGGCTTTGTCGTACTGTCTCAGACCAAGCGGCAAGTATGGGTCTGTACAAGGGCTTGCGCGTTGCCAGGGAATAAAACTCATAGAGAACCGCTATGTTGTCTCTGTTTGCCCACACTCCGTCGGTCAGCGCTTCAGCCAAGATGTGAATGGCCTCATCAGGCGTAGCTGCACCGGAAAGGCGGCTTCTGACAAATTCTGCCCCCTCTTCAGCAAAGCGGGAGAAAACGATGAACAGCAGCTCATCCATACCCTTGAAGTGATATGTCATGGAGCCAAGCGATACCTCAGCCAATTCGGCTATATTGCGATGCGTGACGCCCGCCACCCCGTATTGCGCGATAGCCCCGAAAGCCTTGCTGATTATCCGCTCTTTCCGTTCCGGGTCATGCCGCCGCTGCCTTTTCGATTCGCCCTCCACCAAAATGCGTAACCTCGACTTACCACTATATGTACAATTGTACATATAGTAGCATTCTCAGCCGTTAATGAAAATGGATCATGCTTGAGCCTGCATATCCAGCATGCCGCTTTTTCTGGCTTCGTTATTAACACGAAACATTCGGGTGACATAAAGCCGATGCAGGCAATTCAGCTATCCCTTTCCCATTCCCATTCCCATTCGCTCCAAGCAACACCAATTCATGGAGCAAATGAAGCCGTCACGGCCTCTACGAAAAGCGCGGTGAAGTAGCTACCGCGCGGAAAGCGGGAATTGGTTTAGCGGGTTTTGTCCGTAGTTCGTTGCTGGCTACTGGGCACACGAACATTAGCGCCAGACGCTGTAGAGTTAGAAACTACCTATTTTCTAACGTTGCGCGCAGGATGCCCCACTGGGGTGGCCAGTGCGTTCGTGATGCCCCATTTATCAGCCGTTCTGGATCGTTATGGCTACAGCAATTGCCCGCCCGAGATGTCAAAAGTAGTCCCATTAGCCCAGGCCATGTCATTGGACAGGATGGCGGCAACCGCACCGCCGATATCGTCCGGCAGACCGACACGGCCCAGCGCGATGCCCTGTGCCACATAGGCGTTCACATCCTTATTGTCGCGCACAGCACCACCACCAAAATCGGTTGCGATGGCGCCTGGGGCAATCGCATTCACCCGAATTTGGCGCGAACCCAGCTCTACGGCCAGGTAACGGGTCAGCACTTCGACTGCCGCTTTTACCGCCGCGTAAATGCTGTACCCCGACAGTGTAAAGCGTACGAAGCCGGACGAAACGTTCAGGATACGACCGCCGTCTTCCACGAGCGGCAACAGCTTCTGCGTCAGGAAAATCGGCCCGCGAAGGTGCGTGGCGACCAGTGAGGCAAACTGGTCTTCGGTCGCGTCAATAAAGTTCGCAAAGAGGCCATTGCCGGCATTGTTGACGAGGAAGTCGAAGCGCTCGCGGCCGAACTCGGTCTTCAGCGTTTCAGTCAATGCGCTTGAAAAAGCCTCATAGCTGGCGGTATCGGTAATGTCGAGCGGCAGCATCGCGGCCTTGCCGCCCTGCGCCTCGATTTCCTGCTTCAACGATTCGGCTTCTGCCGCGCCGCTGCGATAAGTGCCGATGATGTGGACGCCGCGCTTGGCGAGGTGAAGCGCCATGTGGCGGCCAAGGCCGCGGCTGGCGCCGGTGATGAGTGCGATCTGGTCAGTCATCAGTATCAGAAGCAGCTTAGATTGCAGGAAGCTCGCCAGCTTTTACTGGCCGGCGATCATCGTGCATCTGACGTGGCGTTCGCTGTTGGCTATGAAAGTGCATCACAGTTCACCCGCGAATACCTACGGCAGTTCGGTGCATCGCCTGCCCGCGACGCCCGTGAAGTACGACAGGTGATTATTGGCGAGGCTTTCTGACACGACTTCATGGCCTGGTAACTATGAGTGGAGACAGTTACGACTAATCGGGTTATGCAGTTTGCAAGTATCCCGAGCTCAGAAATTGGCCATGCAAGCGAGTCCGCACTCTTAAAAGGTTTTCCTCATACAGGAGGCGCAAACCAAGCTTGCTGGAAGTCATGCTGCAACATATCTGTTACCAAATGGGTTCTCCTTTAGCGATGGGCGATGGAGCAAGCGGTGTATGAGATGCACCTATGCTTCGGGTTGTCCCCCCATCTCATGAATGTGCAAGACCTGGGGGCGCCAGGGCAAAGAGTCCTGGCACTCGACTGAAAACAAAATTGTCCGCCTTAATACGAGCGGTCATGTGGTGGACAACCAGGGATGTTGTTTGCTCTAGTTTTAGGTTTGAGCGCCTAGGGGCACTTTGCAGTCCCAAACCGAGTAAGTGGCCGCTCAGACCCGTTAGCAACTGCTTGAGGGAGAGCCTCACTTAGCGCAAGGATCAACCTTTTTCGTCATCGAACAAGCAAGGACTGATAGTGACGTTGTGAAGTAAATTAACTAACGCGCCCGCAGACATTTCTAGCGTTCAGGATATCGTCATAGAAATTGCGGAGAACACTAGAAGAATTGCACAACTGAGATTAAGGCGCCTGACCAGTTTCGCCTCTCTGAGGTAGCGCTTGAGCAAGTCACCAAACCACGCCCATATTCCCACGCAAGGAAAACTGACAGCGCAAAAAAGAACTGTGTAGAACGCGATATCCGAAAAAACAAAATTCACAGGGAGGCATGTAGAGACCGCGACAGTTGCCATCACCCATGACTTGGGATTGATCCACTGGAACAACGCGGCACCGGTAAAAGTCATCGGGCGCTGTGCTTCTTGTTCCAGGATCTCACCTGAGTCGCGCATGATTTTCCAGGAAAGATAAATGATGTATCCGGCGCCGGTGTATTTCATGACATCTTGGATCAAAAGATGGGACGTGAAAACACCATGAAGTCCCAGCCCCACGATCAGAAACATGAGCGCGCTGCCGAAACTTGCACCGGCGATATGGCCAACAGTTCTCGTTGCGCCAAAGCGGACGCTAGAGAACAGTACCATCAGGTTGTTGGGCCCTGGAGTGACCGACATAACCGTTGCCAGCGCCATAAATGAAGTCAGTTGTTGTGCGGTGAAGTTCATCGATTCTCTCCGTGCTGCGTAACGATCTTCGTCCGGTCTTCCACTTCCATCCTGCACCTACGGCACGCTGCATTTGGTAAATCCACGTCGAATCCGAAGTTCTGTTTATTTAATTAACCGAAAGACGATGGTAGCCTTACATAAACTGAATTTATATGGAGGCTTGCAGAATGGTCGAAAGTTCGAATGACGTTCAAGGAAAGCCCAGTAAGCAGCTCAAGCTGGATGCTAGAGACCGAAAATTATTAGCCTTCCTAGCCGAGGATGCTTCGCAGAGCTACGCAGCGCTGGGTGAAAAACTGAACCTGTCTGCGCCAGCTGTACACGAACGAGTGAAGCGACTTAAGAATGATGGCGTCATCACCGGTACTTTTGCCAAGCTCGATAGCAGCAAGATTGGACGTCCATTGCTGGCTTTCATCCACGTCAACACGTCTAGTTGGGCGGTGACGCGCTCCATCCTTTCGCTAAAGGCATTACCTGACATCGAGGAGATCCACACCGTGGCTGGCGACAGCGCCATGCTGCTTAAGGTCAGAACTCAGGACACGCGATCGCTGGAAGGGTTGCTAGAGGTAATTCATTCGATTGATGGATTCACCGGAACTCGCAGCTACATCGTATTAACGCCTCACCTAGAGCGCGGGCCATCACCGGTGCTCTCGGAATGAGTCGGTTGATATCCTGTGGTCTTCTGCTCGAAAATTGAGCAGAAGCAATTGAACAATTGCGTCAGTTTTCTGTATGCAGAACAGTATTTACTGGAGCAGTTTTCGGTCAGCGGCAACATTGCTGTTCCCTTGGCCTTCCTTGACTGCTTCTGGGACGCGCATTGCGACTGCCTTATTCACCTCGGTGTTGCCAAGCTGTCTGCTATATCCGGCTACAGTGAGCTAGCCTATTCGATTCGCGATTTGAGGCTTTTTTGATAGGACAAGGCTACGCGTATTGCCGACAAACTCTTCTATCAGGTACACCGCGTCGCCGACATCAAGTTCGAGCTCCTGTAGCGCTTCGTCCGGAATTCGAATCGCGCCGTCACCATCCCATTCTTCAATGATGATTTTCCTAGGTAGCATGCTCACATGTGGTCTCCTTTGCTTCTAAGTCGGCAAGCCGTTCAACGTCCGTAGGTTCTCGGCGACGCTTTTACAGATCCGGATAATCATCAAGCCTAAGGCTAGGAGCATTGCCGTCCTCTGGCTCGCGCTTAGGCGTATGTATCACGTAAGCGTCCGCCGAAGTCACCTTGCGTGACTCAGGCCGGCACCCACTGATGCGGCAGCAGTTGATCAATCTCACTGGCACGCTGCGTTGGCAGCCGCGTCAGCACATCTTTGAGATAGGCATATGGATCATGCCCATTCATGCGCGCCGACTGGATCAAACTCATGATCGCCGCTGCTCGTTTGCCGCTACGCAGTGAACCGGCGAACAACCAGTTGGAGCGGCCGAGTGCCCACGGCCGTATCTGGTTTTCCACTGGATTATTATCTATGGGCACAGCACCGTCCTCGATATATCGAGCCAGTGCGCCCCAGCGCTTGAGGCTGTAATCCAGAGCTTTGGCGATAGCCGAGCCTTCGGGCACAAGGTCGCGCTGGGCCAGCATCCAGGTATGCAGTGCGTCGATAAGGGGCGCCGCTTTTTCCTGACGTATTCGCCAGCGATCCTCGTCGGTCATTTCCCGCGCTTGCCGTTCGATTTCATACAACCCGCCAATTGAGTGCAGCGCCTGTTCGGCCAGTTGGCTTTTGTTCGTCGCATGCAGATCGAAGAACTTGCGGCGGGCATGGGCCATGCAGCCGATTTCGGTGATGCCTTGCTGAAAGCTTGCTTTGTAGCCGGCGAAATCATCGCAAACCAGCTTGCCGTTCCATTGCCCAAGGAAGTTGCGTGCATGCTCACCCGCACGGCTCGGGCTGAAGTCGTAAACCACTGCTTTAAGTGCCGAAAACGGCGTTGTGCAGTAGACCCAGACATAAGCACGATGGGTTTTCTTTTCGCCCGGCGCGAGCATCTGCACTGGGGTTTCGTCTGCGTGAATCACGCCTTGGGCAAGTACCGTTTCACGCAGCGCGTCGACCAAGGGCTGGAGTTGCACGCCGGTTTGGCCGACCCATTGCGCCAGTGTCGAGCGGGCGATAGCCAGGCCGGCGCGGCCAAAGATTTTCTCTTGGCGATACAGGGGCAAATGGTCGGCGAATTTGGCCACCATCACGTGAGCCAGCAGCCCTGCGGTCGGTATGCCCTTGTCGATTACCTGGGCCGGAACCGGTGCCTGAGCCAGCGTTTCACACTCGCGGCAGACCCATTTCCCGCGCACATGCTGCTCCACGGTGAACACGCCCGGCGTGTAATCGAGCTTTTCGCTGACGTCTTCGCCGATCCGCTGGAGCTGGCATCCGCAGGGGCATTGGGTGTTGTCTGGTTCGTGATAAATCACGGTACGCGGAAACTGCGCAGGCAATGGAACACGCCTGGGCTGCTTGCGTGGCTCGGCCGGCGCAGCCGGCGGATTCAACGCCTTCAGCTCGGCTTCAATGGCCGCGATGTCTGTGTCGAGCAGGTCATCGAGCAGGCTGCCTTGAGCAGGGCTTAATTGCTCACTGCGCTTAGCAAACTTGTTACGTTTGAACCAGGCGATTCCGTGGGTGAGTTGCTCGATGATGGTTTGGTCGCGGTCGTTCTTCTTGCCCATCCTGTCGACTTGCTGTCCGAGCGAATCAACCTGGGACAGCAACTGCGCCGCGAAGGCGCGCAGTTGGTCGGGGCTCATCTGATCGAGATTGGGCGAGGAAGTCATGCCCTGGATTTTACCAAAGCAGGTCGTTTGCGGCAGTAGGCCAAGGAGCTAATTACAGCTTTTTAAAGCAGTGTGATTACACCGCCAGCCCCAACACGCTGCCAAGGTAGGCCGAGCACCAACGCTTGAAGTTGCTCGGTATCTAGCTCTATCTCGCAGCCTTGTCGAATGCCGGGCCAGTGAAACTTTCCTTGGTTCAATCGGCGAGCAGCCAGCCAGACTCCAAACCCGTCATGCACCAGCACTTTCATACGAGTGGCACGGCGGTTGGCAAACAGATAAGCGCAGTGCGGCTTCGCCGCACCGAACACCGCGATCACCCTGGCCAGCGCAGTTTCAGTGCCGGCACGCATGTCCATGGGCTCGGTGGCAAGCCAGATGGCGTCGATGCGAATCATTGCGTGAGTCCACGGACAAAGCGGGCACAGCCTTCAGGATCAGACGTTGGCCATTTCACTGACATCGATTGCTCGCCAAATGGCAGCTCAATAATCGCCGACCCTTCTGCCTGCCGTTTGGGTGTAGCTCTCAACGGAACGAAAGCCGGCAACGCCGCTGGCGGCTGATCTCGGTAAAGCGGTAGCCACTTGCGGATCACGTTGGCGTTGATGCCGTGGCTGATGGCGACGCTGGATAGGGTTGCGCCCGGTTGCAGGCATTCCTGAACAACCTGGGCCTTGAAGGGTTTCGGGTAAGAGCTTCGTTGGCGCATGGAAATCCTGACGTTAAGGGCGATCGCGTCCGCTTAGAAATACGCGGACACCATCGTCCTTAATGCTGGAGTTCGGAAGGTGACTTCCCCAGCCGCTTACTGTATCACTCCAGCTTCGGCGTCTGCACGCATCTGCTCGAGCTCTTTGTAAAATGCCTTGTCCTGAACCGTGGGCTTACTGGTGTATGGCTTTCGTTCGGGTTCAGGCTGCGGTGCATAAGTCGTTACCGCGTCAGGGTCGTGCTGTAGCTTTTCTTGTACTTGCGATTCGAGCATCGCACGCAGTGCGTCTTTGTCGGGACGATTCAGCAATTTGTTACTCTTATTTAGGAGCGAAGCACCAGTCATGGAGAATGGCGGTTCGAGGGGTTGTCAGATGGTATGCAGGGGTAGCATCCGGGCTGGATTGCACTCGTGCACTGCTCAAGGCTAGAGAAGGTATTTGATCACAACGGCGGTGATCGTCCCCACTGTGGCTACTAAGCAGAACGCCACTGTTATCGTTTGCAAGAAATGCACATGCGGCACGAAAAGAGGTTCGCAGACAGTATTGCTGGCTTGGGCACTGATACGCATGGTATCAGCCCTCAATTGGGCGATTTGAGTGTGAATCTCTTCAAGTTCAGCGGGAGTGAAAAGTGAGCGGGACATAATTACCACCAGCCAACGGATTTGGGGGTTGAGGGTATTATATCCCTGATATTGCTAAGGTGCTGCGCGCGCTGCTTGTGGCCAAGAACTGAAGCAGCCACGCTAATGGCCATAGGCGTTGACCCGGTACCTCATAGAAAGCGCCCGCGTTTAGGCTGCCTTTATCGATGCCTCGGATATCCCATGCGCTCGGCACACCTCTTCTGGTGTCTGACCTTCTGGCTGTTGTGGGATTGGTAGTTTGAGATTGCTCAGCACAACGGCCCACGCGTGATCGTCAGAGAGCCTGACGTTGTTCAAGCACTCGAAGCTCTGGCGCTCTCCATTCTGGGTGTATTTGACCTCGTAGCGGATGTGGCACGGCTGCACGGTTACCGAGAGGCGCAAGTCAAAAGCTTCAAAGCTGCTTCTAATTGTTCAATTTTTGAGGTGTGTATAAAGTCCACTAGGCGATCACCCTGGGCCTGGTGCAAGCCGAGCAACCGGCACAAGTCAGCCTTGCGCATACCTCGCTCCATCATGGCGTTCCATAGCGCGATCTTCGCCACGGTTACCGCTGGCAAGCGGACTACATGCTCACCAGCCTCCGGCGCAGATGCTTCTGGTATGACTCGTCGCTGATCGACGTAAATGGATAGGGTTGTCCCGATCGCGTCCAGGGCTTCGCTGACTGCGCTCTCCCGATCATCGCCATAGCTGTTCAGCTCTGGAAAGTCGCGGCAGAACATTGCAAGTCCTGGAGCACTGTCTTCCTCGAAGCGGATTGCATAGTCGTACATGGTCACTCCTCGGAGGTCGTCGCGGTAATTTCACTCCCGCGCTGCGGCGGTAGGCGAGTGAGAACGTCCTTCAGGTAGGCATACGGATCATGGGGTAGATCACTCCGGTGCCATTAGCACAGCTAGAGTCATGGTGATGAACTCCTCATTCTTGCTGATTGTTTCCAGCGCGCATCACGCACATTGCCTCCAACCTCACCCGATCCACGCTGCTCGACCCATAGCGTGAGCTCCATGATGGCGGCCTCAAGGGCGAGCTGGTTTTGATTGATCTTGAATAGCAGGGAAGGGAGCAGGTCTGAGTTTGGCATCGCGAATCCTCCGTGGAAGAGATCAGCGTAGCAGCACGAGAATTTTTAGGACTTGAGGATCTTTCCAGTAGGGCAGAGCACATCACATCAGCTTTTTGCGATGTTGCGAACCGTTCCTGGGCCGCTTGTACTTGTCATCGGAAACTGTTGATGACTGCTTGCTGTAGTGGCTCATAGCCGCTAATAGTGAGGAGGTGCTTGGAGAGGGCGTGAAGATGATTTCGAGATTTGTTGTTGTCCCTGCAATCCCAACGGAAACGGGATCAATGCGAAACGGATCGCGCTTCTATTGTCAGACTGCACCTATAGGCTTCAACCTCTATGACAATGAGGAGAAGCTTCGGCTGAAGACTACCTATCAGACCCGAGAAGAGGCCGAGGGAGAGTGTCAGCTGCTTAACCTTGAGCGGCTTCAAGGCGTCCTTTCGGAACGGGAATCCGTGACTGCGCTATAGGCATTCACTCCCGCATAGTCATCAGGCGCCCGGTTTTCGAAACGAGTGGATCAGGAGCTCGCGGAAGCATGACCTACACCCCTCTGACGTGGATGCTCGGCATTCAGGCGCGAACAAACAACATCTGCCTCTGCCCTGATCTTGAACACGCCATGCTTGCTAGCTGAGCCTCCCTCGACAAGATCAACGACCCTGTATCGCTTACTGCCATCTTCCATTCCTGTGGTTTCGATGACTCTGAATCTTGGGTGCATGGTGCGTTCCCTGCTGAAGAATGGTGCCCTACAAGTATCGTTAAGACTCCATGATTTCAACAAGCATGCAGGACTGAGCTGAGACAATTTATGACAGCGCATGGTGCCTTTCTACTTGAGATGCACGATGTACGTGGGGCGTTTGAGGGATTCGTATTTCGTCGACCTAGGCGGTGGAGGTTCGGGGTGATGAGGGCTGCTCATGTTACTGCCGCTACCATCCGCGTAGCGCTGCCAGATTTCAAGAGCCCCGACAGTGCCGTTTTTCCGGACGAATTATCCCTGCTTGGTAGAGAAAATCGCTGGCATTTGAAGATGCAGGTAGGCTGCATCCGGGGCATTGTGAAGAGGCGCCCAACCACGGCTGGGCGCCATTTGACTCAGCCAGGGTGGGGACTCTCGGCAAGGCCATAGACGGATGTGTCGATGCCTTCGAAGCGCGCTTTTAACTGCAGCGCCAGATACAGCGAATAATGCCGTGACTGATGCAGGTTGCCACCGTGGAACCAGAGGTTTTTCTGCTGTGTTGGCTTCCACATGTTCCGCAGTTCGCCCTCGTACGGGCCAGGGTCATTCGTGGTTCCAGAACCCAAGCCCCAGCAGCGGCCGACCTTGTCAGCTACTTCCTGGGAAATTAGCTTCGCCGCCCAACCATTCATTGAGCCATAGCCCGTGGCGTAGACGATCAGGTCTGCCGGTAGTCAGCTGCCATCGTTGAATACGACGGCATCTGCTTCGATGCGTTCGACACCCAGGCCAGGCGCGCTCTTGAGCTTGATCGTGTCGTTAGCGATCAGTTCGGAGGCGCCGACGTCGATGTAGTAACCAGAACCACGACGTACATACTTCATAAAAAGGCCAGACTCGTCGTCACCGAAATCGAGCATGAAGCCGGCCTTGGCCAAGCGTTCGTAAAAGTCCTTGTCACGCTGCTTGATCGCGTCAAAGACGGGTTGATGAAAGCTTGGCATAACCTTGTAGGGGATCGAGGCGAACAGCATGTCGGCCTTGTCTGTGGTCAACCCCGTCTCCAGGGCGTCTTCAGAGTAGAGCCCGCCGAAGACGAGATCCATCAAACTGTCGGAGCGCACGATGTGGGTGCTGGAGCTTTGCACCATGGTCACTTCGGCACCGTTCTCCACCAAGTCGGCGCAGATATCGTGAGCTGAATTGTTCGCACCGATGACCACCGCGCGCTTGCCGCTCCAGGCGTCTCCGCCGGGATGGCGGCTGGAATGATGCTGCTGGCCATTGAAAACCTCGGCACCCGGATAACTGGGAACATTGGGTACGCCAGACATTCCGGTGGCGAGGATCAACTGGGTAGGCTGTAAAGTCACACGCTCGCCCTCGCGCTGCACTTCAACCTTCCAGGTGCCACTTTTCTCGTCAAAACTGGCGCTCACGCATTCTGTACGTGGCTAATAATTGAGCTCCATGACTTTGGTGTACATTTCCAGCCAGTCGCCAATCTGGTCTTTTGGAGTGAAGACTGGCCAGTGATCGGGGAAGGGCAGGTAAGGCATATGGTCGTACCAGACAGGGTCGTGCAGGCACAGCGACTTGTAGCGACCGCGCCACTGATCACCAGGACGCTCGGCCTTGTCGACGATCAGAGTTGGCACGCCCATTCGCTTGAGCCGCGCAGCAAGCCCCAGCCCACCCTGGCCGCCACCCACGATCAGGCAGTAAGGTTGGGTGGTGATGCCTAGCGAAGCTTCTTCATCGCGACGGCGCTCCAGCCAGTTGCGTTTGTCGGCGTGGGCCTGGCCATGACTGGCACCCATTGGACGACGGCGGCCGCTGGGTTCTTCAAAGCCTTTGAGCTCGCGCATGGTCGTCAACAGCGTCCAGCACAGGCCCTCCTTTAGACGCACGTAGCCTTTACCTCGTGCCGTATCGGTTTCCAGGCTGATCCAACCTTCGAGCACACCGTTATTCAGCGTCGCCTCACCTTCCAGTTTCCATCGCTCAGGACGAGTCTGGTCGAGGCGTGTTTCGAGCATGTCTCGGATGGCAGGCTTGCCTTCCAAGGTCACTAAGTTCCAGCTGAAAAGTAGTAGGTCACGCCAGTGACACTCTTCGGCAAACAGTTCCAGTACGCCGTCCACATCACGTTGGGCGAGACGCTCGCCGAGGTTTTCGACCCAAACCGCGAGCTGAGCAGTTGGCGTGTGCAGAGGTGTTTCAACAGCGATGTTCATGGGGCTTCTCCGATCTTGTTGTTTTTGTACAACTTGCCCCAGGGCAAGGCTCGGGCCACCTTCCCGAAAACCCCATTGCAGAGCGGCTGCTGCGGTGTCGCTCAGGCTTGGATTGGCAGATCTGTCTCGAATCTGGAAAGGGTGGATGACAGAGTGTCACTCGGTGCAAAAAGCGCTGGTTGCGATCTTTTCATATAAGCTGTGAACAGACCCGTGTCCTAACCGTAACGGAGAACAAGAATAATGAAGCCGGCCTTGATCAACGCCCATGCACAACAAGTGCTGCAAGCAGTGCAGGGTACTGACGCCAACCACGGCCCTGTTACTGACCGTGCCATCACACGATCCTGGCGCCGGTGCCTGGATCAGTATCAGCTCGATCCTGCCAGTCGCCGCGCACCTAACGTGGTTGAGCATCCACGCTTGCAGGATCACCGCGCGCCACTGGAACACATCATCGCTGTGGCGCACTAGCAGATGAGCAACCTGCACCAACAGCTCGGACGGGATGGCCACGTGGTGCTACTCACCGATGCTCGCGGTGTGGCGATCGACAGTGTGTTTAACGAATCCGAACGAGCCGAATTTCAGCGTTCCGGACTGTGGCTCGGCTCGGTATGGAGTGAAGATTGCGAAGACACCAACGGTGTCGGCACCTGCCTGGTCGAGCGAAAGCACGTAACCATCCGTCGTGATGAACATTTCCGTGGCAAGCACGTCGGTCTGAGCTGTTCGGCGAGCCCGATATTCGATGCGAGTGGAGAGTTGCTGGCCGTGCTCAATCTCTCTTCCGTAAGGGATGACCACAGCCTTCAGCAACACTTCCAGGCCATGGCATTGACCAACCTGTCAGCCAAGTTAATAGAGAGATGTTTTTTCCTGGGGCATGATCCGCAGCGATATTTGCTGCGCTTCCACCCTGAGGCAGGCTTCGTTGGACTGCTGGGTGAAGGTCTGCTCAGTTTTGACGAGAGTGCCCGTATTTGCTCAGTCAACCATGCTGCGCTGGATCTGTTGGGCCTCAGCCCTGATCAAGTGATCGGCCAGTCTCTAACAATGCTGTTGGAAACACCTATTGAGCAGCTGATGAGCCAGGCCAGCGCCCAACCGAGTGTCTGTTGGCCCGTGCGGCTGCTGGACGGACGACAGTTCTACGGGCAGTTGCGAGAACCCGTGCACCGGGCGCCCTTGGTCATTCCCGCGACTCCCAAAATCAACGACATGCGTGTGTGCCTGGAAGACCCACGCCTGCAACGCGGCTTTGCTCGCGCATTACGTGTTTTGGAGCGTGACGTTCCGGTGTTTTTGCAGGGCGAAACCGGTACCGGCAAAGAAGCTTTTGCTGTCCTATCTTGCGTATCGCCGTCGAGTAGAGCTTAGGCCTGGATTATTGCCCGAGGTAGTCTTCCTGATGATCGGACGCAGGGGCCTTTTTTTTGTAGCAGATTGAGGGACATTGGATCTGGCGTTGCCGTAGTGGGCGGTCACACCGTGCAGCACTCATGCGTGCTACACCGCACCCATAGAGCGAGCGTTCATGCCAACGCCAATCACCTTTCCTGTCCTATGGCGGCATTCAAAGGAATTCTTTTCGGATGTCGATAGTCGACCGTTCGCCAATATTCCGGTAGTTCTCCGTGAGCCACGCCTCGGCCTCGCGGCGTCCGTTGTCGCGCAGTCCGCAAAGGAAGTCCCAGTCCGCGTTGTACTTGCTGGACACACTGAGCGCGCACATCGCCTCGTCAGACTTAATGGAGTGGATCAGCATCTCCTTCATCTCGTTGCGATCGAGCTTACCTTGCTGAATGAGGTCGGTGACAAAAGCGATGGTACGCAGTTCGCGCATCAGCGACGAGTTGAAGCTGATTTCACTGATACGATTGAGAATGTCGGCAGCGGTAATGGGTACCCCAGGGCGGACGAGCGGGTTGATGTGGACGATCACCACATCGCGCGTATTGCAGTGGTAGATCAACGGAAAAATGGCCGGGTTGCCCATATAGCCGCCATCCCAGTAGTTCTGCCCGTCAATCGTGACCGCCTGGAACAATGTCGGCACACAGGCCGAAGCAAGCACCGCTTCAGCGCAGATGTCCTCGCCCGTGAAAATGCGTATCTTCCCCGTCTCGACATTGGTCGCGCACAGATAGAGGTGGAACGGGCATTGGCTTCGCAAGGCGGCAAAATCTACCTGCCTCTCCAGCACCTCCCGTAGCGGACTCAAGTTGCGGCGATTGAACTGGTAAGGCGAGAAGATACGAAGCGTCATGTCCGCGAACGTATACATGGGCGAATAGTCCAGCCCGAAGCTGTGCGTCCCTTTCAGCCATGGCATCCAGCGCAATGGGTTGTAACGCTCAGCGGACTTCGCTACGGCGTACCAGAAATCGTGCAGCGCCTGGCGTGCGCCGACGTCACCATCTTGCAGCATGCCGTAGGCCAGCACAGCGGCATTCATCGCGCCGGCACTGGTTGCGCTGACCCCTTCAATGGCAAGCCTGCCGTCCTCGAGCAACCGATCGAGCACGCCCCAGGTGAACGCACCGTGCATCCCGCCGCCCTGTAAAGCCAGCACGACCGACTTGCGCTCGTCACTGCCCCGAGTCATCAATCGCTCACCCCTCGCTTGACGCCCATGCATCGAGCAGCGCCTTGGCTTGTAGCAAATCGACGCTTTCGAAGCCTTCGGTGAAAAAGCTGTGAATGTCGGCCAGCATTTGCCTGGCCGCCTCTTTGTCTCGCGTTGCCCATAACTGAGCAAGGCTCACTGTGGCGCGTAGCTCGAGTGACTTTGCCCCTTGTTGTCGAGCGATTGAGATCGCCTTGTGAAAGCATGCTTCCGCTTTTTGCCGCACGGAAGAATCCTGTCGATCTTCTCCCGGACATTGCAGGGTAAGAGCGCCCTTGAGGCGGTACAACTCTGCTTCGTAAAAGTGTTCGCCTGTTCTGTTCACCATAGTCAGAGCGTCGGTCACGGCATCCAATCCTGCCTGGGGTTCCCCGGCGCGCCCTTGAGCTGTGGCCAGCAGGGCCAGAAAATATGAACATCCAACTCCTGCTCCGGCTGCCTGGTAAGTGGCGATACCTTGGGTTATCTGAGCGATGCCCTCGTCAATGTTTCCTTGCTCGGTGCGAGCCCAACCTTGAAGCATATTCCCCCATGCCAAATAGAACGGAAACCCTCGTTCGAGTGAAAGCTTGATGGCGGCATCTGCACACTCTTCGGCGAGTTGTACGTCGTGGCGAAACTGCGCGAGTATCGACGTAGCGGATAGGGTGAAGGCCAAACTAATCGGGTGGGACAACTTGTCCAGAGCAAGGGTATCCCGACTGCGCGTGCTTGCTTGATCGGGAAAACCCAAGTACCAAAGACTCCAGGCCGAAAATGACAGGGCGTAGCCCGGATCCACACCGTACGTAATGGCATGTATGCGATGCCGGTCTGGGATGTAGAGGGCACGCGCCTGCTCCTGATGGTCATGGGCATTGCGCAGATCACCTTGGAAGAACAATGTCTCTCCGAGTGACGCATGGGCATCCACGAGCAAATCCGGATCCTGCGCAGTTTGCGCAATACTGAGTAATCGTTCAGCCAGTTCGCATGCAGTGGAGTATTCCGCACGCAACTCGTAGTAACTCCACAGTCCCAGCAGCGTAGGGAAAAGCGAGTCGTCACCTACTTGCGCGCACAGCGCCAGTGCGCGGGTGTAAGTGGTCGCTACCTCGGGCGCACCATAGCCTCGCACCGCCATCAAGGCCGGCCCCTGAGCGAGTAGCAACGTCAGTTCCTGATGAGCACGTTCGGGTGTATCGGGCAAATGCTTGAGCAATTCCAGCGCCGCGCCGAGGTGACGCATTGCATCGAGATGGGCGGAATGCTGCAGGGCCTGTTGCCCGGTACGGTGCAGGTATTCCACGGCCTTCAGGACATTGCCGCTCAGCCTGTAGTGATGCGCCAGTTCGCTGCAGTAATCCGCGATGCGAGTGGGGAACAGTGCCTCGATGGCCTGCGCCGTGCGCTCGTGGAGCGCGCTACGCCGCTCCGTTAATAGCGAGTGTCCCGCGACCTCTTGGGTCAGCGCATGCTTGAACGAATACTCCACCTCCGGAAATGCGGGCCGTTGGTAAATGAAGTCTGCGGCCTCCAGTCGGGCCAGCAGATTGCACAAATCGTTGTCCATCCGAACGTCCTGCCCATCACAGATGCACTGGATGAGACTGAACGGAAACTCCTTGCCGATAACGGCGAGGGTCTGCAGCAATTCCTTCTCCGCAACGGGGAGCCGGTCGATACGGGCGGCGAGTACCCCCTGCACGGTGGTGGGAATATGCAGCGCAGCCGGAGTTTGCTCGATCCGATATTGACCGGGCTCACCAAGCAGCAGTTTCTCCTCGACCAGCGTTTGCACCACTTCCTCCATGAAGAACGGGTTGCCCTCCGTCTTATCCATGACAAGCTGTTTGAGGGGAGTGAGGGAGGGATCGTCCCCAAGCAGGGTCGCGAGCAGCGCCTGTGCTTCCACCGGGCCCAGCGGTTCGAGCCGCAGTTGGCTGCAATGGCCCGCGCGCATCCAAACGGGCTGATACTCGGGCCGGTAGTTCACGAGGAGCAGGATCGGGGTGCTCGCCAAGTGGTTGATCAAGTACGCAAGGAATGCTTCGGTCTCGCAGTCCAGCCATTGCAAATCCTCGAACAGTAGCTCGATCGGCTGATTGCGGCTCTCGCGTGCCAGCAGTTGAGTGATCGCGTCGAAGGTGCGATCGCGTCGGATCTGCGGATCCATTTCCGCGAGCACTGAACTGCGTTCGCCGATACCCAGCAGATAGAGCAGGTAGGGCACGAGATCCTCGAAGCTGCGCTCAAGCGTAAGCGTCTTGCCCATGACCTTTTCCCGGCACCGCCGCTCGTCGTCCTGGGCGGTGATCTGAAAATAGTTGTTCAGAAGCTCGATGAGCGGGAAATAGGCAAAGGCCTTGCCGTGCGACACCGAGAACGTCTCCAGCACCAAACAGCCGCGCCGCGAGCGCTCCTTGAACTCATGAAATAGCCGTGACTTCCCGACTCCGGCCTCGCCTACCACCGCGACGACCTTACTGTGGCCCGCTTTGGACTGCTCGAGCGCCTGATGCAGGTGGTCAAGCTCGATCTGGCGACCGACGAACCTAGCCAGCCCGCGATGTGCCGAAAGTTGCAGGCGCGTGCGCAACGCACCGAGCCCCTGCAGCTCGTACACAACGAGGGGCAGGGGAATGCCTTTGACCTGGGCGGCCCCCAGGGCCTTGAATTCGAAATAACCCTCCGCCAGCTTGTAGGTGGGCTCGCTCACCAGGATCGACGAGGGTGCGGCGATGCCCTCCATCCGGGAGGCAATGTGGATCGTGTTCCCAACCGGATCGTAATCAGTGTGCAAATTGTCCGTGCGGATCGAACGTACGACGACCTCTCCGGTATGGATGCCGACGCGGATTTGCAGCGAAATACCTTTCTCCAGCCGAATGCGATCGCTATGTCGGCGCATCGCCTGCTGCATGCGCAGTGCCGCAAACAGTGCCCGCTGCGGATGATCTTCATGGGCGATGGGGGCTCCGAACAGCGCGAGTATGCCATCGCCCAGCGTTTTGGCGACGTAGCCTTCGTAGTGGTGGACGGCTTCCATCATCAGCGCGACGATTGGCTCGATTAGGCGGTGTGCCTCTTCCGGATCAAGGTCGTGAATCAATGCCGTGGAGCCGGCCATGTCGGCAAACAGTGCCGTGACGGTCTTTCGCTCACCGGCGGTCTCGCCCCGGGCTTCCATGGCCGCCTGTTCGGCGCGGATGCGCTCGGCAAGGTGGTGGGGCGTGTAATGAATGGGCGCGGGAGAAGGCTCTGAAACAGGCTTGGGGCGCGGTGATGGCGCAGTGGGCGCATCGGTCAGTGGCGCGCCGCATTCACTGCAAAATTTGGCGGAAAAGCTCGCCTCGTGGCCACAGCGCGGACAGCTGCGAGACAACCTAACGCCGCACGCTTCACAGAAGCTGGCCCCGGAGGGATTCTCGAATCCGCAGTTTGCGCAGCGCATACGATCTCTTCCCTTTTGCACGCGTTCAAGGAGAGCACTCAAAACACGGAAAAGCGTGGCATCGATCTGGCGAAAGACAGACTGAAGTCATCGGGCCACAGATTCAGACAGCCTTGTAACCCTTCTTTTAAAGATAGTTTGTACCGTTGTATCGAGAAGTAAAATTCGCTTACGGAGAAAGACCTGTGATGTCCTCCGAGAAGCAGCGGGATAGCCGAGGATCGATAAAAACAGAATCGATCTCTCGTTCGTGGAAAAGCAATTTCGTCCTTAGGGGCGCGAGCCAGAACGGCCACAACCTACCTAGGTTGGGGAAATGCCCCCAACGACCCTTTGGATCAAATCTCGCCTTCGCATGAACGGCGTGTTCGATATCTCTCTGACCTTCCCCCAGAGTTCGCTCAGCCTTGAGTCGTGCTGCGAGTCATTTTGACAAGCGGAAAAATTGTAAAAAAAGGTAGAAAAAGTGTTGATCTGATCGGCCAATCAGTTATGCTGACCCTGCGGTATGTAAAAAAGACCTGTAGGTCGATCCAATAGGCCATCCAGGCTTTGTACGTACCTAACCGTAGTCACTTGCTGCTGATCAGGCCTGCCGGCCATCCGTCTAGATCAGGAGCTGAATAAAAAATAAGAAATGCCTGCTAATGCAGAACTACGAACGGACGAATCATGCGCAAATACAGAAATATAGCGGCCTTAGTCGCCGTCAAACGCCCAAGAGTTACACCCCAACTCTTGAAGAACGCGTTTGCCCATCTCCAGAACTGCTCCCATCGTGTCGGATGTACGTTACTCGCCGTGTTTCGCCCTTGGGAAGACTTGTGTAGCTCCTTGGCCGACTCTTTCCGTTTCCTTCGAAATAGTGTCCAGGATCAGACGTTGCATCGATAGTTATGTATCAAAGTGATGATCGGCTAAAAGCCTTCGTCGCGCTGGTTCTTGCAGCATTATTCAGAGCTGGATTGATTTATGACAAATTGATCTGAGTTTACATTAGGTCATGAATATCCACTTACGCTGGTGTGCCAGAAGACGTTGAGCCGTGGATAGAATTTAACGGCAGTATTTATACCTGCTGTTATATTTAAGTTGTGCCTTGAATTCATCGTGAGAAAGAAGTTCAACAGGTGGAATGCGAAATGCAGAATACATTGTTCTTGGACAAGCTATTGAAGCCGGAAATTTATAAGGCAAGCCCAGTCATAGAAACGGTAGGGCTTAGCAAGTACTATGGCTCCGTTCAGGTTCTAAAGGACGTTAATCTGTCTATCCAGCCTGGCGAGGTAGTTGCGGTAATTGGGCCGAGCGGATCAGGTAAAAGTACGCTTCTGCGCTGTATAAATCAGCTTGAGCCTGCTGAAGCCGGAACTGTCACAGTAGCTGGATTGACTATCAAAGGGGGTATCGACCCCAATCGTGCGACCTTGCAGCATTTTAAAAGCAATCTTGGGATGGTTTTTCAGTCATTCAATTTATTTCCCCATTTGACTGTTTTGGAGAACATCACACTCGCCCAGCGTAGAGTTCTGGGGCGATCGAGTGAAGTAGCAAATGAGCGGGCAATTTCGTTACTAAAACGAGTAGGGCTGGAACAAAAAGCGAGCCAATATCCCGCCCGTTGTTCAGGTGGTCAGCAACAACGAATAGCCATTTGCAGAGCGCTCGCTCTCGATCCAAAAATTATGTTATTCGATGAGCCCACATCAGCGCTCGACCCAGAAGTTGGTTTGGAAGTTTTGGCGGTAATGCGAGAGCTGGCTCAAGACGGAATGACGATGATGATCGTAACTCACGAAATGAGCTTCGCCGAGGATGTTTCGAATCGCGTGATTGTCATGGCCGATGGCAGAATTATTGAAGAAGGCACGAGTTCGCGTGTTATGCGTCATTCGGAAAATGAGCGCGTTCAACGGTTTCTTTCAGCTGTGAGGGATCGGTAATGGCCACTACCGCCGAGCTGATTTGGGGCGCTATTCTACAAGGGTTGCCAGTCTCCCTAGCCCTCACAACCACAGCACTATTCTTTGGCGCTGTAGCCGGTGTTCCGATTTGCGCTGCACAGCTAAGTAAGTCTAAAAGCTTGAGGATATCAGCCGCTTTTGTGGTGATCATTGTCCGTTCTATACCACCGATTGTGTGGTTGTTTATCCTTTTCTTTGGTTTTGGAAGTCTATCAATAAATTTCTCACCTTTTTCAGCAGCGGCACTCGGGCTTGCTCTAATCACCGCTGCGAACTTCTCTGAAATTTATCGCGGGGCGCTGAAGGCAATTCCAGCGGGGCAATGGGAGGCGTGTAGGACTTTAGGCTTGTCTCCCGTTAGCACGTTTTTCGACGTGCTCGTGCCTCAGCTTACTAGAATAATTCTACCATCAGTGGGCGCCTATGCCATTGGGCTGCTGAAAGATACAGCGATCGCTTCAACTATTGGCGTTCAAGATTTGGCGGAGGGAGCGCACCGTATTTCGCAGCAGACATTTAAAGGGTTGGAGGTCTTCGCAGTATTCGGCCTGGTGTATTTTGGGGTAAGTCTTACTATCGGAATAATTACTAGAGCTGTGGACAACTATCTGCGCCGGAGGATTTCACGATGAACGAGATATTCCAGAATTGGGCTGAATGGTTTCCTGAGTTTAGTTCCGGTTTCTTAGTTAGCGTTGAAGTGACTGTCATAAGTTTACTTGTTGGCATTCCAGGAGGATTGCTGGCTGCGCTAGGGCTTTCAGCTAAGACTCGTACATTGAGAGGTATTAGCGTTCTATTTGTCGAGCTGGGCAGGGGAGCCCCGTTACTGATTTTGCTCCAACTTATTTACTACGGTCTTCCTGCAATGAAAGTAATGTTGACATCTTTCTCTGCTTCAACCGTAGCATTTGCCTGGTGTACGGCTGCGTACACAAGTGAATATATCAGGGCAGGAATAAATTCAGTACATGCAGGGCAGCAGGAAGCAACTCATGTACTCGGGTTGAGCCGTTTAGATTCTCTATTGATTGTGATTTTACCCCAAGCATTGAAGGTGGCGTTGCCTTCGCTATTAGGGTTCGGTGTAGTTATGCTGCAGTCAACGTCACTATGTTTCACTATTGCGTTACCTGAACTGGCAACAAAGGCAAGTGAGGTAGGAAGCGTGACGTTCAAGTATATGTCTGCTTTGAGCTTGGCAGCGCTAATATATATCGCTATATGTGCGCCGGCTTCTCTCTTAGTGGGTAAGCTCGAACAAATGTTGTCTAGGCACGAAAAATAGCTGCTGCTTTTTTTCAACTCTCATAATAGGAAAATGCAAATGAAAAACTCAAGCCAACTCAGCTGTTCAGTCGCACTTATTACTGTGCTGTTGTCAGCTGCAGCCAATGTGCAAGCTGAATGCACACCTGCACAGAAAATCAAGACTGTGGTGCCAGGAGTGCTTACCGTTGCTATGCCAAATTTCCCACCTTTCGTAGTGCCTCACCAAGATGGTTCTGCGAGTGGCGTTGAAGGGGATATTTTGACTGAAGTAGCGAAGCGCGAGTGTCTCAAGTTAGATGTCAAGATTACTGACTTTTCAGCAGCGATCCAGTATGTAGTTTCCAATAAGGCGGATCTGTCTTCTGCCCAATGGTACCGTACGGTTAAACGTTCGCAAACGGTGGGAATGTCTGCTCCTTTGTATTTAGACGAGTTCGCGATTATTTCGAAACAAGGGTATAGCAAGCTTGATCAACTGAAAGGGCTGAAAATAGGGACGGTTCAAGGTTATAACGAAGTTGGGGATTTGAAGAAGATCTTTGGTGAGAAACTATCACTTTATCCAACGCCAGTTGCCTTGGCTCAAGATCTGGCTTCCGGAAGACTTGATGTGGGTATGGACAGTTATGCGGTAGGTGCCTATGCGCAAAAGAACGGTATGTATAAAGATTTTCAGTTTAAGGTCGTTGAGTATGATGATCGTATGAAGTCCACCGCATCGCCTGCCCAAGTCGGATTTGTATGGGCCAAAGATAATGAGCAACTCGCAAAATCCGTAGATAAAGTAATCCTCGACCTACATGACGAGAAATTCATTACCAAAACTTTAGAAAACTACGGCGGAAACCCAGCGTCTGCTGAAGTTGGCGAGCCACGCTGGGTCGAGTAATTTAGTCTCTTCAATTTATTTGAACTTTGAGGTTACCTATGAAGCGTTTGTCTTTGTTGTCTGCTGCTATGGTCTTGGCTAGTGGGATTGCTTCTGCAGATATGCAGGTAGTTGCAACTGATGTAATTGGTGTTGAAGGCCCACAGATTGTAGGAAACGATCTCTATTACGTGTCCTGGGCAAAGGAAACGGTTAATAAATGGGACGGCAAAAACAATTCAGTCGTTAAAGAATTCCCTGGCTGCGGCCCTACAGGATTGACTCTGACACCGTCAAAGACTCTGTTTGTTGCGTGTTCTGCCGATCCTGGGACGATCATGGAGATTGACCTTAAAGGGAACAAAATTGGGCAATGGGATGCTGATAAGAAGGGGGACAAATTAGCAGGTGGTGTGAATGACATGGTTACCGCGCATTCAGGCGCTGTATATGCCACTTTATGGGGGCAAGCCACAAAACTACCGTCGAAAGTAAGCGGCAAAATCATCATGTTTTCTCCTGAAAGTAAAACTTGGAGCGTTGTCGCCGAGCATATTAATTACGCGAACGGTATTGGTCTATCCCCCGATAACAAAACGCTCTATGTAAGTGCGGAAGTTGGTAATGTTGTGTATAAATTCCCCGTTAACAAGGACGGCACGCTTGGAGATATGGAAAATTTCGCTGTTCTAGGCGCTCTGAGCCCGACGCAATACACTGATCCATGGACTGGGCCGGATGGCATTGAAGTCGACCGGGACGGCAATGTATATGTTGCTCAATGGGGCGGTGGAAAAATTCTAAAAATCTCCTCCACTGGTGAATTGTTGAAAGTCATTGAAGTGCCAGGTTCGAGCGGCACTACTAACATTGCGTTCTCCGATGACAACAAGACCATGTTCATCACCGCGGTAGATGATTCATCTGCGTCGATTGCTACAGGAAAAATTTTCAAAGTTGAAAAGCAGTAAGTTTTATACTAATGAACGTCCAATATAGCGGGAAGTGTCATGCGTATTAAAAGTATTTCTTTGTACTCATTGGATTTGCCTTTGGCACAAGTTCAGCATCTTTCGCGCGGTAGAGAGTTTCGACAGTTTCAATCAACTTTCATAAAAATTGAGACTGATGAAAACATTACTGGGTGGGGGGAAGTATGCCCGTGGGGCGCATCATATCTTCCAGCATTCCCCGGTGGAGTTCAGACAGCTATAGCCGAGTTAGCCCCGCAGTTAATTGGCATGGATCCACGGCGTCCGGAGGTGATCAATCGTTTTATGGACACCGTCCTGACAGGCCACATCTACGCCAAGGCCGGTATTGACTATGCGCTGTGGGATATCATTGGTAAGGCTTGTAATCTCCCAGTGTATGAATTGCTCGGCGGCAAAGAGGATCACAATGTTCCATTATCTTATGCAATTCACGTAAACCCATTAGAGATAATGCTTGCAGATCTTGAAAGGAAGCGTTCGCAAGGGGTTACGCGGTTTTCTGTCAAAGTCGGCAATGATTATGAAACTGATGTGTCCATTGTTCGGGCGTTTGCTGGTAAGCGGTTACCGCACGAGACGTTCATTTACGATGCAAATACGGGTTGGGCGCCTATGGATGCCATTCGTGTTATGAACTCCGTGAGTGACGTTGATGCGTGCTTTGAACAACCTTGCATGTCTTATGATCAGTGCATGAATGTTAGGAGCCAAACAAGGCAGGCGTTATGCTTAGACGAATGCTTGGTTGATTTGAAGGACTTCGCAAGAGCTTTTACTGATCGTAGCTGCGAAATTGTTAACATCAAACTCGCACGCGTCGGTGGTATAACCAAAGCACGAGCGATTCGGGATTTGTGCCTGAGCTACGATGTAAAGATGCTTATCATGTGCATGGCAGGTACTGTAGTTAATGATACTGCTTCCGCTCATTTCGCACAGTCTATTCCAAGCAATCGACTAATCGGCACTTGGAGCTGTCAGGAGCTTATCACAGTAGACCCTGCGCCAGGTAGAGGAGCTAGAGCGTCAAATGGTTTCATGACACCTCCAAATCTCCCTGGTCTAGGTGTGGAGCCAAACGAGGATCTGTTGGGTAAAGCTATCGCTAGCTTTAGTTAATGACTCACCACTCAACAGGGCATACCTGTTGAGTGGTGGTTTAATAACTCGGAGCGGGTTTAGTTGTCGGCGCTGGTTACTTGAGTCAAATTTGCTCAATCGACATGTTCGACTTTTCACGTAATAGCAACTGTGCATTTAAAAAATCTTGAGGAACGTTGACATGGCTAGGTTGTCTGGAAAGGTGTGTATCGTAACTGGCGGTGCGTCTGGTATCGGAAAAGCATGTGTGCAGCTATTTGCAAAAGAGGGCGCGAAAGTTGCGGTGTTCGATGTGGATGTCACTGGTGGAATTAAACTCACCGAGGAGTTGTCTATAGCAGGACAAAGCTGCTTTTTTCTTCCAGTAGACGTATCTTGTCAATCAGCAGTCTCCAGCGCTATCGGTGAAGTGATATCCAAATTTGGTCGATTGGATGTCTTAGTTAATAATGCTGGTATTACTCATACGTTTAGCGGTACTGAGAACGTCACAGAGGAGGACTGGGACAAAGTAATGTCTATCAATGCTAAAGGCGTGCTTTTCGGGACTAAACACTCCATCCCTCACATGCGCGCCGCTGGTGGTGGAAGTATTGTGAATATTTGTTCAATTTGCGCCGATATCGGCTTCGGCGGCCTAGCACCTTATCACGCTGCCAAAGGTGCAGTGAAAGCAATGACACGTAATGATGCAATGGATCTAGCCAGCGATCGCATTCGTGTAAATTCAGTTCATCCAGCGTTCGTATGGACGCCGATGACTGAAGATGAACTCGAGCGAGGTGGGGGAGATATGGAGAAAGCCAAACAAGACGCAGCGGCTGCGCACCCACTGGGTCGGATGGCGATGCCTATCGATATAGCTTTTGCGTGCCTCTACTTAGCTTCTGACGAAAGCAGTTTTGTCACGGGGAGTGCATTAACTATCGATGGCGGCTATACCGCTCGATAGCCGATCACTGCAGTCGTATATATATATCTATAACGATTTATTCGGAAGGATGCTTTCTTCCTACCTCTCCTGTGGGCACTGTCCAGTCAACGCTACGAAATTGGCGCCTTCAGCAACCAATACACCGACGCTGTCGAGATTTGTGTATAGCTTGCGCACGTGCGGCCGTTTCCTATCGCGTAACGCTAATGGATAGGTTCGACAATGCATGCAAGGATTCATCTCACCTATTCCACAGGTTTAAACCTCCAGGTGCGGCGTGGTCTCTCGGCAATGAAGTTCACAGCTATAAATGCCTTGATTTGACCGTCGGTTTAGGCATACTGACCGAGAGGTCTTTTAATAATTCCCGATGGTATGGAAGTCCATTTATTCGAGAAAGATGCGTTGAGCTTGGCGACAGTCGAGCGTCTGGTCGACCAACCGCTAGACGATGATGCATGGACACTCGAATGAAGACGCATACTTGCTGGGTTGCGCAATGGTGGAGAGGTAAATGGGAATCAGAACAAAAACCCTGCAAGAGTACGACTACATCGTTGTCGGCGCAGGTTCCTGCGGAAGCGTGGTTGCATCACGTCTTTCGGAGGATGCTTCGGTATCTGTACTGCTGTTAGAAGCTGGCCCAGTAGACAAAAGCTGGACTATCGATATGCCGTTAGCCATCGAGAAGTTAATAACGAGTGAACGTTATAACTGGGCATATGAATCTGCACCAGATGAAACAATTGGTGGGCGTCAAATTTCTCATCCACGCGGTCGGGTGCTTGGTGGCTCATCTTCGATCAACGGAATGGTTTACACGCGTGGGCACGCACTCGATTACGAAAATTGGCAGCATAAATATGGTTGCCGAGATTGGGGATATACGGATGTCCTTCCGTATTTTAAAAAGTCTGAGACCAGTATCAGTGGGAACAACGATTACCGGGGGCAGAGCGGGCCGTTATATGTAACTCGCCCTGATGTAATGGCGGATCCAATAAATAGAGCATTCATGGAGGCGGGTAAGCAAGCTGGATACCCTCAAACGCTTGACTCAAACGGCTTTCAACAGGAAGGGTTCGGGCCAAATGAATGCACTATCTACCACGGCAGTCGATGGAGCACTGCTAGAGCATTTCTAAGTAAAGTAGTTCGGAAAAGAAAAAACCTGCATATCGTCACTGGAGCTTTAGCAGAACAGATTATCCTACGAGATAAAACTGCCAAAGGTATCAGGTATCGCCGCAAAGACGTCAGTACGGAAGTCTCGGCCAAAAGGGAAGTCATCTTATGCGGTGGCGCGTTCAATTCTCCACAGCTTCTTCAGCTGTCAGGCATTGGGCCATCAGATGTGCTTGAAAAAGCTGGAGTCAAACTTTTCCATGAGCTTCCAGGTGTTGGAGCGAATCTACAGGATCATCCTGATCTGGTCATTAAATGGCGCTGCAAAACTGCTGCTGGACTGGGCTCCGTGCTCGGTTTTCCAAAAAAACAATTAGTGGGTATCGAATGGTTCTTGAATAAGACAGGTGCAGCCGCGAGTAATCAATTTGAAGCTGCGGCTTACCTTCGAACCAGTGAAGGCGTGGAATATCCCAATCTGAAGCTGGAGCTACTGCCCCTAGCTTTTCAAAACGACACGCTGAACCCCTATA
This sequence comes from Pseudomonas sp. H11T01, assembly GCF_048515765.1. NCBI lineage: Bacteria > Pseudomonadati > Pseudomonadota > Gammaproteobacteria > Pseudomonadales > Pseudomonadaceae > Pseudomonas > Pseudomonas sp. H11T01. Next base: position 140,803 of record NZ_JBLYED010000011.1, on the reverse strand, counting down.
AGGGCTTCAGTTTTCAGATTCACATGAGTTTAATGCGTGTGGAAAGTCGAGGCTGGTTAGCAATACGCTCAAATAACCCCCTGGATAAACCAATAATAAAATTTAATTATTTATCCGCTGAGAGTGATCTCGTTGCACTGCGCAATGCAATAAAACTCACGCGTGAGATCGTTGCCCAACCCGCTTTTGATGCCCTTCGTTCGGACGAACTGGAGCCTGGCGCATCAATACAGAGCGATGAAGCGCTTGATAATTGGATTCGTGAAAATGTCGCGACTGCCTATCACCCATCATGCTCATGTCGAATGGGGCGCGAAGATGATCCTATGGCGGTTGTAACTTCAGATCTGAAAGTCCGAGGCATTAAGAACCTCCGTATTGCTGATGCATCCGTTATGCCTGAGGTCACCGCTTCCAATACCAATGCGCCGACCATTATGATTGGAGAGAAAGCAGCCGATCTTATCAAAGGTCAGCGGCTACCAAGAGAGCAGAAAAACTATTACGTATCGAAAGACTGGAAAGTTGCTCAGCGATAACGATAATTTTCAATAGATCGACATGTTATCATAAAGCTTGGAGGTGGCAGCATGGGTGTAAAGATTTGCTTTATAAACCCTTTTGGGACTGATGTTTATAATGATCTTATCATGGAAACGATGAGTCCTTATCTGGCCGCTGGGGCAGAACTGTTTGTCACCAATACAAAAAATTGCCCGGAAAATATTGACTACTACTATAACAAGCATCTTATTGAGGAAGCTATTTACGAAAGCTGTATTGATGCTGAGCGTGAGGGATTTGATGCGGTAATTGTTGGTTGTTGCTATGATCCGGGTGTTCGAGTAGCTCGAGAACTGGTAGATATCCCAGTGATTGGGCCACTCGAAGCTGCGATGCAATTAGCACCCTACTATGGCCATGAATACGTTTTAGTTACTGATCATCACAAAGCAGTTCCCTACCTCCGAGACTTGGTAAGGCTATATGGGGAAGATGCGCACTGTCGAAAGGTGGATTGCATCGACTGGTGGGTTACCGACATGATCCAGGATCCAACAGGTGTAGCGCGGGATGCTGTAGCGGCGGCAAATAAAATTAAGGAAGAGGCAGGTGCCGATTTAGCAATTTTAGGTTGCACAATCATCTCAGCTTCTTATGAAAAATCAATCCTGGATGGACAACCTCGCGATTTTTCTATCTTAAACCCCAATACGATGGCATTGAAAATAGCTCAGTCATTAGCGGAGCTTAAACAACAGGGAGCTTACAGTATTAGTCGCCGTGCATATTATCAAAGTCTAAAAGATCGAAATGAACACGAATTCAATAGTGTTCGTGCGCGGTTCGCAAATAGAAAGCAAAACAATTGACGACGAGGGCAATCGACAGATTGCCCTTATTCGTTAGATGATAGAGTTGGGTCATTTTAAATTTCATGCATCCATGATACGCGTGGCTTTGACCCCATAGTATTAAGGAAGTGGGTCAGTTTCATCTTTTATCTGAAGTTTGCGTCTGAATGCCTCTTGGCGCAGTAATGAATAGCCAGGCGAGAGCGACCACATAAAGTCCTGGTATCACGGCGAATAGCGCTTGGTAATTGTTGTTGGTTTCTGTTAAGAAATACCCGACTATTTGCGTCATCAGCATGCCACCAATCGCAGCGCACATTCCCCCAAACCCGAAGACCGTGCTAATCATATGCTTTGGTGTGTAATCCATTACTAAACTGTAGATATTTGTAATCCATGCTTGTCCTGCGGCGATACCGACAGCAATAGCAAAGACACATGTCCAGAGGTTCGGGGAGTTAGCAAGCAGAATAGAAGTAACCAATATCGTGCAACACGATAACGTCAGTAATCTTGCGTTTACGGGCCGCATGCCTCGTTTGATGAGGCTTGAAGATACAACGCCTCCGCCGATGCTTCCGAAGTCAGCTGACAAGTATATAGTGATAAGTGGCAGACCGATCTGTGAGACGCTTATTCCGAGTGCGTATTCCTGATTCAGGAACGATGGCAGCCAGTAGAGGTAAAACCAAAATACTGGCGCAGTTAATGTAAATGCTACTGCGAATGCCCAAGTGCCTCGCATGCGTAGAATTCTGTGCATAGGCACTCTTTCAAATTCGGGTTCATTATCACTTTGAATATGGGACTTCTCGAGCGCGCTTAGTTGAGGGTGGCTTTCGGGGTCTTTATAAAACCTCAGCCAAACAATCGACCAAATAATTCCGACCGCGGCTAGAGTGAAAAATACGGATTGCCATCCCCAAGTGATTAGTAAAATGGGCAGTAGGATTGGGGTGATCATGGCGCCAATATGAGTTCCGGCATTAAATAAGCCAGTTGCTAATGCACGCTCTTTTGCCGGAAACCACAGTCTCGAGATCTTGACTCCCGCTGGGTAGTTGGCAGCCTCAGTGAAGCCAAGAATCAGGCGACAAATCATGAAGCCGCTAACACTTGTGACGAATCCATGAAGGCCTGTAGCCAAGCTCCACAATAATACAGCTAGGAAAAAAACCTTCTTTACACCGAAGCGGTCGATGAAAGTACCCTGAGCAAAATAACCAGCAGCATAGCCGGCCTGGAACCAAAAATTTATATTCGCATAATCCATGGTCGACCAGTTCAGGCTTTTGCTGAGAATAGGCTGCATTATGCCCAAGGCTGCTCGATCAATATAATTGAGTGCCGTGGCACAAAAAATCAAACTCAACATGCCCCATCTAACTTTGCCTAAGGGAAATAAAAATTTCATGTTTCGATCCTTGTACTCCAGTAGTTCTTGCAGCAAGCGCGCAATGCGTTCTGCTAACCGGCTACGTGCAGGCGTAAACCTTAGAGGGTGCAAGAGTAACTTGCAATACTTCAATGTGGCATAAGGGGCCTGACGTACATTTGCGATGTTGGCCCCCCCCCTGAAACAGCTAGCTATGGCAATACCCTAGCAAGAAGTTCAGCAAAATGCAGTGCCTCTCTATTGCCAACGTTTTTGATCTGCCCACGGCAGCTGAATCCATCGGCTACGACATGAGCATTGACGGGGATTTTGTCGATATGAGGTTTGAATTCTTCTTCCCCGATTTTCTTGGCTACAGGTGCGCTTTTAGCGTGGTAACCGTAAGCCCCGGCTACGCCGCAACAGCCTGCTGAAATTAACTGGCCTTTGCCCCCGATATTTTTAAGCACTGCCTCTTCAGCATTCATGCCGCCGCAACTTTTTTGGTGGCAATGCCCGTGGATTCGAATATCTTCTTCTATCTCAGGCAATATAATATTTTTACTTACTATGAACTCACTGAGTGTCATGATCATAGTTTTTAGGCGCGTTGCTCGTTCATCGTTCGGGAACAATCCAGGCATCTCGTCTCTGAACACCGATAAGCAGCTTGGTTCGAGGACGACGATCGGTATCTGTTTTTCGATAGGCTCTTTTAGTTGTTCAAGAATTTTCTCAAGATTCGACTTCGCCTTATCGAGCATGCCCACATCATAATAGGGACGCCCGCAGCATGTTTGTTTCTTTATCAGGCTGACCGAAAAGCCAAGCTTTTCCAACACTACGACTCCTGCTTCCAGCACTTTTGGAGTGAATCCATTATTGAAACTGTCAATCCAAAGAATTACGTTATTCTCTGGCTTATGAGGCTGCGCCAGTAACCGCTGAGCGACGTGACCCGCTTGAAAACTTCCAGTCGCGATCTTAGGAAAATTAACGTCAGGAGCTAGGCCAAATCCTGATGCTATTTTGCGAAATAGTCTATTTTCCATGAAAAAGTTGGCGATCGGCGCTATCTTTGTAGCGGCCGGTAGCCACTCAGAAATTCGCCCGATCATTGAGTCCATGATCGGGCGTCTGTTGGTTTCATAATATCTCGAAAGGAACTCTGATTTATAACGAGCAATATCCACGTTCGTCGGGCAGTCAGTTTTGCAGCCCTTACATCCTAAGCAGAGGTCTAGTGAGTCCTTGACTTGAGTGTTACTCCAGCCGTCTTGAATGACTTCGCCGCGAAGAAGTTCAAAAAACAATCGAGCTCTGCCTCGAGTGGAATACCTTTCATCCCGGGTTGCTCGATAGCTAGGGCACATCGTGCCCCCTTCTAGGGATCGGCATTTGCCCATGCCAATACAGCGCTCAGTTTCCCGCGCAAAGCCTTGGTCGCCCAGGCGAGCATCGTATGTGAACAAGCTAGTGACATTTTTTCGTTGGTAGTCGGGGCCCAGTCGCAGGTTCGAATCAACAGGCATCGCGTCGATGAGCTTGCCCGGATTCATTCGATTTTTCGGATCCCATATCCGTTTGAAAACACCGAAGGCTTGCATGATTGCCGGCGAATACATGATGTGAAGGTATTCACCTTTTGCTTGTCCATCGCCGTGCTCTCCAGACAAGGATCCACCGTACTTGACGACAAGTCGTGCAGCCTCATCCAGGAAACCCCGCCAATGAGTCAGCCCTTGGGCAGTCTTTAGATTGAATGTGATTCGAGAGTGGATGCAGCCATCACCAAAGTGCCCGTACAGGTTTGTTTTATAGCCGTAGCTTTCCACCAGCGCCGAGAACTCTCTCAAATAAGCGCCTAGCTGCTCTGGCTCTACCGCAGCGTCTTCCCAACCCACCACTGGATCAGGTTCATTTGGATCTAGTCCGAGTGAGGTAGCGGACGCACCGGTCTCCCGAATTGTCCAGATACGATTCATCAACGAGCTTTCAGTGATAAGGCGAACGCGGGGTGTTCCCGGCAATTGCTCGGCGATGTTGACGGCTTTCTGAGCCGCCGCTATGGCTTCTTCATGAGAAGTAGCACCGAACTCTACCATTAGCCAAGCATGACCAGCAGGAAGCTCTGCAATATCTGCCAGCTTCATCCCCCTGGTTTTAAGCCCCCCAATAATTCCCTCATCTAAACCTTCCATTGCAATTGGATTCAGAGGTAACAACTGAGGAACAGCGTCTGCCGCTAGGAATATTTCATCGAAACCATACACAACGAGCACCCGATGAGTCGGGTTTTTAATCAACGTAGTCTCTGCTTGGAGGATCGTTACACATGTGCCCTCTACGCCAACCAGGGCCCTCGCGATGTTGAAGCCATTTTCTGGTAAGAGCTGATCGAGGTTGTATCCGGAAACTCGGCGTTTCAATTTAGGGAAGCCGGAGCGAATCTCAGCTTCGTTTTGATCAATGAGTGCTTTGAGCGATTTGACGATTTCAGCCCGCCGGCCTCCAGCGCGGATGTGTTCCTGATAGGTGGCTTCGTCTGTCGGCCCTACCCAGAACCGTTCCCCATCGTAAGTCAGAATTTCAAGTCTCTCGATGTTTTCGACCGTCTTGCCTGCCATTACGGAGTGGGCACCACAGGAGTTGTTACCGATCATCCCACCCAACGTGCATCGGCTATGCGTGCCTGGATCCGGGCCAAAAGTTAAGCCATGGGCTGCAGCTGCACTTTTTAACTGGTCGCAAATAACACCAGGCTCTACAACCGCTGACCGACGTTCCGCATCGATGGACGTAATTCTGTTTAGGTATTTCGAGGCGTCGATTATCACCGCAGCGTTTACTGCTTGACCGCACATGGACGTTCCAGCCCCACGCGGAAGAATTGGTAAATCTGCCGCAGAGCAAAGCTTTACCGTAGTAACGACGTCGTCAATAGTCTTGGGTATCACTACACCGATAGGAAGTTGCCGATAATTAGAGGCTTCAGACGCATATATGGCCTTCGTTGCAGCATCAAATCGGATCTCAGCAGTAGTTTGTGCACTGAGTTTTTCTCGAAGAGAGAGCAATGTATTCAGATCGGTGAGGAGTGGTTGGGCAGCTTTTTTGACGAGGTCGTTCTCTTTGGATTGCATCGATAGCCCATTTATTTTGTATTAGGATAATGATGAGGTTTTCTCGTATGCCCACACACAAAGCTTCCCCAATTGATGAGCAACGCGCACCTTTGCGGGAATCTAATTTATGTATCTCACTTTTGTATGAGCGAAGTCATTTAACTATGTCCAGCATCAGGCTCCCAATAAGGAGCTGTGTTGTAGAAGCGATGTAGCGAATGTGCCCATTGCCTGTCCTCAATATTCGGCCAAGCATCCTGCTGGAATCCTGTGTCCTCTCTAACTCTCGCTGCTGTGGCAGCTATGTGGAAAAGTTTTGCATCGCCATCGAACTTGAGTGCGCTCCACGGGACAGCGTGGAGAACGTTCGACCGTCCAAAAAAACCACCTTCTGCAAGAACTGCGTACGCTATTTTTCCAGTCCTAAGGTCAATCAAGACGTCCGAAAGCTTTCCGATGTCTTGTCCGTCCAGAGAGCTGACTCGACTGTTGATTATTCGAGTGATTCGCTCAAAGTCAGGGCATGGGCTCACGCTGGTAAGTGGTTTATGTGCCGAAATCCTCACCGCTTCTAAAACAACTTCTTCGCTGGACATTTCAAAAAGTACCCTCTGTCTCGACAAGCCTGCTTGACGCGCCTCGCCAGGAAGTGAGCCGCTAACCTGCGGCGGATTTGTGTGCAGTACCTTAGGGCTGAGGAGGGTACGACACCACCTCAACTCACGCCCTGCTTACACATCATACCGCAAAGAATAAAAAAAAGACTAATCGGTCAGTCTTGCTTTCTTGTTTATGGATTGGGGTTGGGGTTTGTTACGTGATGAGTACCAGAGATCAACGCTATAAAGCCCCAACCCCAGCCAAATGAAGCTGAGCGCCACCAAGGTGGTATTTAGCAGAGGTTCGCGGAAGACAGTGACAGCTAATACAAGCATGAGGGTGGGCGACAAATACTGCAGAAATCCTAGTGTGGCGTAGGGCACGCGTTGAGCTGCCGCATGGAAGCATATCAATGGAATTAGCGTGAATGGGCCAACTGCCACTGCCCACCAAGCGTCGCCGGTACCCCAGAAGTGAGCGCTCCCAGTGATTGAGTCAGGAGTGGTGACGAGCCAGGCCATGGCCAACGGACATAGCAAGAGGTTTTCCATTGCCATGCCTGGCAAGGCGAGTACCCCGGCTTGCTTCCGAATTACTCCGTATAAAGAAAAACAGCCAGCTAAGGAGAGGGAAATCCACGGCACTGCCCCGTAATGCCACACTTGCGAACCGACACCCACTGCGGCAAGGAAGACGCTAAGCCATTGGATCGCGCGAAGGCGTTCTCTTAGCAGAAATGAGCCAATCAGCACATTGAAAAGTGGTGAAATATAGTAACCCATGCTCGCTTCTACAACCTGATGATTGTTTACTGCCCAGATGTAGATGACTTGAGATGAACTAACCAGTAATCCGCAAAGTACCATTACGAAAAGTCGGCTAGGATTTGCGCGAAATTCCGAGAGGCGATGGCCCTGGCGCCAAACCATTAAACCTGCAATACCAAAAACAGCAGACCAAATAATTCTCTGTCCTACAATCTCGAAAGGCGGAATATTTGCCAGTTGTTTATAGAAGAGCGGCGAAAGCCCCCAAACTAAGTAGGCAAATAGCCCTAACAAATAACCCCGACTCTCATGGCTAAGCATTACCGTCTCCTATTCAGTCTATTGTCTTCATGAGGTGGTGAGGATCCGGCCCGCAGTCTTAAGTACTGGCAAGGGCGTAGTGATTACAGGTGCTTTGTTAGGTGAGCATGCGCAAGGGTTGCAGTGCTACTGCGGCAGCATCCATCACGGATACTCCTTCCATAGCAGACTAATTAGATGCGACGGTCTTTGTCATACTCGAAAATTACTCATCAGCGATTGCTGAGTGTTTCCAATCACGTTTAGCTTTTTGCTGACCTTGCAGATCGGTCGGATTGGCCGATGAGTAACTCCGTGACATCTCGGATATTGGCCATATTGCGATCGGCCTCCTCGCAAACTGAACTTTTCTCTTCCGCAGCACTGGCAATTTGCAAATTCATTTGTGGGACGGTTTTACCGCCTTGATAGATCGCGATTTCAATTGAAACAGTAACGATAAGCGCTTTTACAGCAGCGGATGCAGCCCAAAGCCGATCCTTTTCGACTTTGGGCTGCATCTGAAAATTATGACGGTGTTACTGCTGTATTGAGTTTAGTCCATTGTTTTTTTAATGCTTGTTTATCAACCTTGCCAGTACTACCCAGTGGGAGGGCGTCACATACAATGATAGAAGCTGGCACCTTGAATTTAGCGAGAGCAACTTTACAATGCTGAAGGAGGTTGCTTTCCAGGGCTTCACAGCCTTGACGACGGGTAATAAATGCAACGGGAACTTCCCCGTAACGTTCGTCAGAAACTCCGATTACTGCAGCATCCTGAACTTCTGGATGACGGTGCAGTGCATTTTCAATTTCGACTGGTGAAATATTCGCTCCCCCACGAATAATGATGTCCTTAATTCTACCGGTAATATAGATGTAGCCAGCAGCATCGATTGAGCCAAGATCTCCACTTTTGAACCAGCCATCAACAAGCGATGCTTCTGTTAAAGCAGGATCTTTATGATATCTCTTCAGCATGGACGCTGCTTTTACTAACATTTCACCAGCGACATCAGGTTCACATTCTTTCCCATCCGACGCCACGATCCTGATGCTCGCGTTAGGTGCGATGCGTCCCACACACCCCTCTGGTAGAGGGTTTGGATCATTGGCAAATTTACCGATTAGTGGATAGCACTCGGTCATGCCGTAATAATTTTGTAATCTTTGGCAGAAGCGTGTCTCAAATCGTTTTTTGAGCTCATCCGCAAGCGGAGCCCCGCAACAGATAAGAGAGCGAACTTTAGATAGGTCATAAGTGATGTCTTGCTGCTCGCTATACTCCAGCATCATGGAATACATAGTCGGGACGCCGGTGTACACGGTGACCTTATGTTCAACCATTGAGTCAAGCACTTCTGCCGGGTGAAAGCGTCGGTGGAGTACAACCTTCATACCATTTAACAAACCAACGGTCGTGGCGGTTGACAACCCCAGTAAGAACCCTAAGGGAGCGGCTACTACCGTACAATCTTTACTATTCAGCCCCCAAAACTCTTTAAGTGCTTTTGCTGCGCCCAGTTGTGCATTGTGATCCATGACCACTGCTTTTGGGGTGCCCGTGGTGCCAGAGGTGTATGCAATGATCAGATCATGATCAGCCTCAGGCACAGAAGGAGCAATCAGATTGACCCCCCATTCTGAGCGTACCGGCATGCGAAGAGGCCTGAACTGGCTCCTGAACATTGCGGTTTCAGAACTGTTAATCATCAGCGCCGTGGCGTCATCGTCCAGAAAAAGAAACTTGGCCTCACAGTGATTCAAAATGTAGGCAATTTCTGCAGGTGTCAGATTGAAATTCAGGGGTACAAAAACTACGCCAAGCTTTGCCGCTGCGTAGTAGTGAATAGCAAAGTCTGGGCTGTTTTGACCGAACGCAGCTATGGCATGTCCGCCTCGCAATCCCAGACTGTTCAGATAGTCGGCTACCACGTCAATACGCTCGATTAACTCGCTATATTGGATGGTCTGTCCCTCATAGACGATTGCGGGTGCTGAAGGGGTAAGCAGGGCAATGTCTGCCAGTGCACTGTAGAGAGTAGTCGAAGTAAAAGTTGTGTCCTGCATACCGGATCAATCCTATGAGGTTGGGTGGTATCAATTTTTGTAGGTAAAAGGCAGGTTACATCTAAGCGAAAGCTCACAGAACTCGTCGTATGCACCCGGCTATGTGCTCATTTTATGCGGAGGGCACGGTCGATCTGGCCGCCTTGGGTGCCGAAAGTCGAAAACTGACCATCGGGTACGAAAAACGACCATGAGGTATACTATCAGCTTTTTGGGTAAAGGCAACCAACTGATGGAACCCGATTCACCGGCGGTTTTCTTGGTGCTGTCGTGCTAGCCAGGCAAAAGACCTGTCGCATAGCTTGGGGCTGTCCCTAGGAAAATTAGGGGCTTTATACCAATTCCGAGTACGACTGGATGAACGATACAAACAAGCCGTATTGGAGCAGTGCTGTTAGCCATATCAAAGACAATGCTGTGTACATTCGTGGCTATGACCTAGGTGACATTACAGGCAAGCTCGATTTTGCCTCCGCCACCTTTCTACTTATCCGAGGCTGTTTGCCTACGACCGGTGAGGCTCGGATGGTGAACGGTGTCTTGTGCTCGGTGCTTGATTACGCATTAAAGAAGCCTGGCACTGTTGCGACAGAGATTCTGTGTATCCAGCAACCCTTCAATGGTGGCAGGCTTGGCGACGTCGGTGTTGGCGGCAGGAGAATATTCTCTTGCTCCCGATCAAGCTGGTCGCTTCCTGAGAGAAACGTTTGCAACTGCAAAAAACGCTGAGACCTTAGACCAGGCTGCCGAGTCGTTGGTCGCCCAAATGAGATCTAAACGGGAGCGCGAGCCGGGATTAGGCTATCCGGCTTTAAGATACATCGACCCACAAGCTGAGCAACTGAAGACGTTAGCTATTGAAACGGGCGTGTGAGGGGTATTTGTGAATGGTACGAAGCCTTGAGCTGCCGCTCAGTAACTGAGCCCATCCTTCGTGTGAGAGAGCCCTATTAGCGACCGGATTGAATCTGATTTGTGGGCGTATGTGACGTCTTACAGAAAGAGGTGCGCTTCTCTAGGTTGAGAGGCATAACTGTTTGAAAATTTCTGTTTCGACGAACCCATTGCAGGTCATTTGGGGTCTACGTGCATAGCGATTTCTGGGTTGTCTATCAGAGCGGCCCCCAATCTCTGCCCGTAAAGGCTCAGCGGTTACAGGTAGGAAACAGTTATTGACAAACCCAGCCGCTTCGTCATACTGACCTTGCGGTACGTATTAATACCCGCGGGTATGTGAATTTACCGAGAGGTTAGGCTTACATGCTTATGGTCGCTTACATAAAGCAATGGGTTAAAAATTGTCAGTACATGACTCTTTCGATTCCAAATTCGAAGAGACCTAGCGCCAAAAACGACCCTGCTCCAGCATGAGAGTTTCGTACCACTGATTGCTCCCGTGCCTACCTCAGCAGAGGCATAGGGTGTTTGAATGCAAAGATGAAACCCCGCTACCTATGGGTTGTTCAGATTCAGATGAGCTTGCCCAACTCTAAATTTTTAGGAGATAAAGATGTTCAATCTAAATGGTCAAGTAATTATCATTACAGGTGGTGAAACCGGTATCGGTCTTGCAACTGTTGAGCACCTTGCAGCCGCCGGCGTGAACGTTGTTTTAGGCGGAATTTTAGAAGACAAGGGTACCGAAGCCGCCAACTCGATCAATGCAAAAGGAGTTGGGAACGTTGATTTTGTCCAGACTGATGTTCGGAACTTGGCGCAGGTGGAGGAACTGATCGCTGGCACAATTCGCAAATACGGTAAGTTGGATGGTTTGATCTGCAACGCGGCGATTTTCGATGGATTCGCGGGCGCGGTAGAGACAAGCGACGAGCTGTGGGAAGCGATTATTGACATTAATCTACGCGGTACTTTTTATGCTTGCCGTGCTGCTATTCGCCATTTCCTGACCGTAGGGAAGGGGAACATTGTGAACGTTGCGTCTGTAGGTGGCTTGGTAGGTGGCGCTGATGGAGCATCGTACACGGCCTCGAAACACGCTGTTATTGGTTTGTCCAAGCAAATGGCTTGTGATTACGCTAAAGACGGCATCCGCATCAATACTGTATGCCCTGGCTCCATTCAAACGGAAATGCGAGCGAACTCCACACGAATTTTGGGCGAACATGCGCCTAAGATGCGTGGCGTGGGTGTAGATCCTGAGTGGCTACAACGTACCGTTCCTATGCAGCGTAAAGGCAAATCCGCTGATATCGCTGACATGATTCTTTTTTTGCTGTCGGATAAAGCGGACTATTGCGTGGGCCAGAATTTTGTAGTCGATGGTGGCTGGACAGCGAAATAGTAGTTGCACGGTTTACGTTAGACACTGACGCAAGGGTTTCGAGTTCGAGTATGAAATATAGGCCTGGCGATGATATGAGTGTGCTGGAGAATTTGATCTCAGGGCGCTATTCATGCCGTGCTTATAGGCCTGAGCCGCTGCCTAAAAATTTAGTCATACGAATTTTTGAAGCGGCTTAGCGTACAGTGTCCGATTGCAATATACAGCCGTGGCAAGTCTACATCATCAGCGTCGAGCGGCTCGAGCACATACATACGGAGATGTTCAGAAGGGCGTCCGGTGGTGCTGGAGTTGTAGCGGATATACGGCCTATACCTGTCTATACGGGAGTCTTTCAGGAGCGTCCACGTTCTTGTGGGTCGACTCTATACAGCACACTTGGCATTCAGAAAGGCGATAGGGAAGGGGGCGCCAAGCAGGCAATGGAGAATTTAAGTTCTTTAATGCTCCGCATTTGGCGCTTATCACTACCCACTCTTCTCTAGGCCCTCGCGCGCTTTTAGTTGTGGCGGATATCTCACCTCATTTCTTTTAGCAGCTCAAGCTCTTGGGGTTGATGCTGTAGCCCAAGCATCGACTGCTCAACGGGCTGATGTATTTTGAAAGGAAATGCCTTTACCTGATGAACTCCACATCGTCTGCGGAATTGCATTTGGTTGGCCGGATAGCGGGCATTTAGCAAACGCTGGGCGAACAAGTTGAGCTACTTTGAATGAGGCTATTACTTTCTTAGATTGAGAGTGATGGTGGCATAGCTTATGTCGATACTTTTTTATACATTATCGTTACTGTATATCTGTCCTATGCTTAAAGGGAGGACGATTGAGCGCTGTCATTTGCTGACGGGCTTTATCTAAAACCTTTCTAGTGAGCGCACGAGCACTTAGAGCTGTTATCTAAAATGACTTGTGGAATTGTCTTGAGGATGGCAATTAAGTAGGCGGGGAATTGCAGGTTACCCGCCTTGGTCTGTCTGAAATTTACTTCAAGTAACCATCAGCTAACATATCTGAATAATAAGTAGCGATTTCTTCCGCTGTCAGTGGCCCTTTATCGCTATACCAGGTGTGAAGCCAATTGCACATGCCGAGAAATCCACCGACAGCAATATGCGACGGTATCGATTTAAATACACCGGCTTTTACACCATCTTCAAAAACTTCTTCGATCAGAGAGTCATATTCGCGTTTATGTTTGCGCATATGATCCAACTGTTCAGGGAGTAATTCACTCTCTTCACGGAAGAAAATTGCTGTCCAGTCTTTCTGAGTCATTACATTCAAGCAATGACGGTAGAGAATCTGCTTGAGCTTCTCTTGGGGCAACAAGTCTTGTTGCTGCAAGACTTCATTCACGGTAATGATGTATCTATCACACATCCGCAGGAAGATCTGCCAGAGAATTTCATTTTTGTTGGTGAAATAGTAATAAACAACCGACTTTGTGTAACCGAGGCTAGCGGCGATATCATTGATTGTGATAGCACGAAATCCTCTTTCTCCAAACAATCGCGCAGCAGCGGACAAGATTTCATCCTGTACATACGCTTGCTTGCGTTGCTTGAGTTGGTCGCGTAAATCGATATTCATGGATTTCACCAATGAGCAGTCATAAGGGGGAAGGTGCTGAAACTAATGCGCTTGCCGCGCTTTTTATGGTGCCAGGGATCGGTTTGGATACTCTGTTAAGGAGGTCGTAGTAAACGCTAATCATCATGATTTCTGAACAAATTTCATTATTGAAATTGCGAAGAACATGACGCGTCGTTAACGACGAACTCCCGACCCGATTGACCGTGCTTTCGACGGTGAACAAATCACCAACTTTCAATTCCGCACGGTAATCAATTTCGTGGCGAACGTCAGCCCACCCCTCTTGACGTTCATCACGCCATCCAGGGTTATAGCCGAGAGATGCAACGAGGTGCCAAAAAGCCTGGTCGAATGCAGCTATATAAAACTGCACGGTCATATGACCCATTGCGTCGGTCTGAGCCGGGTAAACTACGCCTTTGAATGTAAATTCCATCCTGACACCTGTTGAACGGTCTATTTAGAGCCCTCGATGCTATGTTTCAGCAGCGCGCAGGATCCTAAACCTAATTGATTGTCTTTTTTTTGTACCTGAAAGTCAAAAATTAATTCCCTGACGCGTTTCTTGCAATGCACGCAGAAAGTGAAAACCCCCGCTGCACGCTAACTCGGCGACCGCGGAGGTTTCCTTGCAAGAAATCTGCAGGTCAGAGCTATTTGTTATCAATGATGGCAATGCCATCGATTTCGACCTTGATGGATGGATCCCACAGCTCGCCAACACCAATGACAGTAAATGCTGGAGGCGTCTCCAGGTTTACGAAGCTGTTACGAACCCTTTTGAAGGTCGCCAGAATTTCAGGGTTCACCTCTGTTAGGAATACATTGAATTTAGCGACGGATTCGAACCCTACGCCGGCGGCTTTGAGGGTCAGCTGGATGTTCTCAAAAGTCACTCTCACCTGATGCTCAAAGTCGCCGTCGACGACGTTGCCTGCTGCGTCAGTCGGGCAATGCCCAGTGAGAAATAGTGTCTTAGTACCGGTGGCAATGGTCGCTAATGAAACTCCCGGCCAGCTTTCGCCCACGTTTACGGCTTCGATCATTGGATTCTCCTCGGATGACTGCAGTCCAGCCAGAATAAAAGATCAGCGGGTATCAAAAAACAACCGCTGAGTCTAAATCCTATGTTACGTATCCAACAGCTGCAAGCTATTTCGGCCTGCAGGCGCTTGCCTGTGGGGCTTCAAGCGCTTCAGATGAAGCCACACTATTTTGCTCGCGACCGTATTGACACGACTGATTATTCAATCATACTGACCCGGCAGTCTAAAAAACCATACGGCAGGTATGAGTGGCAGTCCGGTCGTTCTAATCGGTGCCGTGGGTAGCTAGATCACCTAAGTCAAGGATCGCTGGGTCATGACTGGGTGATGTCACGTTAATAGGTAGGGTTTATGACCACGGTATGTCTGACGTTTGACTTCGATGCGCTGTCCATTTGGTTGAGTACGTTCAAGCAGACGTCGCCAACCCCATTTTCTCGAGGAGAATTTGCAGCCAACGTAGGTCTGCCTCGGGTACTTGAGGTATTGCAGCGTTGTGAGGTGGTCGCGACCTTTTTTGTGCCAGCACACACCGCGCGGAGCTTTCCCGACCTGACTCGGCTGATTGTTGAGCAGGGCCATGAGGTGGCTTGTCATGGACTGGTGCATGAGTCGCCAGTCGGACTTGCACTAGAGGAGGAGCGTCAATCGTTAGCAGCAAGTATAGAAGCGCTAACTGAAATAACTGGAATACGTCCAGTTGGCTACCGTTCACCAGCCTGGGATCTGAGTCAAGACACAATCAAAGTCCTAGAAGAGCATGGCTTGATTTACGACAGTAGTTTAATGGCTTATGACTACAAGACCTATTATGCGCGAGTCGGTGACGTAGTAACTGAGGAGCGCTTCACTCCTGGCTACGAAAGTACAATTCTTGAGTTTCCAGTGGCTTGGGAATTAGATGATTATCCGTATTTCCAATTCACCCCTCGTCCACTTTATCAGGGGTTGCGATTGCCTGAGGACGTTTACAAAGCGTGGAGTGCGGAGTTCGACTGTGCACATTCGGAATCCGGCGTTTTCACACTTACGTGCCACCCGGAAATCATTGGGCGTGGGCCGCGCATTAAGATGTTGGAGCAACTGATAAAGTACATGCAAAAGCATCAGAATGTTGTGTTCAGTACGATGGGTCACGTCGCCACAACCCTTCGAGCAAACCCAAAAAGTAAAGGAGCTAGCCTATGAGCAGCATCGAAGAAGTAAAAAATCAACCTCAATTGACTGGCATCGGTCAAAATGCACTTTATTATGAGCAGTTCTATGTCGGTCAAGAGTGGAATTCTCCACGTCGAACGATCACTGAGACAGACATTGTTATGTTTGCTGCTCTTACAGGTGATCACAACCCTGTCCACACTGATGAAGAGTTTGCTAAGACCACGCCTTTTGGTGGACGAATTCTGCACGGCCCTGCTGGGTTTGCGATTGCGACCGGTCTTGAAAGCCGACTCGGTATTAAAGAAGGTACAGCAATTGCGTTTCTCGGGATGACTTGGGATCTGCGCGGGCCGATTTTGATTGGTGACACCATTCATGTTCACCAGAAGGTTGACTCTTTACGTCCTACCAAGAAGCCTGCTGTTGGGATTGTTAATTTTTACGTATCACTTGTTAACCAGCGTGGCGAGGTCGTGCAAGAGGGTGAGTGGAAAGTAATGATGCATAGCCGAGCGGTGTAAACCAATACCGCGCGATATTAATTATAAAGTTAACGTAAGCAAATTTAAGATGTCGCGCGGTTTGGGTAAAAATATTAAATCAGTGCGCTATGGACTGCTGCAGCTTAGCGGCTTCGCACAAGTTAAGAATTGTGATCTGGAGTAGCTCGTGGTCGATAATTTGAAAGTCTCTGTTGCAGTGTTCGAAATTCGCCGCTATAGCGATTTCGACGAATATGCTGAGCATGTGGAGTCATTTGTTGCTAAGGCTAAGGCGGCTGATAGTCGAGCTGTTCTGTTCCCTGAATTCTTGCCAATGGGCCTGCTTTGGACGGACAGCGAAGCAGAACGCGTCGATAACTCTAAGGTTGCGGAGTTTTATCGTCGAGTGTTAACTCCACTTTTACCGCGCCATGTAGAGCTCATGAGTTTGCTCGCTAAAAAATACGAGCTTTATATTATTGGCGGTAGCTTTTGGCATGAGGAAGAGGGCAAAGGATATAACAGTGGCTTTGTGTTCAATCCTGATGGGACTCATATACGTCAACATAAAGTTCATATGACAAGGGGCGAGCGCGCGATTCAAACTGAGGGCGGCGCAGAGCTTAATGTCTTCGAAATCGATGGCGTACGTTGCGGTATGGTTATCTGCTATGACTTACAGTATCCAGAATTGACACGGCATTACGCCAGTCAAGGAGTGGAAGTATTGTTTGTTCCAACCTTAACGGATGAGCTGGGCACTTGGCGTGAGTGGCACAGCGGACATGCTCGTGCGTTAGAAAACCAGATGTTTGTTTGTATCTCAACCTTGGTTGGGGATTTGGGTATCCCTTATGACTATCCCGCTAAATGTTCAGGTCGTGCGTTTGTTGCGTGCCCGATCGATAATAAATTCAAAATTAAAGACGGTACTTACGCTGTAAAAGAAAACGAAATTGAAGGATTGCTTGATGTCAACCTGGATCTTTCTACCTTGCGTCTCTCTCGCGAACGAGCTGAGGTTAGACAACTGCGCGACCGACGTGCTGATATGTATTCTGACTTATTGAAGTAATCGACAAAGAGGGATCGGGCAATCGACACTTGGAATTACGTCAATCTAAGCTGATGTAAATCCATGCGGTCTTTGCTTCTGCAAGCAATTTTAGTCTGTCGAACCGTCGATCCCATCATTCGTCGAACAAACTCATTTCTGACTCCTGCATGCAGATTCGAATCATGATTCCTTTTTTGGGAGTCATGACGTGAGGTCATGCATGAGTTCCGCTCAAAACTTAACGTTAATTTTCAGTGGCTTATGTGCGCCGCAGCTGCAATCTTAAGAATGACTGAAAAAAAGATAGACCGGTCAGTCTTTTTTGTGTACCAATAGGTCGCTGGTTGTGTTTTTGCTTAATGCGATGGGCCCGATGTGGGTAGAGCCGTCTCTGAGTTACTCAACTACAGAGGGGCGTGCTGATTCAAGGCGGCTAAACGTACAGTGATCTGGCCCCTTGTCGGTGATCAACAGTAGTCAGCCGCGTTACAAGAAAACCGGCGAAAGAGGAGCGTCACATGCATATCGTGGTAACTGTGAAGCAGGTATACGACCCTAACACACCTCCAGCCTTACTCCAGGTTGGAGTCGATGGTAAATCTGTCGAAGTGCGTTCGGGTAGTCCAGTTCTTAATGGGTATGACGCTAACGCCGTGGAGGAGGCCATTCGTCTCAAAGAAAAGTTCGGAGCTAAAGTAACCGTGCTGAGCGTAGGGGACGATCAGGCCATCAATCAGCTACGCCGCGCGCTTGCTATTGGTGCTGACGCAGCGGTTTTGATTCAAGGCCCATCAGCCCTTGAGTGCGATGGTGCTCTGATTTCTGAACTGTTAGCAGCTGCCATTGGGCGCTTGGAGCCAGTAGATCTGATTCTGTGTGGTAAAGCGTCATCGGATACAGATGCTGGGCAGACTCATCTCATGCTCGCAGAAAGGCTCAATTTTCCAGCTGTAAATTCTATCAAAGCTGTGGCAATTGATGGCTCAGGTGCAGCGCTTGTAGATCGGTTGGGCGAAGATTCACTACAGCGGCTGAAGGTTTCTTTGCCCGCCTTGCTGGGCGTTTCAAACGAGATTAACAAACCTCGTTCGCCCGCGCTCAAGGGCGTGATGATGTCTAAAAAGGCAACGATTCCTACCTGGACTGCTGAAGAGCTGGGGGTGGTGAATTACCTTCCGAGTACAACGCTCCTGGGCCTTTCAGTCAAACCTCAGGCTGAGGTACAGACCAATCTGATTTCGACCGGTTCTGCAGAGAGTGATGGCCGAGCACTGGCTGAGTTGATGGTTCAAGAGGGGCTAATCTGATGGGAAATATCTTGGTTTTTGGCGATGTGCAGAGTGGCCAGCTCCAAACCACTACTTTTGAACTTTCATCGCTTGCGAATCAGCTCGTCCATGATGGCGGGCTAGTGAATGGCGCAGTTTTAGGTAACCAGCTTGGTAATGTGATTGAAGCGTTCAGTCCTAAGGGGATGACCTCACTTTATGTCACAGATCATCCAGACCTGGCTGACTACAACGGTGATTCGTTTGTCGCTGCTGCTGCCTCTATTATCGGCATTGTGCAACCTGAACTTGTGATATTTGCGCAATCAGCAGATACCAGCGAATGGGTTCCGCGACTGGCGGCGAAACTCGACGCGGCTCTTGTCACGGGCTGCACCGGTATTCAACGTGAAAACGGTCATCTCGTGGCAGTAAAAATTAACTGCGGCGGGGCATTCGTAGCTCGCTATCAGCTCAACCGCAAATTGAGCATGATTACGTTGAGTCCCGGCAGCCAACCGGCAGCTGATACGGGCGCTGCGGTTTCGGTCGAGGCTGTGCAGTTCAATCCAGTACTTCGTCGTGTGGAGGTGCTCGAGGTCGTTACCGAGGACTCAGGAACGGGGCCTGCTCTGAAGAGCGCTCGAGTAGTGGTCGCGGGCGGAATTGGAGTAGGCAGTGCAGATAATTGGCATTACATTGAAGATGCCGCCACTAGCTTGGGAGCTGCTGTAGGCGCAAGCCGTGCGGCAGTTGATATGGGCTGGGTGCCATCCACGCGTCAGGTCGGTTTCAGTGGATTGAAAGTCAGCGCTGATCTTTATGTCGCGGCTGGGATTTCTGGAGCTATCCACCACTTGGCGGGACTCGGTAGGGTCAAGAATATCGTGGCCATCAACGAGGACGCTGAGGCGAGCATTTTCTCTATCGCCAAGTACGGGGTAGTCGGTGATCTGAAACAGGTGCTACCGGCATTTGTAGCCCGTGTTAACGAACTCAAAGCCAAGTGATTCCAATATGACCATTCAACAAGAACAAGTGGTTGTAGTGGGCGCCGGTGTCGCGGGATGTACCGCGGCGTTGGCTGCCGCCAGAAATGGTCTGCGCGTAACGCTTGTAGACGAGCATCCGCAGAATACGGCCTCGATGAGCCTGGATGCTCCTTATTTCTACGGTGCTCGATTGGTATCGGTGCTTTCTGACGAAGCTACCATTGCTGATCGTGTACTTGGTTCTAACGATTTGCTGATGGATTGCTTGGAGGCAGGCGTAGATGTCATCACGAACACCTGCGTCTGGGGTGTTTTTGTACCAGGTGAGAACACGCAAAATCTGTCCTCTAAGCAAGTTGGACTCGCGGATGCTGAAAAATCATGGATGTTGGGTTTCGATTACCTTGTCCTGGCTACCGGAGCTCGTGACCTTGTGTTGTCGTTCCCAAATTGGGAACTGCCAGGCGTCCTGGGTGTTAAAGCAGCGACTACTCTGCTCGGCAAATACCAGGCGCTCGGTGGTAATGAGCTAGTTGTCTTGGGGTCAGGAAATATTGCTCTTCAGTTTGCATTGCAAGCAATTGAAGCGGGCGTCAACATCGTTGGTATCGTTGAACCCTCCGATACTATCCAAGGAGACTCAGCTCTCGAGTCCTCGCTGAGGGAGCACGCCGTAAAGTTTTTCCTCAATACTACGGTCGTTGAGGCTATCGGAAAAACCCAGGTTTCTGGCATTCGTCTCGCAGGGATCGGCGGGGATAAGCAAAGGGTAGATCTGGCCTGCGACACGATCTGTATGGCCTACGGTGCAGTGCCTAATATTGAGTTGGCCGCAGTTGCACGTTGCTCCACCAAGTTTGATAACAACCTTGGTGGTTGGGTGCCCGAATTGACGCAAGAGCAAGCGACTTCCGTTGATGGTGTCTACGTCATCGGTGATGCGTCGGGAATTGATGAGGCTGCATTGCTTCACCCCGAAGTCGCAATGTCGCAGGCATACTCCGCAGTGGCGTCGATTTTGAGCCTTCAAGGAATCGCTCCTGATTTTCAAATATCAATCCCAACAGTTACCACGTCATCTACCTCAGGTTATCCGCCAACCCTATGGCTAGATAGCCTTGTTGAGGCGGCAGGTCTTGATGTGATCACCTGTCAGTGCGAGGAGGTTACACGTAGGCAACTGCTTTCAGTAAATGCTCCCCGGTATCTAAAAGTTGAAAAAGGCAGTCCCGATGACGCGCTGGGCAAGTTAATTGTTAAGGGCTCGGCGAACCAGGATATGCATAAGCGTATGACACGCGTAGGAATGGGGCATTGCCAGGGGCGGCGTTGTCGGGAGCACTCGAGTATGTTGCTCGCAGGATTCTCCAATCTACCGCTGTCTGCGGTGCTCCCGGGCAGTTATCGAATTCCTGTTCGACCACTTTCAATCGCTGTCATGACTGCACACGATGAACCTGCATCCATGAGTGATCGATGGCCTTATTGGCTAAACCCTGTAGAGGACATCGCTCCCCACGGCGAGCCTGAACGTTGAGGTAATTCCCGATGCAAAATGCAGATGTAGTAATTATCGGTGCCGGGATCTCAGGCTTGTCGACTGGTTATTGGCTCGCTAAAGCAGGCATGAAAGTCGTAATTGTTGAGAAAGGTCGGATGGCTAACGAGGCCTCCTCACGTGCCACAGGTTATCTGTCCCTCAGAGCAGACCAGCCTGAGGAGAATCCGCTAGCGATGGCCGCAGAGAAAATGTGGTCGACTCTAGACGAGGAATTGGGTTATCCCACCGAGTGGACACCCAAAGGTCGTATCTGGGTGTCGATAACCGAGCAAGATTGGAAGGAAACCCTCGAGCTTCGCGAAAGCTTTCGCAGAACTAATTTGTCTTGCGAGATATTGGATAGTGCCGAATGTCGAAGGTTGATTCCTTCGCTTTCACCTTCAGTAATTGGCGGTCTCTATACCAAACACTCTGGTCACGCTAACCCACAGCGCACTTCTCAGGCATTTGGGTGGGCGTTTATGGATAGGGGAGGCGTTGTTCTAGAGCAGACGCCAGCACTTGGTATTGTCGTGGAGAGCGGTAAGGTCAAGGGCGTTCGAACTCCAGATGGCATTATTTACGCCGATCATGTGGTAAGCAGCGCAGGGCCTCAATCAGCTCTCATTGGTCAAATGATCGGCGTAAATGTGCCAGTAGCAGCTGTAAGGCTGGAGGCCGCAGTTACTGCGCCGTTACCTCCGTTATTTGATATTGCTTTGGTTGGTCATGGTATGTCTGTTCGCCAGACCAAACGCGGAAATATTCATTTTAATGGTGGGCCATACGAATGGGTAGGGGTGGATATTGATAGAGAACCTGCAAAACCGAACACACCACTTTTGCGAAACATGGTGAAGCGCGTTAGTGAATTGTTTCCTTCTTTGAGCAACACTGCTGTGCTCCGGAGTTGGGCGGGAGTTGTTGATGTGACGCCCGATCAGATGACAATTCTGGAGCGGCTGACGTCCCCCGAAGGATTGGTATTAGTAGTAACTTCTGGGCATGGATTTGGTATGGCTGCCGCTGTAGGTCGAGCCGCTGCTGACCTAGTGCTTGAAGGGCGATCTTCAATTCCAATCGAAGGCCTAGGTTTGGATCGTTTCAAAAATCTTCCTGCTAATTGGCAAGAGTTACGTAAATGGTTACCAGGTAACTACAATACGTAGTTACATCCTAGTTTTAGACGTTCGCCTGGCTCAATGCGCGTTGACATTGCTCCGGAAAAAAATTGGCGCCTAGAGTTGCATTGTCTACTTGAGGCGTTTTGCTCGAACTAGGTATTGTAAAAAGTAAAAGCGTTGGTACTAGGTCTTAGATACCTACTCTAGGGTTTGTCGTTTGACGGCTCAAAGGAGGGAGATTGCATTTTCGTTGGTCGCTTAAATGTCGTCTTTCAGGTTGTCTTCTGGCGCCTATCACCGTCGGAAGGGTTGGTAGGTTGCCTTTTCTTGAGATGTGAAATGAATAAAATGAAATTACAGTTAGGTTTGTCCTTCTTTCGGCGTCTTGGGAGGACTCTTTCCGCAAAAGTGAGCAATAAATCTAAACTTGAGGTGGGAGCTCAAAAAACTAAAACTCAATCAAGCTTTGATCCTGCAACAGGCAACAGTATTTATCCAGAGTACTTCCCTTGGGTTTAAGCTTAATGGGGTAGTGTGTTCGAATTTTTGGGGTTGGAGCTGATTTTCAGCATGATAAGGAGATGAAAATTTATGTCCTTATCAGTTTCAGAGCTTTGAGAGCTTTTGCCGCTCATCGTAGAGGTTTACCGACCCTAAGAAGGAGTGAGGTGGACTATACAGTTTTATATTACTTGTCTGCTGCAAACTTTCTTTGGTTTCTAGGACTGCTGATCATCCGTTATTGTGTGCGAGTTGGTCAATAAGGTGAAAAGTTATTAGGCGGTTTCATGACGCCCAGTAATCAATCCTGGGGTGTCAGTTTACCGATACGTTTCATTATTTTATCTCTAGGACAACGTGGTTATTTCACATTCTTATAGGATTTCGCCGCAGAAAAATTTGAATCCTAGGTGATGCGCGGGTGATGTCATGAGTTTTCTCACCATTTTCAGACGCAGATCTCCCTTTGCAAATGTATACTCGTAATGATATTTTCATACCGAGCGGTCTAAAAAATGGCCCACGGGAATAAATTCGTGGGTTTGGCGATTAGCCCTCGCTGGTCTAGCTGAGGTCGATACATCAAAAGGCAGGTGAAACATGAAAACAGAATTGGCAAAACAGCTTGGGATCGAGCTTCCTATCTTTGCGTTTTCGCATTGTCGCGATGTGGTCGCTGCCGTCACCAAATCCGGAGGCCTTGGGGTTCTGGGCGCCGCTTGGATGACACCTGAAGAGCTGGAAATGTCGATCGACTGGATTACCCGAGAGGTTGGTGGAAAACCTTTCGGTGTTGACCTGGTGTTCCCTGACACCAGTGCCGGCAGCGGGGGCGGGCCTGAAAAAACACCAGAAGAATACCTGAAGATGATTCCTTCAGAGCATATAGCCTTCGTTCGCAAGATGCTGAACGATTCCGGTGTAGCTGATTTGAGTCCGGAGTACTACGAAAATTACATGGTCGAGTATGCCCACAAGATGGCAATGACCAATAAGAAAAGCCGCGAGCAGCTAGATATTTCACTGAGTAAGAATGTGAATTTGATTGTTGGCGCGCTGGGGGTGACTCCCGAGTGGGTAGTTAAAGACGCGCATGCGCGAGGAATCCAGGTCGGTGCGCTTGTTGGTAGTGCAAAGCACACCATCAAGCAAAAGAATGCTGGGGTAGACATCTTTATTGCTCAAGGTACTGAAGCAGGAGGCAGCGTAGGCGATATCTCTTCTATGGTTCTGTGGCCTCAGGTCGTTGAAGCCGCTGGGGGTTTGCCGGTACTGGCAGCCGGTGGAATAAGCCGAGGCTCACAGATGCTCGCAGCTCTCGCAACGGGTTGCCAAGGCTTTTGGCTTGGTTCTTTGTGGCTTGGTACTGCTGAAAGTGATCTGTCGCTAGAGATGCGGGAAAAGTTATTCCAAGCCGAATCAACTGACGCTCGACTAAGCAAAGCGATGACAGGCAAGCAGGGACGCATGCTGAATACTGAGTACGTGCAAGCGTGGAGTAAGCCTGGTGCATTGAAACCGCTTGACTGGCCAATGCAGTCCATTCTCTGCGGCTACCCGTTTAAGGCGGCCGAGCGTGCTCATAAGCTCGACTATTGGACTCATTCAGTAGGCCAGGTTGTTGGTGATATGAAGGGGCACACAACGGTCAAGTCTGAAATTGAAAGGATGCTGAACGAATACCTTGAGGCGTTGGATAATCTCAACCGAGTCACTTCGTTCGATTAACAGATCTAGTTTTGCGCAAAAACCGTGCTGGATTAAAGGCTTGAGGTTTTCGCCCAAGCCTTTTTTCCGTTCCCGCCAAATATTAGCCTATATGCTGAAACCCCTGGCAGGAGGGGCGAGCCTATCAGGGTTTCGCTCAGCGCAAGCGTTGCCTAGCGCGATGTATTTGCAATCAGCACGGTTAAACAACCTTTGCTTTTCCTAATTAGCAGCGCGCTGATGCTTAAGGCCACACCCTATAATATCCGATTTGCCATCACCTAAAGTAAACGGAACCGTAAGTAGTATATGAAGGTTCAATCGCAACAAACCCCACATCGCGTAGGTGGAATGTCCTAAAAAAACCACGGCGGGCTCATCGAAGTAAAGATGCTTATCATTGTGTGTCATTGAGTTCAAGTCTTAGCAAATCATCTCGGACTGTTAAGACTTGTTCAGGAGGTATGTTAGTGGGGTTGATTTGCGTTGGAGTCTAAGGCTTAGCAGGCGTCCGGCGAACACGCCTTGCTTAGTTAAACGCACGCCCACTTGTGCCGAAGCAACTGCATAATCTCACTCGCCCGCTGCGTCGACACAGACGAGTCAGAACATCTTTCAGATAGGTGACTTCGCCAGACGCTTACAAGGCTTAGTGCTTAGAGGGGGCTGGTCGTGCGGTTACGTATATTTAGGTGTGGGCTGCCTGAGATGACTACGATACCAGGAGATCTTCATAATAAGCCCCGAATGGAAGCGTCTTGTGACGGATTAAAACTTCGAGAATCCACCTATGAGTGGAGGGCGCAGTACCGAGGACGCTTAAACTCCCAGGGTATTGGTGAGGAAAATCAGCCACACGATGTCCGGCCATGATCGGGTTGAAAACCCAACCCATAGAGTCGGACTTCTTGGCGGCATAATCGTATAGCACATCTCCTGAAGCTCCCGTGGCTCTCCAGTAGTCCTGCACGTCGTCCCATATTATCTTAACGTCCCGTTTTGCCCGGTGCATCTCTGGGTCGTCTCCGATGACATAGGTGTTTCCGCCATCGCCTTCCCAATCTTTCCAGATTGGCCCGATGTCCAAGGTGAAAATATCGTTCTTCTGAAGTGTTATTCCAGGTACCGAAGGAGCACCATATTCCAAGACTGTGTTGCAACCAAAGCGCACCACTACCTTGTGCCATCCAAGTAACAGCCCGAGCTTCTTCAACACTTTGCGGGCTGTCCGTTCGCCTTCAGGTTCGGTCATACCTGGATAAATATGACTGGCAATCTCATCGAGCGCTGACATGGTTTTGTCACGTGCTTCGAGCATGCCGTCTCGTGAGAATCGTGGGCCGACAACCTCAGTATTGCTATTCGGAAAGGTCATGGTGAAGCTCCATCAGACGAGAAACGCGGGAAGGCCGTCCTGGCAGTTGGATACAAACTTTGTCGAAACGATCGGAGACCAAGACTTGGCAAGCCAGTCTGTCACCGGATCGCAAGTCAGTAAGGCAATCCAAGAGATCGGCTTCATCCTCCTCTAGGTCTGAAACCTCTGGATTACTTATGTTCACCCGGCAAGTGGCACACACTGCGCCACCACCACAATAGTGATCGAGCTCGAGACCAACGTTGAGAATCGCCTCTAGGAGGGTTATACCGGTTTCGCTTTGAATGCGGCCTCGGACTGGACTCTCACTGAAAGCAATATCGAAGCTAACAGCGGGGAGCTTCCCAGGCGGTGGGCCGACGTTGAATGCATCAGCGAAGAAGCGCTCAGATGGCAGTGAACCTTTCTCGATAAAAGATGATCTAGCGCTGTCGATCATTTCAGGAGAGCCACAGGCATATACATCGAAACCGCTCAGGTCAGGGTAATCTTCTAAAACCACTTTTGGCAGACGTCCCCGTCGGCCTGGCCAGTTTTCCGAACAAGCCTTTGAAAGTACGGTGGTGTAGTGGAAGGAGTGCCCTGCCTCGCCCCATTGCGCCGCAAGTTGGGACATGTAGATATCCGGCAGCGTGCGTCCACCCCAGTAGAAATGTACTGGGGTGGTTCGCTCCCAGAGACGATGGGTTTCGATCAGCGACTTGATTGGTGCGAAACCCGTGCCAGTGGCCAATAGGATAGCGGGGCGTTCACAGGGGCTGATCCATTCGAAATCCCCGAATGGCCCTTCAAGCCCTAGAATATCTCCGCACTTAGCTTGATCGAACAGCCAGCTAGTGAATTCGCCATCCATCTTTTTCCTAATATGAAGCTCAATCTCATTTGTGTTCGATGATTGAGAGGAATTTGCGATTGAAAAGTACTTAAGCCTTTTCGCCATCCAGCGTATCCCCACGAATTGACCCGATTTGAAACTGAAAGAGGCGGGGGTGAGGATGCAAAGCCGAATACTGAGGACATCATCGGCATGTCTGTCTAAGGATTGAATTTGTGCCGAGTAGCTTGGCTTATCCGCGCTGGGCGGTTCATGCGTCAGCACGATGTCGGAATGAGGCGTAACCTGGCAGAGCAGCACCTCATGGGGTGGATTATCAAGGCCTACGGATTGGATATCAGTGCTGCCCAGAATGCTATAACTACCTGAGGTGATCATGGCCCTGCAAGTTCCGCAGACACCTTGTCGGCAGGAGTGCCCGACGGAGCACCCAGAGCGCACCGCCGAGGTGACCAAATCGAATTCCGGCTCCGCTGAAAATATTTCACCGGTTGAAGCGATTAGAATCTGCATCAAATATCCACTTTTTAAGGATGGCATGGCGGTTGCAAATATTTGGCCGCCTGCCGTCGCTATGGCGGGCCATCCCGGCCCGCGTTATCTATAGGCGGTGGGTCATTATATTTCTTGGCGTCCGATCCTGCGGTAAGCATCAGGGCGTGCATATTTCAGGAAATGTGCATACAAAACGCCTATTGCCAACAAGGCGAACGCCAGACCCATCAGGGAATATGCCAAAGTTGTGTCACCGGTAAGAAGTTCCATATTGGTGGTAGCCAACCACGATGTGGAGAATAGGCCTACTGCGGCCAAGCCTGGCGCGAAGTAAGCTCTCCACCAACTGTAGGTGTGCTTAACCTTTGCGAAGTACGCAATGATCGACACAGCGGTGAGCAGTTGCAGCAACATCAAGGCATAGCCGCCGACCCCACCGAGACCACCGTAACCCTTGTACGGATCTACATCACAGACGACACAAATGCTCACTACTGCTGCTGCAATTGTCGATACCAGGAGGGAGGCATAGTGGGGCGATTGATGTTTGGGGTGCACTTCCGCAAGTTTACGGAACAGCACTCTGTCAGAAGCGAGGGAATACACATAACGTGAAAGGATATTCTGCATCGCCAGTAAGCATGCAAAGATGCTGGAGCAAAGCAGCACGTTCATGGTGTTAGCACCTGCGTTGCCTAGGTACTGTCTTACGCTGTTGAGGATTGCGTTGGCGGGATCCGCGTGGGTCGCGGACACTACGGATGTAGCGCCATAAGCAGTGATGTATGCGATAGCGGTGACGATAAACAAAGCTGCCAGAATGCCCACTGCAAGGAAAGTGGATCGAGGTATAGTTTTCTCTGGATCCTTGGCTTCTTCCCGGAAAATAGCTGTAGCTTCGAATCCTGCGAAGGAGCCCACAGCCAGCAAGATTGCAACGCCAACCGAACCGGAGGTGAAGTTGCTCAGCGATAACCATTCTGTTGAGAAATTACTGACACCGTTTGTGACAAACACAGCGCCGTCCCAAGTAATGACCAATAACACTTCCAATAATAGAGCAAAGGAAAGAACTGCCGCCGATAGGGTGACCTTCAAATAGCCGAGAACCGCGACCAGTGCCATTATTATAAACGACCAGCCCCACCATGGCATCAGTGGTGTTCCGAGTACGGTGTTGGAAAGAGTGGAGTAAGAAATTCCAGCGTAACAGTAGATACTGAACGTCATGAAAAAATAGGCCATGATGGCCACGAATGCGCTACCTAGACCTAAGTGACGTCCCAAACCAATCGCAATATAGGAGTAAAATGCGCCAGGGTTTGGAGCATGTTTCGACATTGCGGTGAAACCGAATGCAAATAACATGATCAAGCAGCCAGCCGCGAGAAAAGCGAGCGGCAATCCCAGCCCGTTTCCTTCCATCATGATGAGTGGCATGTAGCCTGTAATGACCGTCAACGGTGCATTGTAAGCCAAGACGGTAAAAACAATATCTAGCGTACCAAGCTTGCTGCTTAGCTTAGTCTTTGTTATTTCAGTATTTTTTTCAGTAACTGGATTCATATTCACGGAAAACGCAGCTTTCGATAAGCGCTCCATTGGTATTCCCCTTTAAAGTTGATTTTTTAGGTCAAATTTATCCATGACGCTGCATGGCTATTTGGGATCAGGAGCCGATTGGGCTTACGTTTGAGTATCGTTGATTAAGTGAGCTATTCATAATTTTTCCCTAGTCATATTTCTAATCTTATTTGTAACGAGGGCAGGTGCATAAATGATTCAGCCGCCGATTCTTATTCTTCAGTTGTTGATTGACTCGTAGGTAGAGCAAACATACCTTTCAGTCAGATTACCGGAATGGTCGGTCAAATCAAGGTTTTTAATGTCGAATTTTCTTTTTTTTTTAATCTTAATAATCAAGTGCTTAGGTCTTGTCGCCTCCCGGGCTTAGGAAAACCTGATGAACGGAGGCACCGTTCGGGCCAGATTCGGATTGTGATGGCGGTGAGGGCGAGGTGTAAGGGTCGCTACTGAGGTTCCGCTCACTGTCGCAACACGTATCACGAGCATGGATGAGTCAGCCTTTTAACTATGGAGATCATGCGGTCTAAGAAAAGATCGCGGGAACACATAGGCGATCCTTCAGAACAAGCCTAAATCGTGGAAAAAATAGCACTGACCGGCTGGACAAAAAAATAGACCTGTCGTACATTTTACGGTATCGCTGCTGCTATGCGGCTGAATCTCGGAGTGAAAAATATGGTCGAAAATACCTCGGCGTACTGGAAGAGTGCCGTCAGCCACATTCAGGATGACACCGTCTACATCAGGGGTTACGACCTCGGTCAACTGATAGGCCAGCTCAGTTTCGCATCCGCAACTTTTCTCCTGATTCGCGGGCGGCTACCCTCCCCAGGAGAGGCCCGGATGATTGATGGAGTTCTTTGTTCGGTGCTGGATTTTGCGCTTAAGAAGCCTGGTACAGCCGCTGCCCGCTTTTGTGTTTCAAGCAATCCATCAATGGTTGCGGGTCTTGCAACAGCAGTCCTAAGTGCTGGTGAGTACTCGCTTGCGCCCGACCAGACTGGCCGCTTTCTGAATGAGACACTTCCTGAGCTAAACGGCGCCGACTCATACGATCAGGCTGCACACTCGTTTGTTGAACAGCTCAGAGCAGCTAAGCAACGCGTACCTGGGTTCGGCCACCCCACATTTAAGTACTCTGATCCGCGCGCTCAGCAACTGAAATCACTCGCGATCGAAAATGGTATATGGGGTGAGAAGTGCGAGTGGTATGAAGCTGTGCACCGAGCCTTCATCAGCCAAGCTAACAAGCCTGAGATGGTGATCAATGAAGTGGGGATGCTGGGTGCGATTCTCGCGCAAATGGGCTTCTCTCCGGCAGAGATGACAGGCCTGGCGGTGTTGTCGACTTTACCAGGTGTAATTGCCCACGTTTCGGAGGAGCTCAACAGCAATGTCCGTATTCGGATAATTCCAGACGATGAGGTCGCATACGCCAGGGATGTGCATGATTTTTCTAAAGATTTTGCTCAATCCCAGACTTAATATTTCAGTTCTGGATCGGTAGGCTTGAATTAGAAAGGTGACGACGTGGCGTTTGAATCAGGAAGCGTGGCCGTAGCGGTGAATTTCCTGGTGGCGGATAAAACCTCATCCAGGATCCGAACGAACGCTATCGACCTTTTTGTGAAACATGGGTATCAGGGCGTCGGCATGCGTCAACTCGCTCACAGTGTCGGCATGAAGGCGGGTTCTCTGTACAACTATATTGGTAGTAAAGAAGAGCTTTTGTTTGAACTGATCTACGACTTTGAAATTGCACTGTCCAAATCGATTCGCTCGGCCGTCGCTTTTCACAAACATCCTGCTGCCAAGGTGTCCGCTTTCGTTGAAAGTTACTTGAGGTTCTGTTTTGAGAACAAGCAGCTACATGTGTTGGCCAATCGTGAAAGTGCCTATCTGGAGAGTGTGCTTGACGGTAAGGTTCAGCGACTTCGCTCCGAGCGTGTTAATTTATTGCAGACAGTCTCTGAGAACACTCCAAATGTTTTCTCAAGTGCCCAAAAGCATAGGTTGGCATTAGCTGCTGTGTTGGGCATGTTGGCAGGTGTCGTTCAGGAGACATCTGACTCTGAGTGCGATGACTCAATATGTTTCGCTTGTAATGCAGCATTGAAGATTTTGGGTCATAGTTAGCGCCGTGTTAGATTTCAAGCCGCTGAAAAGCGGCTTTTTTATGGTGCGCCCGGCAGGGCGCACTCACTAAGGGGTGAAAGTCCCCTGCACACCCGGCAAGGGGAAGTGCTAGCTAGAGGCAAGGGTTTCGCGGGTGACTGCGAGTATGAAGGAAGCCCGAGGCAAAACGCTGGCCTGACGAACAGGAAGCGGATACGAGGCGGCATGGCGGGGTAAGTGGTCCATGATCTGCAAAGCCCAATACTTGCACAGAACGCCATGACGTAGATCCGACAGGCATAAGCGGGAAAGTGGGTGCGCAATACCCGGGAAGATCTGCACGGTTGCCCGTCAGGGCTACCGGCACCGTGAGGTGCGTGGGATGGGCGTGCAGAAGTCAGCAGAGGGCATAGTAGGTCACGAGACTGAAGGCCTGAACGATTAATACCGAGAGTAGGACGACTGGGCGAACTATTTCCGATTGACCGCGAACATGCGGACACTGGACGAGCTCGATTGGTGGTTGCGTCGAAAATTACGTTGCCTGCTCTGGCGGCAGTGGAAAACCCCGAAGACCCGAGAACGACGACTCATTTCACTTGGGCTTAGACCCGAGCGGGCGTGGCAATCGAGCGTTAATGGGCGAGGGCCTTGGTGGAATTCGGCATCCGAATCAGGCAGTACCGACGTTGTACTTCGCCAAAATGGGGCTGGTCTCGTTGCGCAGCACTGCGCAACGACTCCAGTGTATTAATTGAACCGCCGTATGCGGAACCGCATGTACGGTGAGAGGGCTGAGTGAGTAATCCCTCACCCTACTCGATTGCATGTAATAGTGCGTGTTGCGCCAGCGCAATCGGATGTGTTGTCCATTCTAGTGACTTGGCGGTGAAAATACTCTAACGACCCGCTAAATCAGAAATAACGCATGGCCGCTCAGTATTTTTTAAGCGTTGATTAGAAGGCTGTAGATACTTGAGTTGAACGGCTTTTCGGTTTACCAGGCGTTGCGGTAGGAGGGCGCCACAAAGGGGGGGGCAACGCTCACGGTTGAGCGTGGTGTTGAAACATAGGCGGGTGCGGCGGGCGTCGCTAACTGGATCGGATAACTCTGAGCGACCGACACGGGATGATATGTGTACGGTAGCGAGAGGGGGATATTGTATCCTGGAACAAAGCAGGGATTTAAGAGGAGATAGCGCCAGTGCCTTGTCGCAGGCACTGGCGAAAAGGCGATTACCGTTGAGCAGTCTCCCAGGTGGGTGAAACGAAGTAGGCTTGGTGTTCAGCTGGGAGCAGGCGTCCTCGAATCAAATCTGCAGCGCGCTCAGCAATCATGATTGTAGGAGCATTCGTATTTGATGCGATTACCTCCGGCATCACGGAGGCGTCTACGACCCGCAGGCTCTTGATGCCCCTGACTTTCAGGTCGGGTGTCACCACTGCCATCACATCATCTGCCGTGCCCATACGACAGGTGCACGAGGGATGGAAGGCGGTTCCTACATTATTGCGAATCCAGCGTTCGATGTCCTCATCCGTATCGATGTTGATTCCAGGTTCGAACTCTTGTCCAGCAATTTCTTGAAAGGCGGCTTGTCCTACAACTTCCCTGGCCATCCGAATGGCTTTGCGCAATATCTCTACGTCTCGATTGTCCGAAAGGTAGTTAAACTTGATGGTCGGAGGCATTTTGGGGTCGGCGCTGCGTACTGCGAGGTAGCCGCGGCTATGCGTGCGCATCAGTGTAAGATGGATCTGAAAGCTATGCCCTTCATAGGGGTCAAGTGAGTGACCTTTGAACGCTAGCGGAAGCAGTTCGAATTTCAGATTAGGATATTTGACGCCTGCGTCGCTGCGCAAGTAAGCAGCAGCCTCAAATTGGTTGCTTGCTGCTACACCGGCTTGTTTTATGAACCATGACAATCCGGTTAGTTGTTTTCTTGGGAAATGGAGGTGGTTCGCCAACCCTAGTGGGAGTTTGCATTTGAATTTTATGACGATGTCGGGGTGGTCTTGAAGATTAGCCCCAACACCTGGAAGCTCATGAGCAACATCGATTCCGGCATCTTTGAGAACGTCAGCAGGCCCAATGCCCGATAGCTGAAGAAGCTGTGGAGAGTTAAACGCCCCCCCGCAGAGGATAGTCTCCCTGTTTGCGTTCACCTTATATACGCTTGTATCCCTTTCGAAGATTACGCCTTTGGCAACCTTTCCATTCAACACGATTTTGCTTACTAGGGAGTTAGTCGCGATGTGAAGATTATCACGTTGGCGCACGGAGTCAGGCAGATAGGCCCTTGCGGCGCTCCAGCGTTTACCTTTGTAGATCGTAGCTTCGTTGGGGCCGAAACCTTCTTGTTGGAAGCCGTTAGAGTCTGTAGTAACTGGGTACCCGGCCTGGGCACCAGCAACCATGAATGCTTGGTTGATTGGGTTTGCTGTTAGATCAGGCTTGGTTACATAAAGTGGGCCGTCGTCACCGCGATAGGTGTTCCTTCCGGAAAGACTTTTTTCTGCCTTTTTGAAGTAGGGAAGCACGGAAGGGTATCCCCAACCTTCGCACCCATAGGTCGTCTTCCAGTTTTCGTAGTCGAGCGCATTGCCCCTTGTGTAGACCATGCCGTTTATCGATGAGGAACCCCCGAGTACCTTTCCTCGAGGGTGGTCGATCGTACGGCCGCCGATGGATTCATCAGGAGCTGATTTGTAGGCCCAGTTGTATTTGGTACCGGTGAGTAATCGCTCGACTGCCAATGGCATATCGATCATCCAGCTACGATCGACAGCGCCCGCTTCGAGCAGAAGCACACTCACCTTTGGGTCTTCACTGAGTCGGGACGCAATAACGCAACCGCTGGAGCCAGCACCTACGACGATATAGTCATAATTATTCTGGATAACTTGGTTGGTTTTCATGCTGTTACTCCCGCCCGCAAGAATCGAAAAGGAAAGCTATTTGAATTTCTGGCCAATAACGATGTTCTGTTCACGGTCGCCACTTCTAAATTTCAAAACGGCCTGGCGCACTTGAACGTGGCCTGGCCATAAATAGAGTATTTATGACGTCAGTCACGCGATGGGCAATAACAGCTGGGAAAGTGGGGGCAACATATTTTTATTGTTCTCGCTATCGTTGAGCAAATGCTTGGGGTTCAAGAACCCCAAGCAGAAAGGGCGTCAGTGGTAACCAATGATCGACTTGGTTTCGAGATATTCCTCGAAGCCTAGAACGCCAGACTCTCGGCCGTTCCCTGACTGTTTGTACCCCCCAAAAGGTGCATACGAATCCCAGTCTGGGTAGTTGATGCATACCATGCCGGCATCAAGTTTCTCAGCGACAGCCCGGGCGCGATCCATGTTGGGCGAAACGACATAGCCTGCGAGGCCGTAAACGCCTGAATTCGCCATTAGGATGGCGTGCTCGACATCCGTATATGGAATTAGAACCAGAACAGGGCCAAAGATCTCTTCGCGGACAATGTCGTAATTCTGATGTTCTACGGCGAATACGGTAGGTTTGACGTAGAAGCCGCGAGCTAGACTATCAGGCCGACCTGTACCACCCGCAATAAGTTGGGCACCTTGGTCGATCCCCGACTGAATGAGGTTCTGGATCTTCTCGAATTGGTTGATATTGGACACGGGGCCCAAATGGGTGGTGTGAGCCAATGGATCACCTACCTGATGCGCGTTAGCAGCGGCTGCAGCAATGATCTTCGCTTCTTCAAACCGGGGCGCCGGCACCATCATGAGTGTAGGGGCATCGCATGTTTGGCCACTGTTTGCAAAACAGACCTGAACTCCAACTGTTACGGCACTCTCTAGATCTGCATCGTCCAAGA
Source organism: Pseudomonas sp. H11T01 (assembly GCF_048515765.1). Lineage (NCBI taxonomy): Bacteria > Pseudomonadati > Pseudomonadota > Gammaproteobacteria > Pseudomonadales > Pseudomonadaceae > Pseudomonas > Pseudomonas sp. H11T01. Next base: position 106,181 of record NZ_JBLYED010000011.1, on the reverse strand, counting down.
TGATATTGGCGGATTTTCCACCTAGCTCCTGGGTCACGCGTTTTACGGTATCAGCTGCAGCTTTAGCGATTTGCACCCCCGCCCGAGTGGATCCTGTAAACGAGACCATACGGATTTTCGGATGTCGAGAGATAGCCTCTCCGACGCTAAGCCCGTCACCATTCACTAAGTTGAATACTCCAGGAGGGAAGCCTACTTCTGCTGCAGCTTCGGCGAACAGAATGGCGTCCAGAGGAGTGACTTCACTTGGTTTGAGTACAACGGTACAGCCAGCGGCAAGCGCAGGAACGACCTTGAATACGATTTGGTTCAAGGGATAGTTCCATGGCGTGATCAGTCCCACGACACCGATCGGTTCCTTTCGGATAGCGGTTTTGCCGATTCTGGAAACGGATTGGTAAGTCTCAGCAATGGTCAGCATCGCTTCAAAGTTGGCCAGCGCGCCACCTACCTGGACATCTCGGGAGAAGTTGGTGGGAGCGCCAATTGTTTTGGTTATCGCCTCTGCCAATTCGTCAGTTTTGGACTGCAGTTTCTCTTTCAGTCGCTTTAAAAGATTGAGGCGATAGGAGATTGGCTGTGCGGAGTACGATGCCAAAGCAGCTTCCGCGGCATTCACTGCCTTATCAACGTCTTCAGCAGACCCCATGGCAATCCGACCGCAGATTTCCTCAGTAGCAGGGTTAATCAGATCCCTGAACTGCGGCACGACAGGGTCAATCCACTCACCGTTGATGTAAAACTTTTTGGTTGTGTCCATTTCTTCCCTCTGAGAGGTGGGGCGCACGACACTCTGGAGTGTGGCCGTATGCACGGTGAAGAGAAGCTTATCGATCCGCCACGTCAGACGCCTCGTGCGAGTGCATGGTTGCTCGGAAGCTGCGTTGTACCTTGTGGTCAATTATAAAGACCGGCAGGTATGTGAGTATCCCTATCTGGCTAATACAAATCAAGGGGGAGGCACAATCGGGAGGGGTTTCTATCCGCCATGTAGGCTATGACCTTTTTTATATTGACCCACTTCTACGATGCTTCAGCGCGAAGACGCGCCCAGGCCCGGGAAAATTTGGTTGGTGATTGAAGTCGCCTCGGAAGCTCCGGCTCCTAGGAAGCTAATCATGTAAGTCGACGAAAAGAGAGGAGTCACTCGAGCACATTCTGCTGCATCCCTCCTATTGACAAGGCGCACCATCGCGCCATACTGACCTTTCGGTATTAAATACTGACCTATGGGTATTTTGGTTTTTCCGCTGAATACGTGCGGTAGGCCACTCTTTTCAACTGATGACAGGTGTGTGGAATGACTTCTTTGCAGGCCGGAACAGCGAGCGAATCCAAGATGATGCGTGGTGTGCATCTGACAGGTTATGGCGGAGTGGACAAGCTCGTGCATCGCGAAGACATCCCGGTGCCTCAGCTCAAGGCTGGCGAGGTACTGATTAAGGTCGGAGCGTGTGGCATGAACAATACCGACATCAACCTCAGGTCTGGTTGGTATGATCGCGACGTGAACACCTCGTTGTCCGAAGATGTAGGCTTGAAAGGCAGCGACAAGCATTCCTCGAATGAGCGGCCAGATGCCGCAAATTCTTGGAACCAAAAATCCGTAATATTTCCTCGTATACAAGGCGCTGCTGTTGTCGGATCAATTGTCGCTGTTTCATCTGCTGAAGATTCAGGACGTGTAGGGGAGCGGGTGATCGTCGATCCCCAAGTGCGAGATTTCTCACTCCCATTGCGAGCGCAGCTCGTTGAATATTTGGGCGGTGACCGAGATGGTGGTTTCGCAGAATATGTTGCAGTACCTAGCGCAAATGCGTATCAGATCAATTCGACGTTGAGTGATGCGGAGCTCGCGACTTTTCCAACGTCGTACGACACCGCTGAAGAAATGCTCGTGCGTGCGCGATTGGCTAAAGACGAAGTGGTAGTCGTTACTGGCGCGGCAGGTGGTGTTGGCACTGCTCTTATTCAGCTTGCACTCATTCGTGGTGCAGTGGTGATAGCGATTGCTGGCAAGGATAAGGAGCGGCAGCTTCTGGATTTGGGCGCGCACCATTTCATCGCGCGAGACGATGGAAGCGTCAGAGCAAAAATTGAAGCAATCGTTGGAAGTGGGGGTGTCGATGTCTTCGTAGATGTCGTAGGTGGCCCGCTATTCGGCGAAATTCTGAAGACGCTCACCCGCGGTGGGCGGTACGCAACCGCAGGCGCGATTGCTGGGCCCATTCAGCCTTTTGATTTACGAGACCTCATTTATAAAGACCTGGAGATGTATGGTATTACCTGTCCAACTTCAGAGACCTTCGCCAGTATTCTCAAGTACATTGAGGAGGGACGGCTTAAACCGATCTTAGCAAAAAGTTTCAGTCTGCATGAACTGCCGAGTGCTCAGGCTGAGCTAGTTAAGCGTAGCCATGTCGGTAAGTTTGTAGTCGTTCCTTGATTCTTAGCGTTCTGCGGAGCATTACTTGAGAGAGATGACCTTTTAGTGGATATGTACTGGGGGCAATATCGATCCTAGTTCATCACCAAACGGATGATTGCGTCGGTACCGGATGGCGTGACCGACGCATACACTACTTATAGGTATGGAGCAAACCGACAGGTACATGGCCGGTTTTCTTTGCCCCGTCAATCACAATCCAGGATAGCCATCAGCCCCTTCCTTGTTTGAAAGCGATGTCGCAGCAGAGACAAGATGGATGAAAACGCAGGTTCGTAGGCATGGTTGGAATCGCCCTCAGGATATGATGAAGACGAGGGTGGAAGCGAAGGCCTTTTTCGATCTTATCGGCCACCTGGAGAGGGGGGCTTGTGTGAGATTTGATACTTCGAAGTTTGAGCGTTCATCGTCTCTGTCGGCAAAGACGCACCTGAGGAGATATTGAGACAGCTAAAAAGGACGCAGCTTCTGTTCATCCTTTGGGTTGGATGGCTATGCCAACTGAAATCGCTTACGCGTGCCTCTATCTAGCGTCTGATGAAAGTAGCTCGTTACAAGTAACGTGCGGACTATTGATGGCGGCTATATTGCAAAATAATCTATAATTAAGTGTGTGTCGTACAGTTTTGCTGAGTGACAGGTAAAAATAATCATCGCCTCGAGCACTGTTCAGCAAGTAACGAAAGTTTCATCGTTGTGGCTTCCGGAATAGGCACGCAAAGCATCAGAGTCACGAACTGCACATTGACATGATTTCAGCATGTTTTCAACCAATTAAGTTCTCTACGCGCTGCCTGCCTTCGAGTGATAAAATTCGACCAGATTTATTCATAGGACTTTCTGGTATCGGAGTTATAGTAAACAGAATTGGCGCGCAGAGACTTGTGATAGTGAAGTCACACTAGCTTAGATGCGAGGTCGTGACCGAACTATAAAAGCCGCTACGATTAACTTGGAAGCTGCCGTTCTTACGTAGCGAGGCGAGACTTTCTGCTGTTTTCAGCGCCAGAGTGTTAGGATTGAGAATGGCTGGGTTGCGTTTCATGCCCTGTTGAACTAACTTCTCGTAATTCGCAGCGACTATAGTACAACCAAGAATAGCGGCTTCGGCTCGCTGAGCCACCATAGCCAACTCCAGTGCTTCGACAGCGTTATGAGTGAATCCGATTGGATCAGTAGACATGTCAGGGACATACCATCCAACGCACGATACTTCACGGCATGCTTTGTCTTGACTGTAAACGCTGACCATATCTCGCATGTACGGAACGGCCCTATGGTCATCGGTGACTAAGACGTAACTGTGACCGTAGTAGGGGGCAAGGTGCATGCTTGCTTCAGTCGGCCCCACAACCGGAATGTCGACCAGTTGGCGTGCGACTCGAACCCCTGGGTCATAACAGCAACCGATAATCACCGCGTCATAACCATCCTTTTCAGCCTGCATCACGGCGGCGAAGACCGCCGTTTCATTCAGATGCTTCAGATACAGGTCGTCCATCCCTTCTGGTGTACCTTTTAAACTGGTAATGGTTAGCTCGGTATCTGGATTCGCATACGGCGTCAGCGTCTCAGCAATAAGTGCATCGTACGCATCTGTACCCCAAGGATTGATGAATTTAATACGAGTGACCATATATTAACCTTTCTCATTTTTAGTAATTGATATTGAGGGCAGGGCCCGGTGGATAGCTTTTCAGATTGACGAATAGTCCTTCCACTTAAGACTCAGCTTGCCCAAGCCTAACTCTTGGCCTAGACGTTGAATCGAGGTGGCCTTTTCTCCAGGAACGCAGCCACTCCTTCGAAAGCGTCCGGGCTTGCGTTTATCGTCGAGAGCTGTTGGTTTTCGATTTTCATGCCCAGTTCCAGAGGCAAGTCAGAAGCCTCGACGGCCTGAATAATTGCGCTTGTGGCGATACGACTGTATTGCGTCATTTCGCGAATAAATGCTTCGCCTTCGTCGAGGGGGTTATCGATTATCTTGTTTACAAGCCCGATAGCCTGAGCTTCATGAGCATCTACAACTCTAGCACTTAGCATCATTTCTAAAGATCTAGATTTTCCGATTAACTTCGGAAGACGCTGCGTACCACCGGCTCCCGGCAGTAGCCCGAGCTTGATCTCAGGAAACGAGAAGCGGGCTTTGGCCGTGGCGAGCCGGAAGCTACACGCTAACGCAAGCTCTAAACCTCCTCCCATAGCATAACCATCAATGATGGCCACGGTTGGGATCTTCAGATTAGAGAGAGCCATGAGTGCTGATTGCCGAAAGCGGGCCACTTCTAACGCTTGGGTGGAAGAAAATTTCGATAGCTCTGAAATATCAGCACCGACACTGAATGCACGATCCCCATGTGCGGTAAAGAGTAAGCCTCGAATATTGCTATCAGTTGCCGAAGCAATTGCAATTCTTTCGAATTCCAAGAACGTTTCAATGTCGAGGGCGTTTAGTTTTTCGGAACGATCGAAATGAACAAATCCAATTCCATCTTTTATGTTGAATGAGACTGTCATGGTATCTGTCCAATAGCAAAATATAGTTTGATACCAAAGTAGGTTGAAATTCTCCGGTATCGCGCCTTATATTTAATTGATCAAGCAGTTGCTTGGTGAGATTTATCCCACTCTTTACGCAGTGCGTTCTTATCAACTTTTCCAGTTTTACCAACTGGAAGTTCTAAACAAAAGATTATTGCACTTGGTATTTTGAATTTTGCAAGATGAGTGGTCGCGTGTGCTACTACGGTTTGTTGATCCAAAATTGAACCTGGTCGCTTTACAACATAAGCGATAGGGGTTTCGCCATAAATTTTATCGGGCACGCCTATTACAGCAACCGAGGCCACGTCGGGATGGATCATTAACGTGTTTTCGACTTCCAAAGGAGAAATATTAGCGCCGCCCTTGATGATCACATCCTTGATACGTCCGGTAATGTACACATATCCTTGTTCATCGATGTATCCCAAATCACCGGTTTTGAACCATCCATCTTGAAAAACGGACTGCGTAAGTACCGGGTCTTTGTGATAGCGAGTCATCATCGATGGGGCTTTGACCAAAAACTCACCTTCTTGAAGAGGAGCGCAAGCTTTACCATCTGGGTTTATGGCATAAATCAACGCGCCGGGAACGATTTTTCCTACAGCACCATGGGCCAGCGGTAGGGGATCTGCAGCGTATTTACCAATTAGTGGGTAGCACTCGGTCATGCCGTAGTAATTCTGCAACGATTTACCGAATTTGGATGCGAAGCGCTTGAGCAGTTCATCTGGCATCGGGGCGCCGGATGAAATGATGGCTCTCATGCCGGACAAGTCGAAGCTTTTGTCCTGCTGTTCAGAGTATTCAAGCATCATCGAATACATAGTGGGTACGCCGTTGTAAACAGTTGCCTTGTGCTTGATGAATGCTTCCAACACTTCTGCGGGGTGAAATCTTCTGTGGATCACCACTTTCATCCCGGCGAGCAACCCTACGGTCGTTGCAGTCGACAATCCCAGCAGGAAGCCAAGGGGGGCCGCAACGATAGTCGTGTCTTTATCTGACAGATCCCAGAGTTCGATCAGGGATAGAGCTGCTTTCAAGGTAGACCGGTGGCTGATGGCTACCGCCTTAGGATTGCCGGTGGAGCCAGACGTGTAGGCAATGACCAGATCGCTGTCAGGGTTGATTCTGGAGTCACACGGGCACTCGGCGGTTGCCAGTGTAACTTCAGGAATTTGTAGTGGTTTGAATCCTACCCCTGAAACATCCACCTTCATGGTCGAGGCGGCGGCTTCGTCCCAGAAAAGGTACTTGGCTTCACAATGACGGAGAATATACGCAATCTCCGTTTCAGTGAGGTTGAAGTTCAAGGGAACGAAAACAAGCCCCAGCTTCGCCGCTGCATAGAAATAGATAGCGAACTCGGGACAGTTCTGGCTGAACGCGGAAATCGTCTCCCCTTGACGTAACCCGAGATCATGAAGGTAGCTGGCAACAAGGTCAACTTGCCGAATGAGTTCCGCATAGGTAGTGACACGGTTTTCATGTACCAGCGCTGTGGCTAGTCCACGAGACTCGGCTGTTTGCTTTATGGCACTGTACAAAGTGCTGGCGGTAAAAGATTTTGATTGCATATAAGTTGATCCCGTTCCGTATCAATATTCCGATTTAATAGTTGTTACGGCAGCTCAAAAAATACAGTTTCATTTTTATAGAATGTGTAGTTGTCAGCAATAAAATGTCACTACCTCCTCAAGCACTGCACGTGGTGTTCTAAAGCTGTTGACCAAATGATTCTCATCCGGCCAGCCGAAGGCAATTCCGTAAACCACATGATCATGGGGGGGGAGTTTAAGCTGTTCGCGAATTACGTCTGCTCGTTGAGCAATAGACGCCTGTGGAACGGTTGCGACGCCCAGAGCTTGGGCAGCCAGAAGGAACGAGGTCATGTAAGCACCACAGTCCATCGCACCACGCGTTCCCAAGGAGTTGTGCGTAGTCACGATCGCCAGGTAGGGCGCACCGAAAAACCGGAAGTTTTCCATGGCTTGCCTGTAAGAAGCCTCACGGTCGCCTCGCTCAATCCCTAGCGTGCTGTACAGTGTCCAGCCACATACCCGGCGGCGATCCTGAAAGATTCCACTGTATTGAGGAATGGGAGGCACATCTGGTGCAATTTCGACGCCGGACATTGCACGCTCGTACATAGCCGCACGAAGTTTCTCTAGCGGCTGGCCGCTCACGATAGCAATTTTCCATGGCTGAATATTACAGTCGGAGGGGGAACGCTGAGCCGCTTCGAGGATACGATCAATGATATGCCGTGGTATTGCATCGGCTTTGAACGCTCTGCACGAGTGGCGGCGTTGGATCAATCGCTCAAGGGATTCGATCCCACAATCTCCGGGCTCGAGCTTTTGGGAAACACTCATCATTTCACTCCTCTGGCATCTTAATGCCCGTAATATCCAAGACGGCCGTCACGCAGACAGGCACTGATGCATCTACATGCCTAACGGTAATCACTAAGTGTTCAACCCCAACTGGTCAGAGGCTTGCGCGCCTGGATAGAGTGCTTCCCGATCCAAACTGACCGTTTGGTATTTTATTCGTACTTCTGGGTATATTAACGACTTTCCTGGGCGTTGCAACCACCCATTGGTCAGGCTAGGCGGCTTGAGTCGGTGGTCGAGAGCAAGCCATTTGTATCACTGGGGAGAGGCGGGATTGGATTGGCAACAGTCAAGCTGCTTGCTGTTTCCGACGCCTACACAATGATGGGGGGAAATACGAAGATACATGTACCTACGTCATGTCTGAGTGACACATAGCTCGACAAATCAGTGCTTCTGAAGGATGTCACTGACATGAAGGTCCTCTTTTTGCTGAGCGACCGACTAGAAATCAGGCGCCCGGTACGATTCGGTTGAAGTAGTCCAGCCGCACACGCTGTCTTAGCGGCATGAGTGGTCTATCGACTGGTTCATCGTAAAGTCTGGCTAGTTACTTTCGATTCGAACTCGGTGGCAACATTATAACTGTTGTCAAAAATAAATTTTAAATGTTGTTCTCGAAAATCGCACTAGACAAGCGGTGCAGTGTGCACCGCTTGTCTAGTGAGGTCACAAGTGAACGGTTAATGGTTACACGTCTTGCCTTCCAATCCTGTTATAAGATTCCGGTTTGTTCTTTCGCAGATAGAGAGCATACATAACCCCAGTTATTAGCAGTACAAATGCCAAGGCGATCATTGAATAAGCAAGTTTGGTGTTGCCGGTTAGAAGTTCTAGATTAGTGGTGGCTAACCAAGAGGTCACAATCAAACCAACAGCTGCAAGACCTGGGGCTACATATACTCTCATAAAGCTGTAGGAATGCTTATTTTTTGCAAAATAAGCTATGATGGCGAATGCAGTCAGGGTCTCAAGTAGCATCAATGCGTAACCTGCTACGCCACCAATACCGCCGTAAACAACGTAGGGGTCAACTTGGATAACAACGCAAATCCCAAAGACAATGCATGAGGCAATCGAAACCACCAGCGATGCTAGGTAGGGGGATTGATGTTTTGGATGAACTTTGGACAGGGTTTTAGGCAGTACTTTGTCCGACGCTAGGGAGTAAATGTACCGAGCAGTAATATTCTGAAGAGCCAGCAGACATGCAAAGATACTGCTGCATAGAAGCACATTTACGGTCAGCAGACCTGGGGCTCCGAGGTACTGCCCAATGCTGTTGATGGTGCCGTTGGAGGGGTCTGCCTGGGTAACAGCGATCACGGAGTTACTGCCGTATGCGGTGACATAAATAACCGCACTGGTGAAAAAGAGCACTGCCAACACGCCAACAGCCATGAATGCTGCGCGAGGAATTGTTTTTTCAGGGTCACGAGCTTCTTCTCTGAAAATCGCTGTGGCCTCAAAACCCGCAAACGAGCAGACAGCTAGCAAAATTGCAATTCCAACAGATCCAGATAGGAAGGCCGAAGACGAGAGCCAATCCATCGAAATACCTGAAATGCCCTTTTCACTGACTACCGCTCCTTGCCAGAACAGCACGGTAATGATCTCGAGAATCAGCGCAATAGAAAGGACAGCCGCCGAGAGAGTTATCTTCAGGTAACCCATTACCGATATCAGGCTCATCACCAAAAATGACCATCCCCACCAAGGCAGTAATGGATTTCCGATAAGATTCTTAGCTAACCCTCCAAACGCAATCCCCGCATAACAATAAATAGAGATCATAAAGCAGAAGTACCCCATGATCGCAACAAAGGCGCTGCCCAAGCCAAGCTGCCTACCCAGACCGGAAGTAATATAGGAATAAAATGCTCCGGGGTTCGGTGTATGCTCAGACATTGCCGTAAAGCCCGTTACAAACAACATAATCAAGCACGCAGAGAATAAAAACGCTAATGGTGCTCCAAGTCCATTCCCTTCCGCCACAATCAGAGGCAGAAAGCCAGTTACTACGGTCAGCGGCGCGTTATAAGCAAGTACAGTAAATACAATATCAGCTGTACCAAGTTTTTTTGCCAAATTCGGTTTGGAAGTTACTCGTTTGTTCGAGCTCGAATATGAAGGTAGGGTTTGTGATGCGGTGGCTTTCATTGTGGGTTCCATCACTATCTCACACTGTTATATCGTTATTGAGAGTGGCAGATTTATTTCGCCAAATTGTCTGTGCCAATGAGTGAGTTGGCTGCAAGGCTTTGGTCGAAGAAACATGTTCCTGAGGTGGGGACATGAATTTGATCCCTTATTGTTTTTGTTGTGTTGAATGGCAGCCCAGCAGCGCAACCGCGAGCGCTGAATGACTGACTACCGGGTATTCAAAAAATACCGTTGGGACAGATTAGCAGGACTGCCGGACAAATCAAGCACATATTGAAAGCTATTTTCGTCTAAAAAATAGTCTATAAATCAAGAAGATAGTGGTTTTCCTCGCGAGGAATCGATGATTGGAGAGGTATTTCAGAGGTGAGGCAACACGAATGGGAGTGCTGATTTTCGTACGTCACCACTGCAACGTGAACGATCGCTAATGTGAACGCTCATTGAGTGACTGATATGAAAACCCATCACAGTGCAGTTGTTAATTCAGTCGTCTATTTGACGAGCCGTCTCAATGGATATAAAGGGCATGGTTGTGCAATAGCGGTAGGGTTGTGACTTCGTAGTGGCCTGGCGGATCGGGAGATTTTGGTCCGAGTACAAAAAAGCCCGTCAGGGCCTTTTTGTATTTCATTTCGATAGAGGCGGTTGTTCGTCTATGCGTCGATTAAAAAGTATCTGTTGGTGCTCCCGATTAACCCCAGACTGGCGCTACCATTTGTGTGCTTTTGGTCAAAAGAGGGACATAGGAGCATCAATGAACTGGTCAACGCATCCAGGTTAAGACCGAGACCACTACACCCTGCGCAGTATCAAAACCGTCACCTCATAAACAAGAACGGTTTTCCCCCCCGTCGTAGCGACGTCGACTTTAAACACCACCCACCCTCGTTCATGGTTTTCCGCGTGGATGAGTGATCGAACGACTTGAGCTGAGAGCTTGAGAATGTCTCCAGGCACCACTGGAGCAACCATCCTGAAACCATCGATCTTCCCACCCGCCACGACGTTTGTTTGAAGCAGTAAGGCCTCACACATCAACTGCTGCGAGATACCGAAAGTTTGTACCCCGCTGGCACAGTGCACCCCAAGCGGACTTGAACGGGCAAGGTCAGGATCTATATGAATATCGAGAGGATCGTACTCGGCAGCGAAGGCTATGATTTGTTCCGAAGTGATAGGTACAGATTTCGTGGCTGTCCAAGTCCTACCAAGGGTGAGGTCTTCCCAATACAGCTCTTTATTTGTCATGTCATCTCCGCGATTCTGCAGCGCTGAACACGCGACACTGGCGCTCAAATCTTAGCTGCGCGCTTTTTCCGCAAATGCTCCAGCCCCCGCAACATGATCAACTATTAGGGGCCGGAAATTCACAGAACACCTTTTGCGAATAAAAGATTTCGAGGCGCAGCGAGAGACTTGTTACAGCCAGTCAACGTTGCTCTATGAGAGGAGCTCGATAGCAATCGCGGTCGCCTCGCCACCACCAATGCACACGGAAGCGATGCCACGTTTCAGCGTATTCTGTCTCAAGGCATTTACCAACGTAACAACAACACGTGCCCCTGAGGCCCCAATAGGGTGTCCCAATGCGCATGCTCCACCGTGGACATTTAATTGCTCATGTCCGACGTTCAAGTCTCGAATAACAACCATGGGCACCACGGCGAAGGCTTCATTGATCTCGAAGAGATCAATATCCTTTATTGACCAGTTGGTTCGCTCGAGCAAGCGATTAATCGCACCGACTGGAGCGCTGGCAAAGAGGCCGGGAGCGTGCGCGTAGGATGCATGACCTGCGATCCGGGCCAACGGTGTAAGGCCTCTACGCTCGGCTTCAGACAAGCGCATCAGCACGAGGGCAGCCGAGCCATCCGAAATAGAACTGGAATTCGCCGCAGTCACCGTCCCGCCTTCGCGAAACGCAGGTTTCAATGTAGGAATTTTATCGATCCTGGCCTTACCTGGCTGTTCATCGCTTTCAATCGAAACCGTCTCACGGCCAGACGAAGCCAGCACAGGGACAATCTCGTCCTGGAAACGCCCTTCGATGATTGCCTTCTGAGCGCGGGTCAACGAGCTGATCGCAAACTCATCCTGCTGGTCTCGAGTGAATCCATAACTCTGAGCACAGTCTTCGGCGTAGGTGCCCATGAGCCGGCCTTTCTCGTAGGCATCTTCCAACCCATCGAGAAACATATGATCAATGATTTTGCTGTGGCCCATTCGATAGCCTGAGCGAGCTCGCTCCAACAGGTAGGGAGCGTTTGACATGCTTTCCATACCTCCGGCAACCACCACCTCTGCGCTCCCGGTATGGAGAAGGTCGTGGCCGAACATCAGCGCTTTCATACCAGAGCCGCACATCTTGTTGACTGTTGAGCACACCACTTGCTCCGGAAGATTCGCCAACAATGCAGCTTGGCGAGCCGGAGCCTGGCCTTGCCCAGCTTGTAGCACGCATCCCATGATGACCTCGCCAATGTCACTGGGCTGCAGGCTGGCTCGTTCCACGGCGGCACGAATTGCAACCGCACCCAGCTGCGCAGCGGTGGCTTCCTTGAAATTACCAAGAAAGCCTCCTAACGGAGTTCGGGCAGCACTGACAATGACGATAGGGTCGGTATGGCTCATAACTGAGTCCTCTGTTTCATGTTGGTGGCTTGTGCCCGATCACAGGCTTTTAGCTCGATCTATTTCGCGGCCATTCTCAAAGCACCATCCAAACGAATCACCTCACCATTGAGCATGGAGTTTTCGATGATGTGCGCTGCCAACGCCGCGTATTCTGAAGGTCGTCCCAGGCGAGGAGGGAACGGCACATTGGCTGCCAATGATGCCTGCACGTCCTGAGGCATACCCGCCATCATCGGGGTCTCAAATATTCCGGGTGCGATACACATAACGCGGATGCCTGAACGCGCCAGGTCGCGTGCCAACGGCAGTGTCATGGCAGCGACTCCACCTTTGGACGCGGCGTAAGCGGCTTGGCCTGTCTGACCGTCAAACGCTGCAACAGAGGCCGTATTCACGATTATGCCGCGCTCTCCTTCGACATTGGGTTCTCCTCCTGCCATAGCCTCGGCGGCAAGGCGAATCATGTTGAAGCTTCCGATCAAGTTGATCTCAACAGTTCGACGAAAACTCTCAAGCCCATGGGGGCCATTACGACCTAAAACCCGTTCGGCTGGTGCAACACCCGCGCAGTTGATCACCCCATGCAACGCACCGAAGGTGCTAACTGCAGAGGCGATTGCTGTTCGGCAATCAATTTCACTGGTGATGTCGGCTCGAACGAAGATCGCACGTTCTCCTAGCTCGTCAGCGCAAGCTACACCCGCGGCTTCGTTCACATCGACCAGCACCACGTTTGCACCCCGGCCCACCAATTCACGCGCCGATGCCAGCCCGAGTCCAGAACCTGCGCCAGTAATCAGAAAGACGGAGTTTTCGATGCGCATGAGGTTTCCTCAAAAATTGGCAGTACCGCATAAGCGGTTACTTGACAGATAAAAAGCCCAAAGGCCGGATCGGTTTACTTCAGGTGTCAACCACGCCGAAGATTGTTGAACCGATAGTGTCGGTGGTCAGTGATCCCGACAATGCTCAAACGCCTCAGCGTGTATGAATGCTTTGGACAATCGAGGTTAGGTATCTAGAAGGGGGGGCACATGCGCTTGACAGGCGATGCAGGGAAGCTGAAACGTAGAGAAAGAATTGAGGCTCGTCAGGTTGTTCGAAGTAGAATTACCGAAGAGACCTGAAGATCAGCATCAAGTCAGAAATCATCTGCGCAGAGGAATAAGTGTGCTCATCCAGGACAAGGGAACGACTTCAATTGGCTTGGTGCTTGAAGCTCTCGAGGGCGCATCGCGACGCCAATTGGACACATCCATCGCACTGCAGCAAGCGCGTATAGACCCGGAACTCCTGACTTCTCCCCAAGCCAGGGTTTCGGCTGCTGCATTCTCTCGCCTGTGGGTCGCACTTTCAGATCTGCTCGACGATGAATTTTTCGGCATCGATAGCCATCCAATGCGACGAGGCAGCTGGACCCTGCTCTCATCATCGACGAAAACACTTTGATGGTCGGGAATGCCACAGTATTGGATAAACAGGAAGCGCCAGTTCGTCATTTGTTCAAGGAGGGTCAAGGCTTTAGCACCATGATTTGGGCTGCGTTCATGACGGGCCTGTTCATGGTCTGCGCCCTTAACTCCAGGCTAACCAAGCCTGTGGCGATGGCGGGGTTCAGTCTTGGCTCTGCGTTGAACTTCGTGATTGTTTTCAATATTGGGGGGCCATCGCCGGTGCTATTGGCGGTGGATGGTTGAGTGAAAAGCTAAACATCAAACACGTACTGGTCTGCTTCTACATCGTCGGAGCAATTGCTTTAACCATCCTGGGTTATACGCGCTCAACGACTTTGCTTTTCCCAGTGGTGTTCACTGTCGGTGCATCGACCCTTGGTACTCAGTTGTAGCCTTGCTGGCCTCATCGGCGCAGTCGCATTCACCATGATCAATCAGTCGCGCGCAGACTAAAGTCAGCAAGGCTCTAGCGCTGTCTAGTTAATACCCTGATGCATCCGCCTGTAGCTGCACAGCAAGATTGCGGCGATAACGCATAGAACATCTCGTCGCAATCAGTGCTGCGCCAGCTTACCGAGCCGAAAAGACTATTCACCCCATCCCGCAACATCATGACCGCCAAAGACCATGCGACGGATCATCGGGGAGCCGAGTCCAGACGTAAATCCGATCACAGGTGCGCTCGCTTCGTTGAGGCGTTCGAGATGCGCGTCGCCGATACAGAGGTCGGTGGCGGCGATGTTGTTTTGAAGTTGCGAGACCTTGCTAGCCCCTACCAACGTCGCCCCGACGGCCTTGTGTGCCAATGTCCATGCCAGCGCGACTTCCGCCATTGGTCTTCCCATCTCCGCTGCTACCTGCTCAAGCGTTTCGAGGATTGCCCAGTTACGATCTGTAAACTTGGTGTCGCCGAGGGGATTGGCGCCGCTGAGCCGACCCTTGCCTGCAATATCCCCCCGCCGGTATTTGCCGGATAGTAAACCACCGGCTAAGGGGCTCCATGGCATCACGCCCAATCCTGCCTCGCGGGCTGCCGGGAAATGCTCGCACTCCACGTCGCGGGCGACGAGTGAATACTCGAGCTGGATAGCGATCGGGCCCGGTATTCGCCGTTCCTCCGCGATCGTGGCCGCCTTCATCGCCACCCAGGCTGGCATGTCCGATAGCCCGTAATAGCGAATCTTCCCAGCGCGAACGAGATCTCCAAGCGTCTGCACGATTTCCTCAATCGGCGTGACCTGATCCCAGATATGCATCCAGTATAGATCGACATAGTCGGTGCCGAGCCGCCTGAGCGAGGCGTCGAGCGCGCGGTGAATGTTCTTCGCACCAGCGCCGCCTGCGTTTGGATTGCCGCCCGCAGTGTGAACACCCGACGTCGGATTTGATGACGCATTGAAGGCGAACTTCGTTGAAAGCACGATCTCATCACGTGAGCCGCTGTCGGCTATGAACTTGCCGACAAGCTTCTCGCTCTCGCCGTTGCTGTAGATGTCGGCGGTGTCGATAAGATTGCCGCCGGCATCGCGATAGTGATCGAAGATCGCGCGCGAGCTGGCCTCGTCCGCGCCCCATACATCTGTGCCGAAAGTCATTGTGCCCAGCGCAAGAGGGCTGACGATAAGGCCGGACCGGCCGAGTGCGCGGTAGGCAGTTAGGGACATGTTTTTTTCCTTTCTAAGGATTGATGGTAAAACCGCAGTTGTCGGCGGCGATGCCGGCGGGTGCGGCATGGTCAGATTTAGATAGGGTCGCGCCTTCGGCACAGCGTTCGCCGAACTGCCCTTCGGAAGATGCGAAATAGGCGCATGCCCCAGCATTATGGTGTCGCGCCAAATTGCCTACGCCCCCCGTATGCCTTGTACGGACGCGGCGAGGCGCTCAAGAATTGCCAGTTCGGTCTGCGTCAATTGGATATCCAATGCACCAAGATTCTCCTCCAGTCGGTTGCGCTTGCGAGTTCCTGGAATCGGAACAACAGTGAGGCCATGCGCTTGCGACCGAGAGTGAACCCACGAGAGGGCGATTTGCGCGGGAGTTGCACCTCGCTCTGTGGCCAAATGTGCGATCTTTTGCACCAGATGGGCATTGGCTTGCACATGATCATCCGCAAACCGTGGGAAGTGGCGGCGTACATCTCCATCATCGAGTTTTGCGGCGTCGACCATGCCGCTAAGCATGCCTCGCCCCAATGGCGAAAAAGGTACGAACGCAATATCAAGTTCTGCGGCGACCGGCACGGAACTCTGTTCGACATCCCGCGAAAACAGCGACCATTCTGATTGCACGGCGGCAATCTGGTGAATGGCATGGGCTTGTCGTAATTCGTCGCCGGTAACTTCCGACAGTCCCAGGTAGCGCACCTTGCCGGCCTTCACCAGTTCAGCCATTGCTCCTATTGCGTCGGCAAGTGGCACCTCACGATTGCGACGATGCATGTAGTACAGATCGATGTGGTCGATACCCAGTCTGCGCAAGGAAGCATCAACCGCCTTGTAAATAAACTCGGGGCTGTTGTCGATGCGGTAAGGATTCCTCTCATCGTTGGTTTTAACGAAGCCAAACTTGGTCGCAAGCACGACCTGATTGCGGTGTTCACGCACGAAGCTTCCAAGGAATGACTCACCCGCGCCGTCGCCATAGATGTCAGCCGTATCAAAGAGCGTGACACCCCGGTCTAGGGCCCTTTCGAGCGTGGCCCTTGCCTCGGCCTCGTCAGTAGCGCCGTATATTCCAGTGGCCATTGCCATGGTACCTAATCCTTGAACGCCGACCTTTAACCCGTCCTTTCCAAGCTGCACGGAAGGAATTTCAGAAGTATCGCTTTTCATTTTCTTACCCCGACAGCGGTTGACATGCCCCCTTTGTAAGTGTGGAGTACAGTCCATAGTCAAGAGGCCAATATGCTGATTTCAGAATTTTCGCGAAGCGTTGATCTCACGATTGATACGGTTCGTTTCTACGTGCGCCTGGGCTTGCTCAAGCCCAAAAGCAATGGCAAGGGCGGTAGTCGTCCTTACCAAATATTCACGGCCGACGACGTCGAGACTGTAAGGCTAATTCGCATACAGCAGATGCTGGGCTATTCGTTACGAGATATCGCGTGTCTCCTGGACGAATATGCGACTGGAAGGTTTACGGCTAGCAGAACAGTCGACTTGTTGAAAGAACTGCTTTGTAGGCTTCGTATTCAGCGCGATCACCAGGACAGAATGATGGCTTATGTCTCTG
This sequence comes from Pseudomonas sp. H11T01, assembly GCF_048515765.1. Taxonomy (NCBI): domain Bacteria; kingdom Pseudomonadati; phylum Pseudomonadota; class Gammaproteobacteria; order Pseudomonadales; family Pseudomonadaceae; genus Pseudomonas; species Pseudomonas sp. H11T01. The sequence continues at coordinate 89,307 of NZ_JBLYED010000011.1, read as the reverse complement.
CCAAGCTAGAGTGGGTCGAGACAGGCCACGGAAGTGCGCCTAGGTTCGAAGACTATGCTTCGATAGGAACCCATTTGGGAACTGATCAAGGCGCTGGTTTTTCCAAAGCAGAAGATGGGTCATCTACGTAGCGATGATCGTCTGGTGCTTTATGGAGTCTTACGGATTCTGTGATCCGGGGCTCCCTGCCTGAATGCCCTGGGTCTTGGGCAACGGTGTACACGTTTCCATCACCGATCACGCCAAAGTGTGAGCGGCGTTGAAGATTCAAGACCAAGCTGATTGGCTGGGAAAAGCTCAGGGCCCAGCTGTTGCTGGATTTTTCGGTGTACAACCTGATCTGCTTGGCAAGCTCCTCGGACTGGTGGCTTGGATCGCCTGAGGAGAGGTTGACGGGTTTCACCTCCCGCATTCCATCGACTGCTGCGCATCAATTTCGGAATAGAAGCGCGAACGCCTGTTCGCTGCTTATGACCACGGCTGCACGTTTGACTATATTTTAACAAGGATAAAGTTTTATCCTTGTTAAAAAAATATTTCGTGGGTAGCATCCTGTCATGACTGAACAGAATGATTGCCTGCCATGACCGAACAGAATGATTCCCTACGTAGCCGCAATATGCGCAAGAGACGCGAACGCATCTTGGCGGAAGCGCGCGGCATGATCACGCAGGCCGGGCTGGAATCCTTCAACCTGCGCGATCTGGCTAAGGCGGCTGGCGTCACCGTGCCAACGATCTATAACCTGATCGGCAGCAAGGAAGAGGTGATGGTCGCCATCTTCGCCGACATATTGAGCCTGCTCGAGTCGCGCATCGATGCCGAGAGGTCGGATCAACCGCTTGCCCTGGCCGAAGCGATCGTGAACCAGACGGCCGAACTGTTTGCGACGGACGAGCCCTATTATCGCGCCGCCTTCCTTGCGGTCGAACATGTCCACCGCATGCAGTCCAGGCCGCAGTCGGTCACGCTTCTTTATAACTGGGGTGCTCAAATGCAGGGTGTCGGCATAGCAGCCTGCGCCAATGCCGGGTTGTTGCGCGGGCGGATTGCGCACCGCGCATTGGCGGGGCTGGTCAAACGCTCCTTCCAGGAGAATCTCCATTCGTGGGTTTTTGGAGAGATTCCGCTGGCGCGCTTCCGTGCTGAGTCTCTGGCTGATCTGTACATCATCCTGTCCGCCGATGCGGTCGATACGTTCGCCGCCGTGCTGGCCAGGAAAATTGAAGCAGTTACTACAACCCAGGCTCGGGAAAACGCCGAGCCCGTCACAGCGGCAGGAGAGTGATCATGCGACACACCGAACAAGTAAAACAAATACACGCAATGATCGAAAGTATTGATAGCCACAAAGTGCCCCAGGCCGACAAGATCCTGGCCTGTCCGGCCACCAGCTTTACTGATCCGGAGCAAGCCGCGCGGGAGCGTGAGGTCCTTTTCCGCAATCATCCGCAGCTGATCGGCCTGTCGGGCGACATTGATGGTCCGGGCAGTTTCCTGACGCTCAATGATTTTAATGTGCCGATCCTCGCGACCCGCGACAAGGACGGCAAGTTTCATGCTTTCCTCAATTCCTGCCGCCATCGCGGCGCGCAGTTGACGCAGAAGCCACGCGGCAAGCAGTCACATTTCGTTTGCCCCTATCACGCCTGGGTCTATCGCGATGACGGCAGCCTGTTGTCGGTTCGCGAGCAGGAACTATTCGGTGAAATCGACAAGAAGTGCAATAGCCTGATCGAGCTCCCGGCCGAGGAAAAATACGGCATGCTCTGGGTGCATCCGCAGCCGGGGGGCGAACTGGACGTAGATGCGCTGCTGGGTCCGGAACTCGCGACCGAGATGCAGGCGTGGGAGCTGGGCCGGGCAGTCTATAGGGGCGGCCATGTGTTCGAACGGCCGCTCAACTGGAAGCTGGCGAGCGACACCTTCTCCGAATGCTATCATTTCGCTGTGTTGCACAGCCGGACTGTGGCGAATTTCCTCCATGGCGATTTCAACACTTACCGCAATTTCGGCAATCACCACCGCATGATTGTGCCGAACAAGAACATCAAAACCACACTCGAAAAGCCGGAAAGCGCGTGGAATATCGCCGCTATCTCATCGATGGTTTACTACATTTTCCCCAATGTGCAGTTCAACCTCTTAAACAATGTGCTCAGCCTCACTCATATCTTCCCCGACGCGAAGAATCCGGGCCAGTCGCGCTCGCGCATCTCTGTCTATCAGGCGGATCACCTGCTGCGCGACAAAGAGGTCGGAGTCGAACGGGCAAACTTGTCCGCCGATAATATCTACAGCGCGGACGCCAGCCAGCCGTTTGAGCTTGACTTCGAGGGCTTGCTCGAAGCGCTCAAAAGTACGGTGAACGACGAAGACTACACAACCAGTACTCAGATACAGGAAGCCGCCAATAGCGGCCTGATCGACCATCTGAAGTTCGGACGCAACGAGCCGGGATTACAACACGCACATAATGCCATTCGCGCGGCCATCGGTATGCCCCCGCTGCCGGAATATCAACCAAACGTCGCCTATGGACGAGCAGGTTTATAACTACCCGCTTCGAGCCGGACCTAATAACGATGTAACGCGCCATATAAACGCGGTTGGCGTCCTTAACGCCACCGATTTATACCTGAGTGAGAATCTACGTTTCCATTAAAAATAAAAAAATTCGGTATTCGACACCCGAAAAAGAGGAAGTTAGATATGAACAGCAACATGAAAGGCCGTGTAGTCATTGTGACCGGAGCCAGTGAAGGTATTGGGCGGGCAGTGGTTGAGCGATTGGCGCAGGAAGGCGCCCATGTCGTGGGTTATGCGCGACGCGCCGAACCGCTCGCGGAAATGGAAAAAGCAGTTCGCGATATGGGCGGGTCAATTGAAACTCATATACTCGATGTTGGTAATGTGGATGAGTATCGTACGGCGATCCAGGATGTTCATGCGCGTCACGGTCGACTGGATGGCCTGGTCAACAATGCATTCACGGCTTCTGCGGGCCCCGTTACGGAAATATCACTAAAGGATTGGCAGCGTGACTTTGCCGTTAATAATGACTCTATATTCGTCGGCACTCAGGAAGCGATGAGGTTGATGCAGCCGGTTGGGCGAGGTTCTATTGTCAACATTGCTTCAACCGCGGGTACGCATGGGTTCGCTTACATGGCGAGTTACAGTGCTTCGAAGGCTGCGATGATTATGATGAGTAAGGTCGCCGCAACCGAAGGCGGTCCCTATAACGTGCGAGTCAACGTGGCATCGCCTGGCCAGATCCGGACCAAGGGATCCGCCAAGTATCGGGAAAGCAACCCCTCTCTGGAGGAGCAATTCAAAGCAGTAACTCCAATGAGACGCCAAGGGGAAGTGTCGGAGATGGCAAACGGCATTTACTTTCTGCTTTCGGACGAATCGAGCTACATCACGGGCGCGGTTCTCCCCGTCGATGGTGGATTAGCGTGCACGGCTTATTTTCCAACTGCCGGATCCGGCACTGAGTGGGCCTAATAAACCCAAATTAATGTCGAATTCTCCTGAAGCCTGTTAGTTCCAATTGAGTCCGCTTCGAGTAAGAGTGCGACGCTAAAATCAGTAGGTTACCAAGGAGCAAATCATCACCGTCCTGTGTGCTCAGGATGGTGATGCGATGATCGCTTTGAATATGAGGTTTTTGGCCTGCGGGTTGAATTATCGGCGACGATACACCACGAGCCAAGGGAGAGGATCGCACTTGTAGAGAGTGGATTTCGAGGCCCCTATGATTTAGACACTGAGGGCCAGTGAGGTGCATTCGGACAGCAGATGCGCGTGTTGGCCCCTCGCGAGTAAGCCTACTTGGTGCGCTCGCATAGGCCCACCGACAAATGGGCTCTCCATCAACCCGACGACGTGCCGAACTTATATCCGTCGTTCATACGTCGATCTATACAAAGGAGTTAGGCTGTGTCGCTGTCCCATCAACGCGCGTCGATTCAGGTGCCCGCTAAGGCGATTCCTGTTCCATCCACTGTGAGTCCGGAGGCACAGGCGTTCCTGGCGCTTCCCCAGCCGCTGCCGAGAGCGTGGCCCGCGGATCTTTCCGACAAGGAGGCGTTGGCCAGGACGTTTGAAGGATGGGCGGCGGAGATCGAGTCGTCGGAGCCGGTGCTCAAGCAAATGTCCGCGGCGATATTCGGCACTGTGGTGCAGGACTGTGGCGCGACAACGGTGGAGCACGTCATGCTTGGTGACGTTTCGGTGTATATCGCCACACCTGAGGGCGTCACTGACGATGACCCTCGCACACTCCTGGCGATCCACGGCGCCTGGGTCTTTGGTACAGGCGAGTTCTCGAGGCTCGGCGCCCTCTATATGGCTGCAGCGCATGGGGTGCGCACTTGGGTCATCGATTACCGAATGCCGCCGCTCCATCCGTACCCGGTTCCACTGAACGACTGCATCGCCGCGTACACCGCGATGCTCGAAAAATACGGGGCCGAGAACGTCGCCATCAGCGGCACATCTGGGGGTGGCAACCTCGGGCTCGCATTGTTGCTGCGGGCCCGCGACGAGGGGATCCCGATGCCGGTAGCAGCCATCATCAATACTCCCTACGCGGACATGACCCACGCAGGAGATTCCTACCAGACCCTCGCCGGCATTGACATCACGTACGCGCCAGCCGACCTGGACGTGGTCCGTCGGGTCTACCTCAATGGACACGACCTGCTCGACCCGTATGTTTCGCCCGTCTACGGCAACTACACTGCAGATTTCCCTCCTGTGATGCTTACCACAGGCACGCGCGACTTCCTGCTGTCAGAGACATGTCGAGTGCACCGCCGCCTGCTTGCGGCAGGCGTCGAGGCTGAGCTCCATTGCTGGGAGGGCGCACAGCACCTGCACTTCGGAAGTATTGCGCCCGAGGACTTCGAGCGTGCTGCCGCGGCCAAGCGCTTCCTGGATGTTCGCTGGGATAAGGGGCGCGGCTGACATGGACCTTGGCAGTGCCTTTCATCCCGCCGGCCAGGCGGCGGACGACGGACAGTCGCGAGGTTGTGAATGCACTGCTGTACATGGGTTGGAAGGATCGCAAGGCAATCGCCGCGATGTGGCGGCGCCATTGGACGTCGTCATGCCGTTTTATGCCTTTTCCGCCGAGGTGGGGGAAATGATCTACACCCAATGCCATAGAAAAAATGACACGCTCAATAACGAGGAGAATCAAAAGTGCCCCATGTGATTACGCAAAACTGCTGTAACGATGCGGCATGCGTACCTGTTTGCCCGGTTGGGTGTATTCACCCGGCCCCTGATGAGGCCGACTACGCCTCGGCCGAAATGCTCTATATAGATCCCGACATCTGTATCGATTGCGGCGCTTGTTCAGAAGCGTGCCCCGTCGGCGCGATTGCCCTGGATATCGATATCCAGGGATCGATGACGCCGTTCATCAAGATCAATGCTGATTTCTACAAGACCGTTGGCACTCTGTCCCAAGTGCATCCGTCGCGCTGGACGCAAGGCAGATCCGACGCCAGAGAATCAACAGCGAAGCCTCAGCTCAAGGTGGCCGTCGTCGGCGCGGGTCCTGCCGGCTATTATGCAGCTAGCGAGCTCCTCAGACAGGCGGACGTGCCGGTGTCCGTCGACATGTTCGATCGGCTGTGCACGCCCGGCGGTCTGGTCCGTTTCGGCGTCGCGCCCGACCACCAGCATACCAAGAACGTCCAGCACGGCTTCGCCCGCACGATGGCTGATCCGCGCGTGCGCAGCTTCTTTAACGTCGAGGTAGGCCGCGACATTTCGCATGAGGAACTGGTGGCGCGCTATCACGCCGTCATCTATGCCTATGGCGCGATGCAGGGCAAGCAGCTCGGCCTTGTCGGCGAAAATCTTACCAACAGCGTTGCGGCTGCTGAATTCGTGGCCTGGTACAACGGGCATCCGGATTTTGCCAACCGCGCCTTCGACTTGTCCGGCCACCGCGCCGTGGTTCTTGGTAACGGAAATGTGGCGCTAGACGTTGCGCGCGTCCTGGTGGCAGATCCGTCAAGACTGGCAAAGACCGACATCGCAGATCATGCCCTCGCTGCACTGCGCGAATCCAATATCCGCGAAGTCGTCGTCGTCGCGCGCCGGGGGGCCGCCGACGCGGCCTTTACCGCAGCGGAACTGATCGGGCTGAGCTGCCTTGAAGAGCTCGACGTCGTAGTCGATGCCGCGGAGATTTCGGACCCGTCGCACGGGGTAGAGGCCTTCGCACCCGCGACTCAATTCGCCCGCGATCTCAAGATCAGCCTGTTGCGGGATCTGGCTGCGAAAGTTGCGACCAAGGATCGCAGAATCGTGCTGAAGTTTCTTGCCGCCCCCGCCCAGATCGAGGGCGCGGAGGCGGTTACCGGTGTCCGCTTGATTCGCAACGAGCACGTCCTCGGTCAAAATAACGAGGTAGTGATTCGTCATACAGACCAGGTTGAACGGCTTGAGTGTAGCCTGGTGCTGCGCGCAGTCGGCTATCGTGGCAGCCCCATCGCAGGTGTGCCGTTCGACGAATCGCGCGGGGTCGTTCCCAATATCGAAGGTCGGGTGCTGGAATCGCGTGAAGGCGCCCCGGTACCTGGCCTCTACGTGACCGGCTGGATCAAGCGCGGCCCTTCGGGCGTGATCGGTACTAATAAACAATGCGCCAGCCAGACCGTCATGCGTCTGCTCGAAGATTTTGCGGGCGGGCAGCTCTCGATTGCGTGCGAGGAAGAAGTGAGTCGATTGCTTCCCGACGCTATCGGGGCCGAGGGTGCACGGGCGATCGATACGCATGAGATCGCCTCTGGCTCCGCCAAGGGACGGCCGCGGGTAAAACTTGTAGACCGGTCACAACTCCTCGAAATCGCGGGCGCGCCAGAGTATGACGCTTGAACTTGGTTTCAAAGATGACCGCGAGCGCTCGGCGTTCGAGATGGAGAATCTTTTGTGATCAGCAGGTTACAGAAGCGTAAATTAACTTTATAGATTGTGAATAAAAAGAACTGGAGAGGTACAGCCACGTCATGGTTACCCAAAAGAGCTTCTGTCGATTGTGTCACTCGCACTGCGCAACCGAAGTCGATGTCGTCGATGGCAAACTCGTCGCCGTGCGAGGCAATCACGAGGATCCGATTTCCGGCGGGTACACCTGCGTAAAGGGACGGCAGGGCGTTGCGCACGCCTATCATCCGGATCGCCTCACGTCTTCGATGAAGCGCGGCAAGGATGGCAGCTACACTCCGATTTCCTCGCAAGTCGCGCTCGACGAGATCCATGAGTCGCTGGCCCGTATCTTGGACAAATATGGCCCCCGTTCCATAGCCACCTACAACGGGGCCCATGGCTTCAGCATTTGCGGCGCGTGGGACAGCGCGCACGCCTTTCATGCCGCGATAGGATCTCCGTCTTATTATTCATCGGCGACCGTGGACCAGCCGGCGAAGTTCGGCATCGCTCCGTCCCGCACCGGGATATGGGAGGCGGGGCTACAGGAATTCGCCGGCTCCGACGTGGGAATGTACTTCGGAAACAACCCGTTGGTGTCGCACTATACCGGTGAATATGGCGGCATCCCGCCCTTCAGCCCAGCGCGGCGGCTGAACGACAGCAGGGCTAACGGGTTCAAGCTCATCGTCGTTGACCCCCGTCGTACTGAGCTTGCCCGAAGAGCCGACATTTTCCTGCAGATAAGGCCGGGCGAGGATCCGACCCTGTTGTGCGGACTGCTGCGGATAATCTTCAAGGAAGGGCTGCAGGATCACGAGTTCTGCGCGCGTTATGTGAGCGGACTCGACGAATTGCAGAGCCTAGTCGAAGACTTCACGCTTGACTATGTCGAGCGCCGGACGCTGGTTCCGCGCGACCTCATTCTTGAGGCGGCAAGGGTATTTGCCAGCGGTCCGCGCGGTATCGCGTTAGCGGGCACCGGCCCCAATATGTCGCCGAGGGCGCCGCTCGCCGAGCACCTCATCACCTGCCTCAATGCGGTGTGCGGCAGATATAAGCGTGAGGGCGAAGTGGTGCACAACGTCAGTGTCCTGTACGGCGCGTCACCTCGTCGCGCACAGGTGATTCCGGCCTGGGACGCCAGCAGGGGCAACCCGCCAAGCCGCGTGCGCGGTATAAAGCCGTTTGCCATCCACATCGCGGCACCCAATGTCGAATTTCCCTCATCAATCCTGGCGGATGAAATCCTGACCCCCGGCGAGGGTCAGATCCGGGCGTTGATCTCCGTCGCCGGCAATCCGCTCCTGGCATTGCCCGATCAGGCGAAGATGCGTCGTGCCCTGTCGGATCTCGACCTGTTCGTGCAGATCGACATCAACATGTCGGCGTCGGCGCGGCTCGCTGATTATGTTATTGGTGCCAAGGTCGGGTACGAGCGCGCTGAAGTGGACGGCTCGAACAGCGGTGTGATGCCTGCGCCCTATGCCTCCTACACGCCTGCGATCATCGAACCCAGGGGCGATCTGATCGAGGAATGGGAGTTCTTCTGGGAAATATTGCATCGAATGGGTCTTCCGTTGACCCTTCCGGGACGTGGTGCGCTTCCGATGGATCGCAAGCCGACCAAGGACGAGGTGCTCGATGCGCTTTATCCGAACACGAGAGTTCCTCTCGACGTATTGAGGGCCTCACCGGGTGGCAAAATCTTCGAAGAGTTTTATGAAAAGGTGCTTCCGGCTGACCCGGACAATGATGCGCGGCTGAACTTGGCACCTTCGCCGATTCCGGAGGAGATTAGGCAAGTTCGCTCCGAAGCGAATCCGGGGGTGGGCGGCGGCTACGGCGAGGATGCCGCGGCATACTCGCATCGGCTGATCTCACGACGCCTCGCCAACGCGTATAACTCGGCGCTACGGGAGCTTCCCGGGCTGCAAAAAGGCCGCGCGCCTAACCACGCGCTGCTCAATCCAGCAGATATGGAATTACTTGGTCTCCAGTCGGGCGACCTGATCGAAATTGAATCGGCCTTGTCAAGCATGCCGGCGGTGGTGCACGGAACCGATGACGTCGCGCCGGGCGTGATTAGCCTCGCTCATGGCTGGGGAGACACCCCGGAGGCGGACGACCGCGTCCGCGAGCAGGGTAGCAGCGTCAATCGAATCATCGACGCGGAGCGATCGTTTGATCCCTGGACCGGGATGGGCATGCAGAGCGCTGTGCCTGTGAATGTACGTAAACACTCTGGCAGTACTGCAACATCTGAACATTAAGAGATGTGTTCGCCGCATCCCTATAAGCAATGAACGACGTTACAACTCCTCAAGCACTCAGTTTACGGGTGCCGAGGGCCAAACACTGATCACTCTGGATTAAAGGATAAACATCATGAGTTTCGACTTTTCAGGCAAGGTTGTTCTGATCACCGGCGGGGGCACCGGCATTGGCCGTGCAACCGCTCAGGCCTTTGCCAAGGCCGGCGCAAATGTCGTGATCGCCGACCGTGATGAGAAAGAAGGCATGGAAACACTTGCCCTTATCGGGGGCGAAGAGAGGGGGCGGTTTGTCAAAGCCGATGTCACGCGACTTGACGACATGGAAGCGGCTGTAAAATCCGTGTTGGCCGTCTATGGCCGCCTGGACATCGCTTTCAATAACGCGGGCATCCCAGCCGACAGCACACCTTTGGCGGAGGTCGAACCAAAGAATTGGGAGCGCATCTTATCCATCGATCTCACAGGCGTTTACCACTCCATGAAGGCCGAGATACCTGCCATGGTTGCTCAAGGCGGCGGTGTTATCGTCAATACCGCATCCGTCACCGGAATTGTTGGGGTTCCATCGATAGCCCCATACGTGGCGGCTAAACACGGAGTGGTGGGGCTCACCAAGTCGGCTGCGCTTGATTATGCCAAAGTGGGGGTTCGCATTAATGCGGTGCTGCCAGGCCCCGTCGATACGGAGCTTATGCGGAATAACAACGCGAAGTATCCCGAGATGGCGACGTTGATAGAAAATAGTGTACCCATGGGTCGCTATGCGCAGGTTGAAGAAATAGCCGATGCGGTTCTGTTTCTCTCTTCCGATATGGCGACCTATATCACGGGACATTCACTGGTTGTTGATGGAGGAATGACTGTTCAGTAAAACAAGTTTTAGTTCGGTTGAGGTGCACGCTCGACTATTGTCCTCGCAGCAGCTTTGGATATCGCTAATGCATATAACTCTGCGCTGCGGGAGCTTTTTCGGGCTGTAAAAAGCTCGCGCGCTGAACCACCCGTTGCTCAATTCAGCGGGTGCGGAATCGATTGGTCTTCAGTTGGGCGACCTGATCGAAATTGAAACGGCATTGTCATGCATGGTCCCTACGTGGAGCGAGAGGCGCATGCACCGCTATTGAAGATGCCGTCTCAGGCAATCACTCTGATAGTGCCGAGAGAAGATACTGCTCCCTCTGGATCACCGGGCCGAAAGAGCACTAAAAGGCAAAATGGTGTCGGCCGCCATCAACCGCGATCCATTCGCCTGTAAGGTACCCCGCGTACTGCGACGCCAAAAACGCGACGACGCCGCCAATCTCTTCAGGCTTGCCAGCGCGGCGCATCGGCACATTGGCCGCGCCTTGCCCACCCTTAATTCCTGGAACGTCCTTGCCCGCAAGCCAGTCGAGCCCCTGCTCGGGCGTTATCTTCATCTTATTGGTAATGTAATTCATCAGCGTTGGTGTAATTGTCAGGCCCGGCGCGACTGTATTGACGGTCACGCCGTCGGCAGCGACCTCATGCGCCAGCACGCGCATGAACGCGACGGTCGAGGGTCGCACACTATTGCCGACGATTGACGGGTGGGAAAGCTGCGGCTCCTTGCCATTTGTCGATCCGATGTGGATGAACCGGCCCCACTTGCGCTCACGCATGGTTGGGACGGTCGCGCGCGCGAGGTAGACGGTCGACATCGTGTAGTTGCGGAACGCCTCTTCATACGATTCGTCGCTGACGTCATCGAAGCCGCCGAGCGTCGAGTCGTGCCCCATACTAACGACGATATCAGGCATTCCGAACTCTGCCTCCAGTGCCGCCACAGCCGCCCTGGTCCCATCGCGAGTGGAAAGATCGGCGGAAAAACCCATTGCCTTTCCACCTGCATTGCGGATCGCGTTCACCGTTTCATCGATATCGGCCTGACCCCGCGCCATCACGCCGACGAGGCAACCAGCCTGTGCCAGCAATTCAGCCGACGCGCGGCCCATGCCCTTGCTACCGCCTGCCACGAATGCAACCCTACCGGCTATTCCAAGATCCATGTTTCTGTTCCTTTGGCTAAAAAGTATTCACGCGTTATCCATTGTGTGCGCACGCCCAAAGAGGCGGTCACAAGTGGTCTATGTCGATACTACGAAACGATCATGGAGATGACGCGGCACGTCCATTATTAGGTCGATTCCGGCTGTTGATGGCCTTTGACTCCAGTAGTAAATCGATTTCGGTTATGCCGCCATTACCCGAGATCGCATATAAGAATTGATGCTCGGATATCGATACCTATAGCCAGCCCCCACATATTTACATCCATCCGTAACAGGGAGGACGATAACGAAACCGCATGAGCGGCTGACTTCCTTACACGCAGCGACAGACGCCAGGATTTCACTGCTTGGTTGAAAGAGCCGGCGGCCGATACCTGTCCTTCGCATGCGTGGTGTAGCTAGAGCGAGCTTTGTCCGACGATTAAATTCTGGTGGCGGAAATGGCCCAGAGTCATGCGGGCCAACCCGCCCCCGCAGGGCATCTTGTGAACGATCGCGAATCGTTTGCCGGATTCATCGCAATTCATCAATAAGGTATGAGGCGCCTACTGTCTGTGACGCCTGCAGTTACCGCTCTCCATTGTTGAGTGGCGGGAAGTACGGAGGTGGCTGCCGAGCAAAGGTGCTTCGACCGATCCACTTTTGGAGAGGATCGCGCTGCACGGCGCCATAGACGTTTCCAGCATCGAAGTCGGAACTGCGCTATTGGGTGGCAAGCGGAACCACAAGACGAAACAAATGCTCGCTATCCGTAATCCTTTTGTATGCGAGAAATTGACCGGATAGTCTAAGTTGTGAGTGCTGTACGGTTCCGCCATTGGTACGAGTTACCCCGTCTGACAATTGACGATGCATATGCGGTCTCGCTGATCGTCTTGCCAGGGAGCTTCCGACCGCAGCGAAAAGCAGGGCGTGTATCGACTAGTATTGGCAAAAAATGTCAACCGGAATTTAGAGGTATTTGATATGAGGCTAGGCGCACAGGATGGTTCGCTCATCAATCGACACGCGTATTTCGATGAGTCGGTGTTTGAGCGGGAGTTGGGAGCGATTTTCAATCCGTCCTGGCAATTCGTCGGGCACGAGAGCGAGATCTCTCAACCGGGTGAGTACGTTACACGCAAGATTATGCGCGATGAAGTGATTGTGGCTCGCTCTGAGAATGGCGAGATTCATGTGATGCTCAATAGCTGCCGGCACCGTGGTGTAAAGCTATGCTCTGCCGATGGTGGGAAGGCGACAAACTTTCAGTGTGCATATCATGGCTGGACGTACGCCACCGACGGCCGCTTGCGCGGAGTGCCGGAGTCGCCGACGCTTCACCCGAGCGGGATCGACCGATCCAAGTTGGGGCTGCACAAAGCACGTGTAGAAGTCTTCAACGGATTGATTTTTGCAACGTTTAATAACGATGCTGCGCCACTGCTCGATGTCTTCGGCGACATGAGCTGGTACCTCGATACCGTCTTTAAGAAGACCGAATACGAAGCCTATGGTCCGCCGGTGCGGTTCATCGGAGACTTCAATTGGAAGAGCGGGGCCGAGAACTGGTGCGGTGACCCTTACCATGGGGACGTGACGCACCATACAGGCTACGTCGCTGGCGTTTCATACCTTGATGACATGCAAAAACACGTCACCGACATGCAGGCGATGGGCGCAGTTGTAACGAATGAGCAGGACGCTTCGGGCGAGACTGTATTTGTGTTTACGGCCGATGGGGGCCATGCCGGATTGCATTTCCGCATTCCGGCCGAGTTTGACCGACCTGTTTTTCCGGGGCTGGAAAAGCATCTGTGGACTGAGATTGAACAGAACGCTTCTCCTGATCTCGTTGCGGGCGCCGATCGGCGGATAGTCTGTGTATCCACTACATTCCCGAACTTTTCGGTGGTTGAGCAATTGATCACTAACGTCGGCGACGATGAGTTCCCGGCAGTGAGTGTGGTCAACGTGCGTGTGTGGCTGCCACTCTCTGCTACCCAGACGGAAGTGTGGAGTTGGTTGATTGTGCCGAAGCGGGCCACGCCTGCTTGGAAACGTGCATCCCAGCGCGCTTTCGCCAGAACCTTCAACGTGGGGGGCGTGTTCGAGGTGGATGATTCTCATAACTGGAACACAACAGCCCAAGCGAACCGTGGCAGTGTCGGCATGGCTCTGGACAATAACTATACGGCTTTGCCTGAGGAGCCGACGCCCAGCAGCGTATTCCGCGGCAAGGTTTACCGTGGCCCCCTGCACGATGTGAACTTCCGGTCACTTTATTCAACGTGGGTTGAGCGTATGGAAGCCAAGCCCGAGCCCGTCACGCTCGTAGGTTTCAAAACAGAGGGGGCATGTGAATTATGATGGGCGAGCGCGTTACTACTTCCGTCGATTACGAAACCAGAGCCCAGATCGAGAACTTTATCGCCGAGGAGGCGGCGCTTCTCGATGCTCGTCAGATCGCCGAGTGGCTGGATCTGACCACCGACGACTTCACCTACAAAATTCCCACGACGCAGACCACCGATTCGGTGGAAAAGACCCCTTGGAACGAGGAGTTTCTCATTATCGATGAGGACAAGCTGTCGATCGCCAAGCTCTGGACGCCCCGCTACTCAGGCGATCTTGCCAAGTTTGCCTGGGGGGAAAATCCACCGCAGCGCACCCGTAGGTTCGTATCGACAATCCGCATCCGGCCGCTCGATAGCCAGTCGTACGAAGTGCACGCGAATGTGCTGCTCAGTTTCACCCGCGAGGCTGAACCGAGCATCCTGATGCCTACGGGTCGGCGGGACGTCCTTCGCCGAGTGGGTGACACACTGAAGCTTGCCAGTCGGGTGGTTTTTATCGACCAGCGAGTTCTCACGACCGGCAACCTTCGCCTCATTATCTGATTCCTAGCCTGCAGCTGGCACGTCATTTTCTGTGATGTGCCGGCGCAATAAGGATACTGACTAATGTCAGCAACAGAAGTTTTAGACAATGCAACAACCCGTCGACCACCAGCGAGAACCCCAGTTCTGACGCGAGTGTCTCAGGGTGAGCTGAATCGCCGATGGGGTGTGGTGCGAGCCGCAATGCAGCGCGAAGGCGTTGACGTTTTACTCGCTCAATCGGGCAACGATTTCACGGGGGGATATGTCAAATATCTGGCCGATGCTCAGCCGTTCGGCGGGTTCAATGTAACTGTGGTGTTCACTCGGGACCGCGGAACGACTGCCATTACCAGTGGCAAATCCGACGATCTCGACATGTCCGCCGACGTCGATGGACCATGGCGTGGCGTGGATCGTCTCCTGACTGCCCCCAGTTTTTCAGCGGCAGGATGGTCTGCACCGAATGAGCAACGCAATATCATCAAGGCGTTAGCTGGCTTCGGCTCCGCGACTGTTGGACTGCTGGGGACGCAGCAAATTTCCATGTCGACGATGGATGCGATTCGAGAGGCCTACCCGGCGATGCGCTTCGTCGATGCATCCAATTTCGTTGACGCAATCAAGTCGATCAAGTCGCCGGAAGAGCAATCACTGCTGCGCCTCACATGCCAACAGCAGGACGAAGCAATGCTCGCCGTGATTAACGAAATACGTCCGGGAATGTTGGACCGTGATGTGACGATCCTTCTGCAGGAGATATCCGGTTCGCTCGGAAGCACACAGGGGTTGTACGTTGCTGCGTCTGGAAATCGTGACAGCCTTGCACTCCCCAAGCTTTTGCCAGATCAGCGCCGGCGAATCGGCGAGGGCGATATGGTTCACGTATTCATAGAGTCCAACGGGCCGTCCGGGCTTTACGCTCACTTGACCCGAACGGTGGTGCTGGGCAAGACGCCATCGGAACTCAGCGACGAGCTGAAGTTTGCGCTTCGTGCGCAGGCCTTCACCGTCGATCGATTGCGTCCGGGGGCGAGGCCAGTCGACATACTTCGTGAATACAATGAATTTTTGCGCGAAAACGGACGTCCCGAGGAACACCGAGTGCACTGCCACGGTCAGGGGTTCGACATTGCGGAACGGCCATTCATCACGCCCGAGGAGACCATGACAATCCAGGCCGGGATGTACTTGGCCTGTCACCCGCTCTATGTGCACCGTGGATATTTCAACTGGGTCTGCAGCAATTTCCTAATTACCGATGATGGAGCAGAACAACTTCATCAGTTACCCGTGGAGATCTACGAGCGATGAAAACGACTGATTTTACGCGCCCCAGCCGACTGGAAGGAAAGCGAGTGCTCGTCACCGGTGGAGCGAGCGGCATTGGGCGGGCAATAGTACAACTTGCCGTCGAGAGCGGCGCGCGCGTGGCGGTCGTCGATTACGACATCGAGGCGGCCAAAGCCTTGGTGGCCGAGATCGGCTCGGCCGCCGTGGCGATCCAGGCCGACATTGGATATGTCGAGCAGATCAACTCCGCGGTCGATCAAGCTGTTCGCGAACTCGGTGGTATCGACGTTCTCGTGAATGTGGCGGGCGTCCAGGACCGAATGGAACCGGTCGACGCCGTGACGCCTGAACTCTGGGATCGGGTGTTCGCCATCAACGTTCGCGGTACTGCGTTCATGATTCAACGAGTGATGCGCGAGTTTCTTCCACGCAGCGAAGGCGTCATCGTGAATATCTCGTCAACCGCCAGCCTGCTCGGTGGTGGTGGCGGCGCAGCCTACACGGCTTCAAAAGGCGCACTTGCGAGCCTCACTCGCCAGGTAGCTTGGGAGCTGGCAGGCACGGGTATCCGAATCAACGCATTGGCCCCAGGAGCCACCGCCACCAACATACTCGCTAATACCGCGCGCGTCATTGGGGCGGATAGCGGATCGGAACGAGCTCGTGCGAACCTCGAGAGGGCGATTGGCGAGTTTGACGACAAGAAGATTTTGCTGGGGCGGGCCGCGGACCCACGTGAGATTGCCCAGGCTGCGATCTTCCTTGCATCCGACGAGTCGAGTTACCTGCATGGCACCCAGATCGTCGTTGATGGCGGCCTGTCAATCCACTGAACCAGGAGCACTTATGACGAACACCAACACCGCGCACCGAACTGCCCTTATTGTTGGCCACGCGCAGCAACCGATAACCCTGATGCCGGATGATCCCAAAGACTATTTGAAAAGGCTCGCGGACTGCATCGCGGCGGCGAGGGCGGCCAATGTGCCGGTAATCTACGCCCAGCTCAGCTTCAGCGAGGGCTACCCGGAGCTACTGGAATCGAGCGTTACCAAGGGCATAATCGCTCCGCCAGCTCTTTTCCTCGAGTCGAAATCAGACGCTATCGACCCGGCCGTAGAGCCCCAGGCTGGGGACATCGTAGTGCCATGTTCCAGGATCAGTGCTTTCGCCTATTCCAAGCTCGAGCCCATTCTTAGAGCGCTCGGGGTAGAGACTCTCGCATTAGCCGGAATTTCCACCGGCGGGGTTATTCTCGGCACGCTCGTGGATGCGCGGAACCGAGACTTCGGCGTCGTTGTTCTCGAGGACCTCTGCTATCAGCCAGGAGAAGCGCAGAACAGTCTGCTGGCAGCATTCCGCGACCCGTGGCACGCGACGGTCTGCAATAGCAAGCACTGGCTGGAAGGGTTGGCCGCAAGTTAAGCAGATGAGGTCAATGGCCGGCGCGCTGCCCCGTCCAGCGGTGTATGAACCGCCCCGGGTTTCGCGCCGGCTGTTGCTTCGAGTCAGACGCAACGGTGGGTGCTGGCTGACTAGCTATGTGTTTCCCATTCAAGGGCCTCTACGCTTTTTCATACGCCCCCCTTGTGGATCAACTCGGCCTTTAAGAGCCCATTGATGGTCCCCGCCATCACGTTGTCGTAGCCATCGCCTGTATCGCCAAATGATGGCTGATATCCGCTTCACCCTACCGCTGGACGTAGCGAATCGACAGGCATTGCGAGCCCCTATCGCTGTGATGAACCAGTCAATGATTCTCAGGCTGACGCCTGTGAAGCGTCTGTTCAAGCACATCCACAACAATTTTCTTGAATTATTCGGATCAGCTTCCACCGCAGCCGGCTGTGATGACTTCCATGCGTAGTCACGTGTGCGGTACTTCTAGACCATCAAGCAAAGTAGGAGAGACTGAATGAATCTGCAATTAGAGGGTAAGCGCGCGCTCGTAACGGGAGCCAGTTCGGGCATTGGTGCGAGTATCGCCGAGCATTTGGCTGCCGAAGGCGCCAAGGTAATCGTGCACGGGCGAAACGAGGAAAGGGCGCGAGCCATTGTCACCAGAATTCGAAACGCCGGTGGGGAGGCCGAGATAGCACTTGGCGACTTGTGTACCGACGAAGGCGCCGTCGCTGTCAGTACCAATGCTAACGCTCACTGGGGAGGCATTGACATCCTTGTAAATAATGCCGGCGGTCCGTCTCAGCCGGGCGCAACATGGAGCGACGCCACCATGGATGATTGGCAGCGGACTTATGATCTGAATGTTTTTTCCACAGTGCGCATGATTCAGCTGTGTCTAACCGGCATGAAGCAGCAAAAATGGGGCCGGATCATCCAGATATCCAGTATGGCTACATTCAAACCCGAAGCGAATATACCGGATTATTCCAGCATGAAAGCTTGCTTGCCGGTGCTGTCGGTCAGTTTGGCAAAGGAATTGACCGGGACCGGAATCACGGTGAATTGCCTTGCTGCGGGACTGGTCGTTACAAGGGTTCTACATGATTATTTTATGGCACTGCCGGAGAACAGCAGGAAGACGTGGGAGGAAGTCGAGCCAGGCATTGCATCGGACTGGGGCAGCTTGGTTGGGCGACTCGGCACACCAGCGGACATCGCTTCCTTGGTCACGTTTTTAGCCAGTCCGTTGGCCGGTTACATCAATGGAACAAATGTCCTCATCGATGGGGGCATGGCCGGAATCAACCGTTGATACTCAGTTCTATGGGTCAAGCATGGACGCTCGCGCGCATTTGTGAAGCCTTGACCTCCATTAGTAAGCAACTGGTCTCGACGATCTAACACCGGGCCATTAGCTTATCTAACGTCAAATATTTCAGAGGTGAGGCGCATGAGTACCCCAATTTTGCCTTCGGGCCAGAGCCAAACAACATCTCCATCACCGCGCCGAGACTATATAGCGACGGATTATGTGATCAAGGCTGCGCCCCCCCCGGATCGTTATGCTCGCGGATGGCATGTAATCGGCCTGGTTAAGCAGTTTCAGGATGGCGTTCCCCACGAGCTGGAGATTTTCGGCACGAAGCTTGTGGTGTTCGCAGGCGAGGACGGAAACTTGAACGTTCTCGATGGCTACTGCCCACACATGGGGGCATCGTTGGGTAAGGGCAAAATCATTGGTAATAGTGTGTCTTGCGCTTTCCATGGTTGGGAGTGGGGGGGGAATGGGCGCTGCTCCAACATTCCATTTTCAACGCGTATTCCGCCTCGGGCCAAGATCAAGTCATGGCCGACCATGATCGCGAGCGATCAGTTGTTTGTTTATAACGATCCCGAGGGAAATCCACCTCCGCCAGAGCACGCGATTCCGAGCATCGAGGCCTATGATGCCGGTGAGTGCACTCCCTGGCATTGGGAAACGGAGCTCATGCCAACCAACTGCCGTGAGCTGATTGATAACAATGCCGACAACACGCATTTTTATTACGTTCACGGTTGGATGGTGCGCAAATTCAAGAATATCTTCGAAGGCCACACCTCCTCGCAAATCGCAGTCTATGACGCACGTAAGGACCGCGCTCTGGGCGAAGGCGACGGTGTCAAGAACGAGGATGGCTTCGGTATGGAGAGCTCGGCCACCTATTACGGCCCTGCCTACATGATCAATAAACAGATCGCCAATTACAAAGGCCATGAAATTGAGTGTTGGTTGATCAATGCTCATTATCCGGTTACGCCCGAAAGCTTCGTACTGAACGTTGGTGTGACGGCGCGAAAAGTGCCTGGTTTGCCTGAGGAAGCGGCGCTTGAGATCGCGGCCGAATACGCCAAAGCCTTCCGTAATGCGTTTTTTCAGGATGTCGAGATCTGGCGCAACAAGACGCGCATCGATAATCCTCTACTGTCCGAGCACGATGGTCCGATTTATCAGCTGCGACGCTGGTACGAGCAGTTCTATGTCGATGTCAAGGACGTGCAACCAGACATGGTCGAGCGGTTCGAGTTGGAAGTGGACATGACGCAGCCCATGAAATATTGGGAGTCCGAGCAAGCAAAGGTGCACGAATAGTAGGTCGTTCTACATCAAACGTTTGCCGTAAATGGCACGGCGGGAACTGTTGCTGTTACCGTAGCGAATGAAGTGTTTTTACGATGGATACTTCAACGCAACGATGCAACGTTGTGTGTTGGTTTCTCAACACTTCCCGCCACTCTTTCCCGGTTTGAACGCCGCGGTGGTGAATGCCGCAGGTCTCCGCCGCTGATGATGGACAGCTGCGCTAGCCCACGAGAACGCGGTTTTCCTGGTAACCGCACGGCGGACATCGGTAGCATCAGGTCCAGTCAGATCTCCAAAGTTAAAGCATAAGCGGCGGCTTCGGGACACGGATCCCACAGTATCGGTCGCAGGCGCTCGCATGCGCGGCGTTGTCGCAGTGGCGCGACGCCGTCGACTCCAGTTGATTCTCTCGTTCGATCCCGTCAGCGAATAGCCGATCTCCGCTCCAGCCCGCGTTTCGCCAGTGAGTCATGCATGCCTGTCAGATGCCCCCCGTTGCTGTAGGGGGGGCACGGCACCTGGCTCATCTGGTCGTTGAGATTTTCGAAATCCTCTGTCAGACCATGAATCCATTGCGCCACCGGTGCTTGCCCTCCATTCGTGAAGGCCACTTCTTCTTGTGCGCTGTAAGTGCTTGGTGAATCTACTTCAATCAGCAGTTGCAGGCCTGATTCAATTCTGGTGGTGAGATTTCCGGGCGAGCTCCCGACACGCGCTTATCACACACGTAATAGTCGTTATAAGCAACTCGCGGACTGAGGCCTTGGGGAGTTCATGTTGTTAACATTATTGCTACCAATCGGCTGATTCGCGAGCACGACCAAAATGCACACTAGCGACTTTTTCGACCTTCCTGTGAAAGAGGTCATTCGAGAAACAGACAGCGCGGTCTCTCTCGTATTCGATGTGCCAGCTGCGCTGACGGAGGCTTTTCAATATCGGCCTGGCCAGTTCCTGACAGTGCGGGTACTTATCGATGGAAAATACCGGCTCCGCTGCTATTCGCTGGCCAGCGCGCCGAATGTCGACGCACTCCATAAAGTGACCATCAAACGAGTCGATCGAGGGCTTGTTTCCAACGAGCTGTGTTTGAACGTCAAGGCAGGGCAAGTGCTTCAGGTGCGGCCACCAGCGGGCGTGTTCGGGCCGGCGCAGCTCGACCAGGATTTTCTGTTGCTGGCCGGCGGGAGTGGAATTACGCCCGTTTTGTCCATCCTCAAAGCGGCGCTTGCAGGCGGCAAGGGGCGTATTGATCTTGTCTACGCGAACAGGGACGAAACGTCGGTCATCTTCCGCGACGAGCTTATCGAGCTTTCTCGTAAGCATCCCGATCGGTTGAATGTCATCCACTGGCTGGAAACCGTCCAGGGGCTACCGACGAGCGATCGTCTGGCCAGTCTTCTCCGGGCGTTCGCTGGACGGGATGTCTTTATTTGCGGTCCGGCGCCTTTCATGGACAGCTCGGTCGTTGCGCTGGAGTCGATCGGCTTGTCGAGAGACAGGATCCATCTGGAGCGTTTCATCTCGCTTCCGGACGAGGAGCCGGAGCCTGCCGCTGTTACCGGAAAGACAGTGGAGACGACTCAAACCGCGACCCGGTTGATTGTCCGGCTCGACGGAAAGGAACGGGAAATCGTTTGGTCCGCAGGGCAGACCATGCTCGACGCGATGATCACCGCGGACATTAATGCGCCTTTTTCATGCCGTGTTGGCGGATGCGCCGTGTGCATGTGCCGTATCAGAAAGGGCGAGGTAACCATGGCCGCAAATCTCGTGCTGGACGAGCGGGATCTTTCAGATGGATGGGTCCTGGCGTGTCAGAGCCAATCGCAATCGGAAGAAGTGCATTGCGAGTTTCCGTAACCGCTGTTGTCGATAGCGATTCCGCCGTTTTCTTTGGATTAATGTGCCTTTTATGAAGCCCTTAAAAATCGAGCAGCGCGGCTGTCTCCTGTTACTTACCATCACAAACCCGCCGGTTAATGTCCTTTCGATTGGGGCGGGAGTCGTTTCTGCGCTTCACGAAACCGTCGTGAATGCGGTCGGCGACCCTTCTGTGGCGGTGATCGCCATCCGCGGCGACGGGCGGGACTTTTGCGCAGGCGCTGACATCAAGGATTTCGAAAACGCGCCCGACGAAGTCGATCGTTTACGCGAGCTGTTCTCGGTCGTCGATGCCTGCCCGAAGCCGGTGGTTGCGATGCTGCACGGCAATGTGCTGGGCGGTGGACTCGAGCTGGCGCTGGCGGCCCATTTCCGCATTGCCGCGCCGGACGCACGACTCGGCTTTCCCGAGGTGATGCTGGGGCTTTTGCCGGGCGGAGGTGGCACGCAGCGTTTGCCGCGTCGGGTGGGGGTAGCGCGGGCGCTCGAGATGATGCTGGGTGGTAAACCGGTTGCTGCGGGGCAGGCCGCGGACATGGGGTTGGTCGATGCGGTGCTGGAAGGCGAGGCGGCACTGGCCTGGGTCGTCGCGCGTGCCGAGAGCAGTCTGGCGGATCGCGCCACTACCGGCCCAGCGGCCGCAGACAGTGCAGCGCTTGATGTCTGGCGTGCCAAGATCGCGCAGCGCCCATCGCTCGGTACCGCTCGCGAAAGCATCGTCGCGTGCGTCGAAGCGGCGACAAGGCTCGACCTGAAACAGGGACTCGCCTTGGAGCGCGAGCTCTTTACCGAACTGCTCCTGTCGGAAGCATCGCGCGGGCTGCGCCACAGCTTTTTCGCGGAGCGCAAGGTTGGACGCCTGCCGGGCTCGGAGGCGAAATTCGAGACTCCCACCATTGCGAGCGTTGCGGTGATCGGGGCGGGCACGATGGGCAGCGGGATCGTGCTCGCGCTGCTGAATGCGCAGTTGCCAGTCACGCTAATCGAACTCAACGAAAATGCGCTGTCGGCCGGTGTCGGCAGGATCGCTAAAGCCATAGACCGGGACGTGGCGAAAGGCCGTCTGACGAACGAGAAGGCGGCCGCCCGCAAGGCGCTGCTCACGACCGAATCCACGGTCGACGCCGCGGCGCAAGCCGATCTCGTGATCGAAGCGGTCTTTGAAGATATCGAGGTCAAGCGCTCCGTTTTCGCTCAACTTGATCGGATCGCCAAGCCGGGCGCCATATTGGCTTCGAATACGTCCACGCTCGATGTCGACCGGATTGCCGACGCGACACAAAGGCCGCACCAGGTCGTCGGGCTGCACTTTTTCAGCCCGGCCAATATCATGCGGCTGGTGGAGGTCGTTCGCGGCGCCGCCACGTCGGCGCAGACACTCGCCGGCGCGCTAGCGCTGGTGCGCAAGATCGGCAAGGTGGGCGTCATTGCGGGAAATTGCGACGGCTTCATCGGCAACCGCATCTTCGAGGAATACTTGCGCCAAGCGTATTGGTTGCTGGAAGAAGGCGCGCTGCCCGCGCAGGTCGACGCCGCGCTGGAGGCGTGGGGTATGGCGATGGGGCCACTCCGTACGATGGATTTGGCCGGGCAGGACATCGGCTGGAGCATTCGCAAGCGCCGCGCGGTGACTCAGCCCAACCGGCCCTATTCGAAGATCCCGGACCTCATTTGCGAGATGGGCCGATTCGGCCAGAAGACCGGCGCCGGCTATTACCGCTATCCGGACGGGCGGACGCCCGAGTCAGATCCCGAGATCGACGAACTTGTGATTCGCCACTCTGCGCAGATCGGTGTCGAGCGCCGAGTCATATCCGATGAAGAAATTGTCGAGCGCTGCGTTTTCGCGATGGTTAACGAAGGCGCCAGAATTCTTTCCGAGGGGATCGCTCACCGGTCGTTCGACATCGACGTGATCTATGTGAACGGTTATGGGTTTCCCGCGGAACGCGGCGGCCCTATGTTCTATGCGGACAGGGTGGGGCATGCCCATATTATCGAGCGGATGAATGATTTTCGGAGCCGTCGCGAGGGCTGGGCTTGGGAGCCGGCGCCGCTGATCGAATGGCTGGTTGAACACGGCGAAACCTTCGCCGATCTCAAGGGATAAGCCGATGGGTACGTTACAAGCACTTTTGGATCTCACTGGCCGTGTAGCACTTGTTACCGGCGGCTCCCGCGGTCTGGGTTTCCAGGTCGCCGAAGCGCTGGGGGAGTTTGGGGCGCGGGTCGTTGTCGTTGCGCGCAAGCAGGGCGAGATCGATACTGCGGTCGCCTCGCTTCGCCAGTCAGGTTATGCGGCCGACGGTATTGCCGCGGATCTCGGCCAGGGCGGACATGCTGAACTGGTGGAGGAAATCGCCGCCAAGTATGGTCGCCTCGACATCCTGGTTAACAATGCGGGTGCAACCTGGGGCGAGGCTGCGGAAGATCATTCGCTCGATGGCTGGAACAAGGTGATCGACCTGAATCTCACGGGGCTGTTCCGGCTGACGCAAGCCGCTGCGAAGCGCTGTTTCATTCCGCAGGGCAAGGGAGTGGTGGTGAATGTCGCCTCAATCGAGGCATTGCAGGCGCATCATCCCAGTATGATAGGCACCGCTGCCTACAACGCTTCCAAAGGCGCGGTGCTGAGCCTCTCTCGCGCGCTTGCTGCTGAGTGGGGGCCGCGAAACATTCGCGTCAATGCGCTCGCGCCCGGGTATTTCCCTTCCAAAATGACCGGTTCGACGCTCGATGCGGCTGGCGATCGGCTCATCGACAACACACCGCTCGGCAAGCTCGGGGGGGCGGACGATCTTAAGGGCGCGGCCTTGTTGCTGGCATCCGATGCTGGCGCACATATCACCGGCCAAGTGATCGTGGTCGATGGCGGCATGACGGTGATCTGACCTCATTCATCCCTGTGGATCGATGTTGTAACGGCCCCGGCCGACGCGTCGGCGGGCGCGCGATTGACGAATTCTGGTAAGAAGGCTTCGGCGCGCTCGACCTCGTTCCTCAGATGGCGCAAGCCCTTTGAGTTCTAGCCTGGTACGTACCAGGCACAAAATCGGCTCTACCTATGAATGCATTTCGGTGCATTCGTAGGGAAGGCTTCTTTATGAAATCTTACCGGAGAACAATAAGTGCATATCGGTGTTCCCCTTGAGACCTTTACTGGCGAGACACGGGTTGCTGCAACCCCCGAAACCATCAAGAAGCTGATCAGCCAGGGCCATAAGGTCACTGTACAAAGCGGCGCCGGCATTAATGCCAGCGTTGTCGACAGTGCCTATGAAGCGGCCGGCGCAAGCATTTGCGGCGCCAATGACGCATTTGCTGCAGAGCTGATTTTGAAGGTGGTCGCCCCCAGCGACAGCGAGCTGGCGCTGATTAAAAGCGGCACCGTGGTGGTGGGGATACTCAACCCGTTCAGCAACGAAACCATCGCCAAGCTGGCCGAGTGCGGGATTACCGCCTTTGCCCTGGAGGCTGCGCCGCGCACCTCCCGCGCGCAAAGCCTGGATGTGCTGTCCTCGCAAGCCAACATCGCCGGTTATAAAGCCGTGTTGCTGGCCGCTCACTATTACCCTCGCTTCATGCCGATGCTGATGACCGCTGCGGGCACCGTAAAAGCGGCGCGTGTGCTGATTCTCGGTGCCGGCGTGGCCGGGTTGCAGGCCATCGCCACGGCGAAACGCCTGGGGGCGGTGATCGAAGCGTCGGACGTGCGCCCTGCGGTAAAAGAGCAGATCGAATCCCTCGGTGCCAAGTTCGTCGACGTGCCCTACGAGACCGACGAAGAGCGTGAATGCGCCGTCGGTGTCGGCGGTTATGCCCGCCCGATGCCGGCCAGTTGGATGCAGCGCCAGGCCCTGGCCGTGCACGAACGCGCCAAGCAGGCGGACATCGTCATCACCACCGCGCTGATTCCCGGGCGCAAGGCACCGACGCTGCTGAGTGCAGAGACCGTGGCACAGATGAAACCAGGCTCGGTGGTCATCGACCTCGCCGCAGCCCAGGGTGGCAACTGCCCGCTGACCGTGGCCGATCAGGTGGTCGTCGAAAATGGCGTGACCATCGTTGGCCCGACCAATCTGGCTGGCGCGGTGGCGGCTGACGCTTCGGCGCTGTACGCCCGCAACCTGCTGGACTTCATGAAGCTGATCTTCACCAAAGAAGGCCAGTTCGAGATCAACCTTGAAGACGATATCGTCGCCGCGTGCCTGATGTGCCGCGACGGCCAGATTGTGCGCAAGAACAGCTGAGGATAAAACAATGGAAGACATGCTGATCTCTCACGGTATCTACAACCTGATCATCTTCGTGCTGGCGATCTATGTCGGCTACCACGTGGTCTGGAACGTGACACCTGCACTGCACACACCGCTGATGGCGGTTACCAACGCCATCTCGGCCATCGTGATCGTCGGCGCCATGCTCGCCGCCGCCCTCACCGTGACCCCGCTGGGCAAGACCATGGGCACCCTGGCCGTGGCCCTGGCTGCGGTCAACGTGTTTGGTGGCTTCCTGGTAACCAGGCGCATGCTGGAAATGTTCAAGAAAAAAGCGGCCCCGGTAAAAGCGCCGGCTGCCAAGGCTGAAGTAGTCAAGGGCGAGGTGCAGCAAGCATGAGCATGAACCTGGTTACTTCCCTGTATTTGATCGCCTCGGTCTGCTTCATCCAGGCCCTCAAAGGCCTGTCGCACCCGACCACGTCGCGGCGCGGTAACCTGTTCGGAATGCTCGGCATGGGCCTGGCGATCCTCACCACCGTCGGCCTGATCTATAAGCTGGGCGCAGAGCTGGCCACCGCCGGAATCGGCTACGTCATCGTCGGCCTGCTGGTCGGCGGCACGGCCGGTTCGATCATGGCCAAACGCGTGGAAATGACCAAGATGCCGGAACTGGTCGCCTTCATGCACAGCATGATCGGTCTGGCCGCGGTGTTCATCGCCATTGCGGCGGTCGTCGAGCCGCAGTCGCTGGGTATCGTTGCGCAGCTGGGCGACGCGATCCCGGCCGGGAACCGCCTGGAGCTGTTCCTCGGTGCTGCCATTGGTGCGATCACCTTCTCCGGTTCGGTCATCGCCTTCGGCAAGCTGTCGGGCAAGTACAAGTTCCGCCTGTTCCAGGGCACACCGGTACAGTTCACCGGCCAACACAAACTGAACCTGTTGCTGGGCGTGGCCACACTGGCGCTGGGCATCACCTTCATGCTGACCGGCGACCTCAACGCCTTCGCCTTGATGCTGGCCCTGGCCTTCATCATGGGTGTGCTGATCATCATCCCGATCGGTGGCGCGGACATGCCAGTGGTCGTGTCGATGCTCAACAGCTACTCCGGCTGGGCAGCGGCCGGTATCGGCTTCTCGCTGAACAACTCGATGCTGATCATTGCCGGCTCGCTGGTGGGCTCAAGCGGCGCGATCCTCTCGTACATCATGTGCAAGGCGATGAACCGTTCGTTCTTCAACGTCCTGCTCGGCGGTTTCGGCAATACAGCTGACGCCGGTCCTGCCGGCGCCAAGGAAGCCCGCCCGGTCAAATCCGGCTCGGCTGACGACGCGACGTTCCTGCTGACCAACGCCGACACCGTGATCATCGTTCCGGGCTACGGCCTGGCGGTAGCCCGAGCGCAACACGCGCTGAAGGAACTGACCGAGAAGCTGACTCACCGCGGCGTGACCGTGAAATACGCGATCCACCCAGTTGCCGGTCGGATGCCGGGCCACATGAACGTACTGCTGGCCGAGGCTGAAGTGCCGTACGACCAGGTGTTCGAGATGGAAGACATCAACTCCGAGTTCGGTCAGGCCGACGTGGTGCTGGTGCTGGGCGCCAACGACGTGGTCAACCCGGCCGCGAAGAACGATCCAAAATCGCCGATTGCCGGCATGCCGATCCTCGAAGCGTTCAAAGCCAAGACCATCATCGTCAACAAGCGCTCGATGGCCAGCGGCTATGCCGGCCTGGACAACGAACTGTTCTACCTGGACAAGACCATGATGGTGTTCGGTGACGCTAAAAAGGTCATCGAAGATATGGTTAAGGCAGTGGACTAGCAACGCTTTCCAGTAGGGCTGGTGTAAGTATGTACGCGTAAACCTGTTATTCGCGCGGGCAATGCCAGCCTTACTTTTTGAACGAGCCGCATGAAAGACAGGACACCGTCCTTAGGATAAGGGATAGCCAAACGGTTATGTTTATGGCTAACAGGAAGGATTAGAGTGGGGAGCCATTGGGCCAGGAGCTGCGGCATCTCAGTGGGTTTGATTGTTTCCACTTGGGAGGCGAGGGCATTTGGGGCCCGGGATGCGAATGGTGCGCTCAATTATGATGCGGGCAATCTGGCTTCAGCTAATAAATATGTGAATCAAAGTCCTCACGATAATCCCTATCACACCGCCTATCGCTGCGTGTTTCCATACTTTGGCAACACGGGGCCCCGCCGAAATCAGGATCGCTACCCCTGGAAGATCGAAAGTGTGAATCAGCCATCCGGCACTGGCGTTTATCAGATGAGCATCGATCAAATGCTGACTATGAAGGCTGACCATGACTCCAAGCACGGCCGTGCCTCCACCAAGATATTTTGTAAGTGAAGGAACGATTAAGGTGGGCGGCACACCTGCCCAGGTGAGAACCGGGGTCAAGACCTGCTCAATCATACTGAACGCGCCGGTCTCCTTGAGAAGCGCCACCGCAACGAGAGCTAGTGCCACCAACGGAATGGTTGCAACCGCAATTTTGAAAGCCTCTGCTCCCGCTTGATTAATCACCTGTAAGACGCCGCCGGGCCCTTTGAACTCGGGGTGCTCGATCGCATCGCTCAGGGGGGCCTCAGCTGAGGAGAGTGATCGGCCGACCACATGAAACGTAACCGCTGACGCCACTATTCCCCCGAGTCCTGAGACCAGTAGCGTCGTGCCTAAATGCAGGCCTATTGCACTCATCGGATAGACCACATTGGCCTGGGCCATTGCGAATATCATCGCGAGCGTCGCTGCAAGGTGCCGATCGGAAGCGCCTCTTCGATCCATCATAGCCAGGGTAGCGAGTGGGGCAGCAAAGCTCACCAGATTTACTTGTATCATCGCGAACAAGCTCAGGCCGGTCAGCCCTGCCGGGCGCAAGACCGGAGCGAGTTTAGCCACTAACCAATCCAGGACTCCGGCAGCCTCGATCAACCGCATCAAACAAAGCATCACCACCATAATCGGCAAAAGTACAAATAACGCTAGCTCGACAGCGGATCGCCCCATTGTCATGATTATGGCTATCAAATCCATACTGCTAGAATTCTCCAACTCCGATTGGATGGTTTTGTCTTAAATAAAAAATAGAAGCACGGCCCAGTTTTACATAGGCGCGCGCTTCTCGTGAAAGACTTAACAACGCCGCGATTACCTGAGTAGAGACGCGGTCTCGTCAACCGCCATCGTCGGAAAGCCGTCCTGAGCAAGCTTACCCTGCGGGTGAGCTACTCGCTTGGCTTAATGGAATTAGGGCATTTCGCGCCACGCAGCGCCTGAGCGAAGCACCAAGAGCAAGTCATAGCGCTTCAAACAATGATCAACCCTGGGCCGAGTCATTCCGGAAAGAACGTACTCCGAAGCTGCTTCAGTGCCGCTTAACCACCGAGGCCTCCTGCCATCGATGGGCGCGAACTCAACCGAATACAGTCAAGTGCGGCGACAGCGGCTTCAAAGAACTACACCCATCGTAGGTAGTTAATATGGTGAGCACACGCGAATCTGCATTATCTATTTAGAACGAAGTGATGTCCCCAATGGCTGGCGCGAGTCGTTTCGAACACTGTGTGCCGGTCCCAATCCTTGTAAATAGCGCCGTGACCGATTTCGATCATGAATCCGTGCGGTGACAGGAAATAGAAGGACACACAGTCATCGTTCACGTGCTGCCCGAGCGTCAGCACCAATGGATGTCCAGCATCCTGCACGCGGTCGAGTGCCATTCCAACTTCCTTGAGAGAGGCCACCTCAATGCAGAAGTGCACGCAACCGTTCGGGGACGGCATTTCGGCCAGTGCGAGGCTGTGCTGGCGCTGGTTGCCACAGTGATTAAAGTTCACGCGCACCTTACCCGGACCGAACTGCATCTTGATGATATCGGACAATCCGAAGCCGAGGGTTCGCTCGAAAAACGCCTGCGAGGAATCCAGATCGGCTGTGGGAAGCACAACATGACCCATGCCAATGCCGTCCGTCACGAAATTGACGGAGATGTTCTTAGGTGGACTGAATGGCAGGAATGCTGAAATGAAGCACCAATAGAGTTCGATCCGGTTTCCATCCGGATCCTGAAACCAGATGAATTCCTGAACCTTACGGAACGCACATTCCTCAGCGCTTCCCTGATGCCATTCAACATCGCTGCGGACAAGCGCCAGTCTGACTTCCTCGAACCCAGACTGGCTGTCGATCTCCCACCCACTCGCTACCAGCTGCTCCGATTGGCCAGGCAGCACCGCGATACGGAAGTCGCGTTCGTCCATTTTGAGATAGAGAGAACCACTCTCATTATCTGTCGTCGAAAAACCAATCACGTTTTCAGCAAGCGTGCGCCATCCAGCGACGTCTGCGGAGCTGAAAATGAGATAGCCAAGTTGTCGGATTTTCACTGCGCCTCCTCGATCTTTGTTCCGGCATCACCATGTGCCGCCGTGCCCTGTGAAACTAGCACGGCGGTGTATGGGCAGAAGGTGCATTTCCTTGTGAAATCAGGTGATCGCTTGACTTATCCGGCAATGACAACATACCGCTCGCGCAGGGCCGTGTTGATCTAGAGCCATTACTCATGCATTGTTTATCCGACAGGTCCATGGCGAGTCTGACGTCATGGGGTTCGAGCAACAATAATAATAATAGTGGGAGATAGTAGATGGGAACGACAGATAGCACCTTCACTCATCGGGTGATTGCGTCAAAGTCTATGCCCGGCGTGACCTT
The DNA here is from genome assembly GCF_048515765.1 of Pseudomonas sp. H11T01. Classification (NCBI taxonomy): domain Bacteria; kingdom Pseudomonadati; phylum Pseudomonadota; class Gammaproteobacteria; order Pseudomonadales; family Pseudomonadaceae; genus Pseudomonas; species Pseudomonas sp. H11T01. The sequence goes on along the minus strand of NZ_JBLYED010000011.1, from coordinate 59,037 downwards.
CCAAGTCGTTGATTATCATTGGAATGCGCGCGCCGATATCTTGGATTGCCAGCCGGAACTCCTGCTGCGTTGGCGTATGCGACCCTACCGTATTAAAGCTGAAGGATGGGTGAAGCCGGGCAAGCCCGCCAAGTTCGGGCAGTTGATGCTGCACCCCGGCCTTATTGAAACCCATGCGAAAGGCGCAGATGTCAGCGAAGATTCGCGAACATTGGTTTGCAAGTTTGAGCCGGACTGGCTTGAGCAGATAGTCGGCAGGCGCATCATCACGGCATCCCAAGACTTGGAACCGATTTTTGACCTACGCCACAGTGGCATCAATCATGCGATGAAACGGCTTATGCACGAGCTGCTAGAGCCTAGCATGGCCTCTGACTTTCTGGTCGAGGGTCTGGCGATGTCGACCGCAGTTGATATCGCACGGATCCTCGGCACCGTAGACGATAGCGAGGAGGCTAAAGGAACTCTGTCGCGCAGGCGCATGAATACGATTCGTGAATTTGTGGAGTCATTCGAAGACGGGAGTCCCACACTGAGCGACATTGCGAAGCAATGCGGAATCAGCGTTGCGCACCTTCGCAAGCTTTATAAAGCAACCACTGGGCAGACTCTGCATAACTATATCGAGGGGGTCAGGACCGAGCGGGCGAGGAACCTGTTGCTTGACACCGATTTGTCGCTGAAGGTGATTTCCTACAGGCTCGGCTTTGGACATCCCAGCGCCTTCTCCTTTGCGTTCAAAAAAATGACGGGTGAAGCTCCTCGTGATTTCCGGATTAACGGTACTAGTGGTCGTCCTCTCTCGCACTGAGAGGGTCGTACTTCGACGCCGAGTATCCGATCGCGGATCTAGAAAAATTGGCGCAGTAAATTGCGTCATGTTTGCGGTTCCATGGGGCGTCCGGGCTAAAGCTCGGTCGCCTTTTTTTTACGGCTCAGCCAGCTCTTATACCTCCAGCAGCTCGTGCCAAACGAACGACGGGAATCGGCCCGCTAGTCCCTGCCCTTGCACGGTCGTGGGGCCACCAGAACGGCCTCGCCGAAGCGGTGGTTTTCGGCTCAGCACTGCGCGCCCCTGGCACTTGCTTATTCCAGCCGCGGTTTAGCCTTGCAGCCAAGCCCTATATAGCAGGCCAGGCTGACCAAAAAGTCCATTGATCGTCGGCCTCCTACAGCGGCCTCAGTTTTGGTTTGGGTCGCTGCGCAGCTGGATGTTGCTGTCCGGTCTAGCCTGGCGTAGTCGACGCAACCTTCGGCTAACGATCGCCGCGATTTGCTTGCCGGTCAGCCGCTTGCCGAGAGCATCCTATCCGGGTGCGCACCGGCGAGCTATCAGGGCATAACCCGGTTCGCTCTCGCAGGATGAGCGCAGCCAGGGCTCAATCGTCATCTCAACTTAACGATGGACGCGCGGTTTTCGCGGGAAATGCGCGATCTCGTAATCTTCCAATTGTTGCCTGCGATACTTCGGGCATTCTACAGTCGCTCTACACAAAAACGGCTGAGCATTAAGGAAAGCCGTGGGCATTTAGCTCAGGGCGCTGCAAATGTTCATCGCTACAGCAGAGGACGCCCGATGTCACGAATTGACGGAGCACCGCTCCCTTTATCATCACCGTACGGTGTGAATCGCAACGTCAAGGTCAAGATGCGCGATGGCGTTGAGCTGGCGACCGATATCTATCGCCCGGCCCATGCCGCGACCGAAGCGCTGCCGACAATCCTGATACGCACACCCTATGACAAGATGTTCCCGTTTCAATGGCATGTGAACTCGCCCTATGAGTTCACGAAGCGGGGCTATATCAGTGTGATTCAGGATGTGCGCGGCACTTTTTCATCGGAAGGAGAGTTCGATCCGCTGATCAATGAAAGCTGGGGCGACCGGCAGGACGGCGCGGACACGATCGCCTGGATCCGTCGGCAACCCTGGTCGAACGGCCAGGTGACAACATTCGGCGGCTCCTATATCGGCGGGGTGCAGTTGACGCTGCTGACGATGGACGTACCCGGTTACCAAGCGGCCTTCGTCGAGATGCCTGCGGTCAACAAGGGCGGTGTCTCCTGGCTCTATAACGACCAGATGCTCGACCTTCAGACCAGCTTTTGGTGGTCTGTCTACATGGCCTACACCCTTGCCGCCAATCAGCCGGAACTGCTTGCGCGCATCGCCGCCGACGAAGTGGAAGCAGGGATCAAATGCAGCGATACCCTTATGAATCCCAACTGCGTGTGGGAACTGCTGCGCGGTCGTAGCCTGCGTGACGCGTTGATCGTACGTCATCTTCCCTTCTGGCACAGATGCCTCGACGCGCGCGAGAATTCCAGCCTGTTCGACACGACCGATGCCCTGTCGCGGCTAGACAGGGTGATGAAACCGATCGTACATTTTTCTGGATGGTATGATCTGTTCAACCAGAATTCGATCGATGCCTATGTCGGCATCACCGCATCAGGCGCCACGCCGGAGGCACGGGAAGGCCAGCGTCTCTGGATCGGACCGTGGGGGCATCAGCCAAGCCCGACCTTCAGGCAATTCCCGGAAAGCCAACTGGATGACCTTGCGGCGGCGGCAGCGTGGATGGACCAGCAGCTTCGCGGCGAAACGCATCCGGCCTTCGATCATCCCGTCATCATCTATGTGATGGGTGAGAATCGGTGGCGCGCTGAAACTGCGTGGCCGTTGCCTGGCACGCAGCCGGTCACTTATTACCTGCACAGCGAAGGCGCCGCGCGTTCGGCCAATGGCAACGGCATCCTCACTACCGTGCTGCCGTCCGCAGCGCAGACGTCAGACACCTACCTCTATGACCCGGCCGATCCGGTGCCGACCCTTGGTGGGCGTGGGGTCATGGGAGGGCCGGTCAACCAGCGCCCGAATGACGAGCGGGACGACGTGCTGGTCTACACGACCGCGCCTCTCGAGGAAGATCTGGAGGTTACCGGTTCGGTGCGCGTGACCCTCCACGCCAGCTCGTCAGCCACCGATACGGACTGGTTCGTCACACTTGTCGATGTCTTTGCGAATGGCGAATCCTACAATCTTGGGGCCGGCAGCGTTCGGGCACGCTATCGGAAGTCTCGTTCAGAGCCGGTTGCATTGAAGCCAGGCGAGGTTGTCGCCTACGAAATCGACATGATGCCTACTAGCAACGTGTTCAAGAAGGGCCATCGCATCCGATTAATCGTGAGCAGCTCGAACTTCCCTGAAAGCGACATCAACCCCAATCAGTTCATCGATCTGTCGGAGGCGACGCCGGCGGACTACGTCGTAGCCGAGCAGGCCGTGCATCACAATGCCGTCTATCCATCGGCGATCGAGTTGCCTGTCATTCCGGCCGATCGGGCGCGCAACTGGATCCCCATGCCCTTTGCGCGACAACCCGGTGGTCCATATTATCAGCAACTCGTAATAGACCTGCCGCCGCCACCGATTGAATGGGACGCACCCGCTGGGGCGTGAACCAGCGTTCCACACGTGCTTCACACGACCAAAAAAAATCGGAGTTTGAACAGATGAACAACAAGAGAGATTTCGAAACTATCGTCCGTGAAATGGACGCGCGACAGCAGATCCATGACTGCATCATGCGATATTGTCGAGGCGTGGATCATGCGGATATGGAGCTTGGGCTTTCGGCATATCATCCGGACGCCAACGACAATCACGGCACTTACAACGGTCCGGCCGAGGGCTTCTTGACTGTGTCGTTGGAAGTGGTCAAGGAATTGGAAATCCTGCGTCACATCATTTGCAATGAATATGTCGAGTTTGACGAGACGAATCCGTCCGTTGCACGGTCGGAAACGGTGGTGCTCGGCACCGTCTATTACAAGCATGAGGATGGCTATCAGGTTTCGTTAGTCTCTTGCCGGTATCTGGACCGTTTCGAAGAACGTGATGGGGTTTGGAAGATAGCTGACAGGCAGCTGGTCCGGGATTGGGAGGCAGACCTTCCTGCGCACGGTCCCGAGGGTACTCCGTCCACGAACGGTATGCTGCGGGGCCGCCTGAACACGTCTGACCCGTCCTTTGGTCTTGGCTTCAAGCGCTGGGGGGATTCCGAGCGTCCGCCGGTTTCCGAGGTTCGCATTGGAGACGGTCAAGCTTGACCGAGCGCGCCCCGCAGTCAGAACAGATTGGGGGCGCCGATCTTTTTTGATACCCGTATCACGGACCGGCGTCCAGTTCGAACCCTCAAGCTTGACGGTGGGCATTGGTGTTGCTGATGGCCATGCCAACCTCGCGACGACGCAAGAAATCAGAAGCGAGGCTTCAGGGTTTGCGTACCGTCAGGCTAAAACACTGCAGAACTCATAGGAAAAATTAAATGGTGGATCACATGCGTCGCTGGACGACTAGCAGCCTTGGATTATCAACGCTCAGTCTGGGAGATGTTCCCATTCCCAAGCCCGGCCATGGCGAGGTATTGGTCAAGGTTGCCGCGGTGTCGTTGAACTTTCGCGACCTGATGATAATGGAAAATGGCCTATACCAGACGCTTACCTTTCCTTTCGTCCCTGGCGGCGAGTTGGCGGGTTCAGTCACTGCGGTGGGGGAAGGCGTCACTCGCTTCGGAACGGGTGACCGGGTCGTGTCTTATGTAATTCCCGAGTGGCTGGAAGGTCCTCCACCCGGCGACGGACGAGCATCAGGCATCAAAACGGTGGGCCATCATTATCCCGGTGTACTTTGCGAATATGTAGCGTTGCCGCAGGATTGGCTGGTAGCCGCACCGACCAGCCTGAACGATTTCGAGGCTTCGACCCTCAGTGTCGCGGGTTGCACCGCCTGGGCTGCGATGGTTGAGCAGAACGATGTTAAGCCAGGATCTACCGTAGTTATTCAGGGTACCGGTGGCGTGGCGCTCTTCGCGCTGCAGATCGCCAAAATGCTCGGTGCAACGACGATTGTTACCACCAGCAGCGAAGACAAGGCTCAGCGGGTTATCCAGTTGGGGGCCGATCATGTCATCGTTCGTTCCGCAGGTGATTGGGCGGAGGAGGTGTTGCGGTTGACGGATGGGCGCGGCGCGGATCACATCATCGAGTTGGTCGGCGGCGCGGGCATGGCGCAATCGGTCGCCGCGGTTGCGATCGACGGGCACATCCAGGTCGCTGGCGGTCTCGACGAATATGCGATGTCAGCCCCGATACCTCCCATGTTCCACAAAAGGCTGCGCATGCAGGGTATTGTCGCCGGCCCCAGACGCGCATTCGAGGACTTCATCCGGGCCGTTGATGCCAATCACCTGAAGCCAATTATTGCCAAGCGCTATGCTTTCGACGAGCTTCCTCAAGCGTTGGCGCATCTGAAGGCGGGTGCGTTCGGCAAGATCGTGATAGACATTTGAAGCTGGGGGATAGGCATTGGACATACTAACAAAACTCTTGGCAATCGAAGAAATCAAGTGTCTCAAGGCGCGATATTTTCGAGGAGTCGACACTCAGGACTGGGTGTTGATGAAAGACACATTTGCCGACGACATAGTCTTGGACTTTCGAGCGGCAACAACCTTGCCGGACGGTACAAATTTGATGCCCGGCGCCACTGTCGACCTGTTACGCGGTGCATCTTCTGCTATGCAGGCAATTCAGGCGGCGGTGACTGGCGTCTCAACGGTTCATCATGGTCACATGCCGGAGATCGAAATTGTCGATGACAATAACGCCCGAGGAATCTGGGCGATGGCTGACCTGATGAAGTTTCCGGCTGGGGCTCCAGTCAGCGAACTTGCAGGGTACGGTTACTACCATGAGACCTACTGTAGGGTGCAAGGTCAATGGAGAATCAATTCGCTGACGGTGACACGCCTTCGGCTTGGCCCGCCTTAAAATCGCTCTGCCGTTACGAAGACTGAACACAAGGCCGATGGTCCGTCAGAATGGGCCATCGGTACACCGCGACAATTCTCGAAGAGCGCTTGCGCAGGCAGTCGTGCTGTCTATCGGGCAGTTCACTTGGACGGAGGGCGCTCGGGGCGAAATCCAAAAGCGTTGCTTGCGGAGCATGAGAACTACTTCCCCTCCAGATTATGTTCTGCGATCTGCAACGCGTTTTATCCGCCAAATGCCAATGCGCAATTCCCCGACAACTTCACCTTGTTTGTTTGCGGTTATCTATGGGTGTCCAAATCGGTCAAGCAGAACGAGGTCGTCGGGCATCGTCCACAGCAAAGCTAACTCCTAGGATTCGACGCAGTTAACGTTGGCGTCGCCTATCAAGCAAGCCACCGAGCCTGCTACCTCTGTGTTCTTCCCCTGGATATGACGACAAGACCAGGTGCCTGAGTCCGTGGCTACCTGCGCAAAACTGGACGTCCGGATAAACCAGGCGCCATTGCTCGCAAGTTTGCTCCCCACTCTTTTTATCGACGACAACGTACCTCACCGGTAACGCTCTGATTTGCTCAAGAACGGTCGACGCTGCATACCGTGAAAGGGACTGTGCCAAGCGTTTATCGAAAACGTGTCAGTGACGGAGTGAGAGGGGCGCGTTAATACATTCCAGGGGCAAAACAAACACGGATACCTCAAGACTTGATCGCTTTGGATAGGTGATGTGGCGATGGGTAATCAGCGGACGCACTTACAATATCGATTATCGGATGCCCATCCAGCCTTGGCGAAGAAAGGGTGGCGCATCGAGCCATCAACAAAGCATCGCTACAGGAGGCGCAGGCATGTCAACCAAGCTACTCGGCTACGCCACTGTGCCGCTCTCGGGGCTCTCATGGTCTTCACTGGCGCGTTGTTCACTTAACCAGAGTTTCTTCGGTGTCTCGAACCTTGGCGGTGCGAGCTCGGGGCGCGAAAACTTGGACTTTTTCATTTGACATGCAGGTAAATGATATGGGTGATTCCGTCAGTATTCCAGCTCTTCTACCCACGGATGCGCGTCGAGAGACCCTTCGGCAAGCCATTGGAGAGGAACTCTTTCACGCCTTGCGTGGCCGCCAGACCGTTGCGCCGCTCAGCGGGCGCGGGCTGCAACTGAACATCGACGATGCCTATGCAATATCGCTCGCTTCGCTGAGTCTTCGTTGCGCGGATGGTGAGCGTGTCGTGGGTAAAAAAATCGGAGTTACCTCCAAGGCCGTCCAGGACATGTTGGGTGTGTATCAACCTGACTTCGGTTTTCTGACCGACCAGATGGAGGTTGCCAATGGTGCTCCCATCGACGTTAACGCGCGTCGGCTGATCCAGCCCAGAGCCGAGGCGGAGATCGCTTTCATCCTTGGGTCAGACCTCATTGGGCCAGGCATAACGGAGTCTGACGTGCTCGAAGCAACCGACTGGATCGCACCTTGCTTCGAAATAGTGGACAGCCGCATTGACGATTGGCAGATCGGTATCGTCGATACGATTGCGGACAACGCTTCCTGCGGAGTCTATGTGCTCGGGGAGAGCCGCGTGAGTCCTAATGGGCTTGATCTGTCTGCATTGAAAGTCACGGTGTGGAAAAACGGTGAATTCCTGAGCGAAGGCTTCGGCTCCGCTGTTCAAGGATCACCCCTCACCGCCGTCGCCTGGCTGGCGAATACTTTAGGCCAATACGGCGTATCGCTGAATGCCGGAGACGTGATTTTGTCCGGAAGCCTTGTTCCACTGGCCCCAGCGGTTGCTGGCGATCGCTTTGAAATGGAGTTGCAGGGCGTCGGGCGCGCGTTGACGTGTTTCATTTGAGGTCCTGTGATTTCGTTCGATTCGACTGCGCTACTGCGCACAACACCAAGAGGAATTTCTTCCATGACTAAAATTCGCTGCGCGCTGATTGGGCCAGGCAACATCGGCACCGATCTTCTGTACAAGCTCAAGAGAAGCCCCTTCTTGGAGCCAGTCTGGATGGTTGGTATCGATGAGACCTCAGAAGGTCTGGCACGCGCCCGTGACATGGGTTTAAAAACCACCAGCGACGGCGTTGATGGTCTGTTGCCGCATGTTGAAGCAGACGACATCCGTATCGTTTTTGATGCCACCAGTGCCTACGTACATGCGGAAAACAGCCGCAAGTTGAATGAGCTAGGCGTGCTGATGATCGACTTGACGCCTGCCGCTATCGGCCCTTACTGCGTGCCGCCAGTTAATCTTGAGGCCATCCTTGAGTCCGGTGCCATGAACGTCAACATGGTCACCTGTGGCGGCCAAGCCACCATTCCAATAGTGGCGGCAGTCTCAAGCGTACAACCTGTGAAATACGCTGAGATCATCGCTACCGCCGCCTCCAAATCAGTAGGTCCCGGCACGCGAAAAAACATTGATGAATTTACCCGCACAACATCCAGCGCTATTGAAAAAGTTGGCGGTGCTAAAGAAGGCAAAGCCATCATCATCATTAACCCGGCCGAACCACCTTTGATCATGCGCGACACAGTGCATTGCCTGACCGAAGGCGAGCCTGATCAAGAAAGGATCACCGTCGCGATCAATGCCATGATCAAAGAAGTACAGAAATACGTGCCTGGCTACACCTTGGTCAACGGCCCGGTGTTCGAAGGAAATCGGGTGTCGATCTTTCTGGAAGTCGAGGGTTTGGGAGACTACCTGCCGAAATACGCCGGCAACCTCGACATCATGACTTCGGCCGCCGCACGCACCGCGGAAATGTTCGCCGAGTCCCTGATCAAAAAATCGCGGCAGCCAGCCACCGCTTAAGGAGCGCATCATGGATCTTCGCGGCAAAAAAATAACCGTCCACGATATGTGCCTGCGCGATGGCATGCACCCCAAACGTCACCAGATCAGCCTTGAGCAAATGAAAAACATTGCCAGCGGCCTGGATGAAGCAGGCGTGCCACTCATCGAAGTCACGCACGGTGACGGTCTAGGCGGGCGCTCGGTCAATTATGGCTTTCCCGCGCACACCGATGAGCAGTATTTATCGGCGGTGATCCCGCTGATGAAAAACGCCAAGGTTTCTGCATTATTGCTGCCCGGCATTGGCACGGTCGAACATTTGAAGATGGCTCACGAGTTGGGTGTAAACACAATTCGTGTTGCCACCCACTGCACCGAATCCGATGTGTCGGAGCAGCACATCACGTATGCCCGCAAACTGGGCATGGACACCGTAGGATTCTTGATGATGGCCCATATGAACAGCCCTGAAGGGCTGATTAAGCAAGCCCGGCAGATGGAGTCCTATGGTGCCAACTGTGTGTACATCACTGACTCCGCAGGCTACATGCTGCCGGGTGATGTGAGCGCCCGCGTGGCCGCTATCCGGGCTGCACTGAAACCAGACACTGAAATTGGTTTTCATGGCCATCATAATTTGTCCATGGGTGTATCAAACTCTCTTGCTGCCATAGAAGCCGGTGCTACCCGCATCGACGCCGCTTGTGCAGGCTTGGGCGCCGGTGCCGGTAATACCCCGATGGAAGTGCTGATCGCGGTGTGCGACCGCATGGGCATCGAAACCGGTGTGTCGGTTTTTGGCATTCAAGACGTTGCTGAAGACCGCGTATTCCCGATCATGGACTTCCCCATCCGCAGCGACCGCGACGCACTGACCATGGGCTACGCGGGCGTCTACGGCTCCTTCTTGTTGTTCGCCAAACGCGCCGAGAAAAAATACGGTGTCTCGGCACGTGAGATTCTCGTGGAAATGGGTCGGCGTGGCATGGTGGGCGGGCAGGAGGACATGATCGAGGATACGGCGCTTACGATGGCCAAGGCGCGCCAGCAAGCAAAACTGGAAGTGCCTGGTCATGCGTAGTCATGATTTTGTTCCATTGACGATCAAGCAGGTCGTGTGTGAGACGACGGATGCCGTCTCTCTCGTACTGGACGTACCGCTTGAATCGCATGCCGATTTCGCCTACCACCCAGGTCAGTTCCTGACGGTGCGATGCGACATGAGCGGGAAGCGGGTCAAACGCTGCTATTCACTTTCAAGCTCGCCCCACTGGGACGACCGCCACGTGATCACCATAAAGAGGGTGGCCGGCGGCCGTGTTTCCAACGCATTGTGCTCAAATCTGCGCGCAGGTGATGTGCTTGAGTGTTTGCCACCAAGTGGCATGTTTGTGCCGAAATCACTTGACGGTGATTTCCTCCTGTTCGCAGGCGGCAGCGGTGTTACCCCGGTGCTGTCGATCGCCAAGTCGGCGTTGGCGCAAGGTGCCGGCAAGGTGCTGCTCATTTACGCAAACCGAGATGAGAATTCGATCATCTTCCGCGACGTCTTGCGACAACTCGTCAGCGAGTATCCCGAGCGTATGGCAGTCGTGCACTGGCAGGAGTCGCTGCAAGGCTTGCCAACGAAAAGCAACCTGGCGTTATTGAGCAAAGGATGGCTCTCGGCTGAGGTGTTCGTATGCGGTCCAACGCCTTTCATGGTCAACGTTACACAAGCGTTGGAAGGGTTGGGCCTGGATCCCGCGCGTATCCATGTCGAGAAATTCGTCTCATTGCCAGATGAGGATGTGCTGCCGGCCGAATCGATTACCAAGAGTGAAGGGTCGACATTGGGCGTGTCCCTGACCGTAGAGCTCGACGGCACTGAACACCATCTGCAATGGAGGGAAGGAGAAAAGATGCTCGATGCTCTGCTGGCTGCAGGCGTCGATGCCCCGTATTCATGCCGAGTGGGCGGGTGCAGTGCCTGCATGTGCCAAGTGACTTCCGGAAAAGTGGAAATGGCTAACAACCTGGTCCTTGATGCGCGCGAACTCGCCGAAGGTTGGGTGCTGTCTTGCCAGGCGCTACCCGCGGGAACTCCAGTGTCCGCTGTCGTGCCGACCTGACGCTGAAACACGGCTGTCAAAAACAAAAACAATAAGGATTACTTCCATGAAAAAGCGCTGTTCTAAAACCGTCCCCGTTTGCGCCCCGCGTAAACTCGGAGCCATATACACCGCAACGGCCTTGGCCTTAGTCGCCAGTAATGTAAGTGCTGTGGAAATAGACTTCGGTAACCCCGATATCAAAAGTCGTTTCGACAATACCGTTCGATACAACTTGGGTGTTCGCGCTCAAAAGCAAGATTCGGCGATTACCAATACACCCGGCTTCGCGAATTCAGATCTTAAGTTCGACCGTGGCGACGTCATCACGAATCGTCTGGATGTGATTTCGGAGTTTGACTTTGCTTATCAGGAAAATGTTGGGTTCCGAGTGAGTGCGCAGACTTGGTACGACGATGCGTACAAAGATGTCAAGGAAGTTACCAATCCCAACCTGCCCAATTCGTCAGCTTATCCCGGGGAACACTACACGGGTTATGTGAAGCGCTGGAACAGAGGTCCTTCCGCAGAGTTCCTGGATGCCTTCGTTTTCAAGCAGTTCGAAGTTGGCGACGTGAGTGGTGGTGTGAAGTTGGGCAGCCACAATCTGTATTGGGGTGAGTCGCTCTTCAGCTTTATACATGGTGTTTCCAACTCTCAAGGGCCAGTCGATATCCGCAAGGCTGTGGCCAACCCAGGTACTGAAGCTAAAGAATTGTTTAAGCCGTTGAACCAGGTATCCGTCACCACTAACCTGACCAAAACATTCAGCCTCTCAGGCCAGTATCTTCTCGACTGGAAGCCATCAACTCTGCCTGATGGTGGTACGTACTTTGGAAGCAGCGACTTTGTTACGCAAGGCGGTGGCACCGTGCTGCCCGGTGGCTTGCCCTTCGTCGGCATTAACAACAGGCCCAATGATCGCGGTGACTGGGGTTTAGCAGCCCGCTGGAGCCCGGATTGGCTCCAAGGGACGGCAGGACTTTATTATCGCAAGTATTCTGACAAGCTTCCGCAATTCGCCTTCTCGCCCGATTTCAGTAGCTTGGGACTCGACTATCTCGACCAGCGCGTTGAGCTGATCGGTGCCAGCTTGTCGAAGAACATCGGCGGCATCGCGTTCGGCGCTGAGGTGAATCATCGCAAAAACACCGGCTTGCTGGGGGGGGGGGCGACCACCCTTGGGCAGGAACCGATCGGCGATACCTGGCACGGCTTGATCAATGCTGTCGCTTACGTAGGTCAGACTCCACTGTTTGATTCCATGCCCGTGCTGGCGGAGGTGACCTATAGCCGTCTCGACAAAGTGCGAAAAAATGCGGCCAATTTCAATTCAGTGGATTATGGTTGCGCCAACGTGGAAGCCGACATGGGCTGTGCGACGAAGGATGCCTGGGGACTCGCGATCAGGGTAGAGCCCAAATGGTATCGAGTTCTCGATGGTGTCGATCTGTCCATGCCGCTTTTTTACTCCGTCGGACTTAAAGGCAATTCTCCCGTTGTGTTTGGTGGTAACGAGGGCGCCGGCAGTTATAGCGCAGGCGTGACCGCAGACATCTACAACACGCATCTCGTCACCTTGGCCTATAACGGCATTATGGCTGACCACCAAACTTCCGTTAGTCCAATCAACGGCCAGAAGTTTGTTAGTGATGTACGCGGTGCGGCCCAGTGGGATCGTGGATACGTTAGCCTTACTTATAAAACCTCCTTCTGAATAAAAAAAATAGGAGCATAGCCATGCAGTATAAAAATACTAAGATGTTAGGTTCGATGTTTCTGGCCGGTTTTTGGTGCGTGGCAATTCATGCCGCACCGAGTGCAACTGATGTTAAGGAACTGGGCGCTGGTCTGCTTCCCTGGGGGGCGACCAAGGCTGGTAACGAGGCGAAAACGATTCCCGAGTATGATGGCCACGACTACGCGAAGGGTGAACCGATAAAGTCTGGTATACGTCCCGACCCTTTCGCCAACGAAAAACCGCTATTTACGATCACGGCCAAGAACATGGCCGAGCATGCCGACCAACTCAGTGATGGCATCAAGGCGATGCTGCAGAAGTATCCGGACAGGTACCGTCTCGATATCTATCCGACCCATCGCACTAAGGTCTATCCGCAGTGGGTGCAGGATAACTCGATCAAAAATGCCACGGCGTGCAAGTTGGATGACGGCAATCTGAAACTGCAAGGTTGCTATGCAGGGGTGCCATTTCCTGTACCGAAGGACGGTGCCCAAGTCATGTGGAATCACCTCATCAGGTACTCGACATCCGGCCCGATGGAGGGGCGCTTCGAGTCGTACGTGGTGGACGCTTCGGGAAGGGTCACTCTGCAAGCTGATGGAGCAGCCGCCTACTACTCCCCGTTCTTTGATCAGAAGTGGGATGGGCCCGTCCCGGAGGGCACGGATTACTTCACGTTCCGCTCGGATTACACCGCACCTGCACGTCAGTCGGGTGAGAAAATTCTCACTTTGGACTCTACTGACATGCACGGTATCGGCGACCGCGTATGGCAATATCTTCCTGGCCAGCGTCGCGTCAAGTCGTCCCCCGACCTGACATTTGACACGCCGTCGCCTGTTTCGGGGGGATCGCAAACGATGGAAGACGTTCGCCTCCATATGGGTAGTATTAGTCGCTTCGATTACAAGTTGGTGGGCAAAAAGGAACTCTACATCCCTTACAACAGCTTCAAGATGCTTGATAGCGCAACCTGCGGTGTTGCGACTCTCATGAAACCCAACTTCCACAACCCCGACTGTACACGGTGGGAACTGCACCGGGTGTGGGTCGTGGAGGCTACTCGCAAGCCTGGGGTCAGACACCTGTATTCCAAGAAGATGTTCTATTTCGACGAGGATGCTCCGGATGCCGGCGTCAGCGACAGTTATGACGGGGCGGGCAAGGCGTATCGGGTGAACGTGGTCTTCCCTTACACGATGTTCGAGGAGAAAGGGTTCTCGACGGATATGATGACGACTTATGACCTTCAAACCGGCATTTACGGCTCTGGTTATTCGTCACACGGCGGCTGGTTCGCAGCGCCGAAACGTCCGGTGAATTACTTTACCGCCGATGGCCTCTCTGCTTCGGGAGTTCGCTAAGTCGTAACGCGGCGGCCGTGCATGGTCATGTTTGTTTCCGTGCACGGCACCGCGCCCACCTTTGCAGGGGAAAATATGTTGTTTACTTCCATCCTATTGAAATTTATCCGCCAGCGCATGGCTGTAGTGGTTTGCGCATTGAGTTTGTTTTCGATGGCGGCGCATGCCTACCTTCCCCCGGAGAGCACGCCCGCAGAGCATACGGCACAGGCGGCAACACGTCCGTTGGTAGCTGTCACTGCCACGGGCAAAAGGGTGGTTGCGGCGGGTTTGCGGGGCAATATTGTCTATTCGGACGACGCCGGGAAAACCTGGGTTCAGGCGAATGTGCCCGTCAGCATCGATCTTGTCGCCGTCACGTTCTCGAGCTCGCAGACGGGTTGGGCTGTCGGGCATTCCGGTGTCGTGCTCAAGACCACCGATGGGGGGGGGAGTTGGATTGTACAGCTGGATGGCAAGTCCGCCGCTGAGCAATCGGTACGTTACTACGAGGGTCTGCCTGATGCACCGCAGGGTCTACTGGAGCAGGAAAAGAGTCAGCTCGAACTGGCTCAAGCCGGTTCCGCTCCCCCGTTCCTGGATGTGTATTTCGAAAATGATGAAAGCGGCTATGTCGTAGGGGCCTTCAACCGCGTCTTCCATACCGTCGATGGCGGCAAGACCTGGGAGCCTTGGATGCATCGTGTGGACAATCCGGATGCCCTGCATTTTTATGCGATACGTCGCGCGGGAAAAGCGATTTACCTGGCCGGCGAACAAGGCTACGTATGGAAGCTGGCCGACGGTGAGCAGCGATTCACGCAGGTGCGAACACCCTACAAAGGCACCTTGTTCGGAATAGTTTCCCAGGATGAAGAGGTCGTTGTGTTTGGTATGCGTGGTAACGCCTTTCAGAGCGTGAATGAAGGCAAGACCTGGCAGAGGCTCTCTTTGCCCACGCGGGCAGGTATCTCGAGTGCGACGCTGGTTGGCGGACGCCTTCTCTTCGCAACTCTGTCGGGGGAGCTGCTCCGTCAGGTCGATGACAAGCTGGATTTCAAGGCATTGCGAGTTGACAACCCCTTGTCCTCCTATTTTGGTATCGCGGGTCTGAGTGACGCTAGCTTCGCGGTGGTCGGTCCGGTCGGTATTGCAGTTACAGCCGAGCAGACATCTCATCAGATCAAGAACACTCAGGTAGAGAATTGAAGTCATGGCCATTTCCCGCAACGAAGACTCTGTTGGTATGCCCGCCATCCGCTCGCTGTCGGATTTCGACTCGGCGTCCGGCAACTGGCTTGAACGACTGGTGTTCAATAACCGAGCGTGGCTGTTGGTAGCGTGCGTACTCATCACCGCGTTCTTCGCTGCGCAGTTGCCGAAGTTAATGGTTTCGGCGAACTTCGAAAAGACGCTGCCCAGCTCTCATCCCTATATCGAGAACTACCAGGCCAACAAGGGTGAGTTGCGCGGGCTCGGCGATTCGGTACGCGTCGTGGTCGAGAACCCCGACGGCGACATTTTCAACCCGGCGTTTCTTGAAGTCGCTGCGAAAATCAACGATGAAATTCAATTGCTCCCGGGTGTGGATCGTGCCTGGCAGAAGTCCATCTGGACACCGGTGGTGCGCTGGGCAGAGTCAACCGAAGAGGGATTCGTCGGGGGGCCTGTGATGCCGCTTGACTACGACGGATCGCTAAGGTCCATCGAGGACTTGCGGATCAACATCCAACGTGCCGGCGTCGTTGGCAGCCTGGTGTCGAACGACTACCGTTCCGGCATGATCGTCGTGCCGCTGAGGTCGACCGATGGAGATGGGCACCAACTCGACTATCACGCACTGTCTAAATCCCTGGACGCGATTCGAGCAAAATACGAGGGCGGGGGTGACGGCTCCTCGCTGCCGGTGAAAATACATATTGTTGGCTTCGCAAAGCTGGTCGGCGATCTCATTGACGGCCTGATGAAAGTCATGGGTTTCTTCGTCGTCGCGGCCGTCGTCGCGGCCGTCATCATCTTTCTCTACACGCGTTGCGTGCGCAGCACCCTACTGGTTTTGTCTTGCTCGCTGATAGCGGTTGTCTGGCAATTGGGGCTACTGGTCAGCTCGGGGTATGCGCTGGATCCGTTTTCTGCGTTGGTTCCCTTCCTGGTCTTCGCCATTGGCGTTAGCCATGGTGCGCAGAAGATGAACGGAATCATGCAGGACATTGGAAAGGGGACGCACAAACTGGTGGCTGCGCGTTACACCTTCCGACGTCTGTTCATGGCCGGGCTCACTGCGTTGCTGGCCGACGCCGTGGGTTTCGCAGTGCTTATGATGATAGATATCCCCTCCATCCGGGAGCTGGCTTTGACGGCCAGTATGGGTGTGGCTGTGCTGGTGTTCACCAACCTGCTATTGCTGCCCGTTTTGCTGTCGTATACCGGTGTGAGTGGCAAAGCAGCTGCGCGTAGCCTGAGAGCGTCCTCACAGGTAAACGGCGGTCAAGGCTTCTTCGATGCGCTTCCTCATGTCCTTGCTCGCCTTACGGAAAGACCGATTGCCGCTGCGGCTATCACCGTTGCCTTGGTTATCAGTGTAATCGGCTTTGTTATCAGTCGGGATCTTCAGGTTGGCGACATTGATGCCGGCGCGCCCGAACTGCGCGCCTCTTCAAGCTACAACCTCGACGATGCGTACATCACGTCGAATTATGGCACGTCAAGCGATATTCTCGCCGTGATGGTCAAGACTGCTCCCGATCACTGTGGGACCTACGAGACGCTCACCGAAATCGATCGTCTTACACAGAAATTGGCCGACGTGCCTGGCGTCCAGCAGGTACAGTCATTGTCCGATACGGTACGTGCCTATACCGCAGGCAGTTTCGAAGGCAATCCGAAGTGGTTCACCATCAGCAACGATCAAGTGCTGATCAACCCGCAAATAACCAATGCGCTGAACTGGAACTCGGAGTTCTTGACCCCTTCGTGCAGCATGGTGCCGGTGCTGGCGTATCTATCGGATCACAAGGCGCAGACGTTGAACCGGGTTGTTGAAGCGGTTGAGCAATTCGCGGCCGAGCACAACACTGAAAACAGGCAATTCCTACTGGCAGCGGGCTCGGCCGGTATTCAGGCGGCGACCAACATCGTGGTGAAAAAAGCGAACGTGGAAATGTTGTTCTACGTATACGCCGCCGTGTCTCTTCTGTGTTTGATAGCCTTTCGTTCGTGGCGGGCGACTATCATCGCCATCGTGCCTCTGGTGATGACTTCGATTCTTGCCGAAGCGCTGATGGTGTATCTCGGGATTGGCTTGAAGGTGGCAACACTGCCGGTCATCGCGCTTGGGGTCGGTATTGGCGTCGATTATTCGCTGTACCTGCTTAGCGCTCAACTGACCTTCCTGCGGCACGGGGAGTCATTGGCCGACGCTTACCGGCATGCCCTCGGTTTTACTGGCAAGGTTGTCGCTCTGGTTGGTATCACCTTGGCTGCGGGTGTAGTGACCTGGGCCTGGTCTCCGATCCGGTTTCAGGCTGATATGGGTATTCTGCTGACCTTCATGTTTTTAGTGAACATGATCGCGTCAATCATTCTGGTGCCGGCGCTCTCGCACTTTTTGCTGGTACGACCTCGTGCGGGGACGACCGCTGGCGCTGAGCAGGCGATCGAGCCGCTGGCAAAGGCTGATGCGACTGTTGAGGTTCCGGCAGGCGAGGCAAGCAGCGTACGTCGAGAAAAAACTGATTTAATTGCCCAACGTGCGAGTCGTTGAGCGTCGGTGATCGTTTTGCGTAGGTAGGTGCTTGCAATAGCTAGCACCGGGTGGAGCCCCTTGTGATCGAGGTGCCGGGCACCCGGTGGTGGTCGTAGCAAGCACTGGCAATCGGCGTGGTAACAATTTTCTATCTGCGGTGTAGAAAGTAGACATAGTGTTTCGTAAGTGATTTGAACTCGTATGAAAATTCGGCCGCCTCATCGATGAGGCGCCTGCGATCCTGAGCTATATCAGATAGCGGATTGAGGAAAAGATGCCGTTACCTCAATCAGGGCCATCGCGCTTCCGCCAACCGACTCACTCCCCAACTATTCCGCCTGGGGTTACAGGTCTGCCGCGTCAAATAATCCAAGTAAACCTGTAACCCGTGCATCGGTAGGTCGAAACGGATGCAGCTGCAACTGAAGCAGCGAATCACGCATGCACCTGTTCACTCTGAAAGATGGATGTATGTCAGGGAAAGGGCTTGCTCATCAGAATTCATCCAACGTTGGTGCCTAGGTAACTGGAGCGGGTTCGTCGGTTATGCACGGTTTCCATCACGTTTGCTCGCTTACCGAAATCGAACAGTGCAGAACGTTGAAGCACTCGTGATTATGATTGGAGCATGTCTTGGGACAATCGAATGATCCTCATTTGTGAACAGCACTGCACCCCGTTAATTGTGGGTCTCGGCGCAATGGCAGGCCCATACGGT
Organism: Pseudomonas sp. H11T01; assembly: GCF_048515765.1. Taxonomy (NCBI): domain Bacteria; kingdom Pseudomonadati; phylum Pseudomonadota; class Gammaproteobacteria; order Pseudomonadales; family Pseudomonadaceae; genus Pseudomonas; species Pseudomonas sp. H11T01. Next base: position 40,760 of record NZ_JBLYED010000011.1, on the reverse strand, counting down.
GCTTGCAAAACGGCGCTGCGCCTGGCGCTTGCTTCAGCTGGAGGTTGCAGAGCTCGAGAACGCCTGCTCGGTGGCGGCATCTCTGGGGCAAGGAGAAATTTCGACAAAAGCGTCACATGTTTCTTCCTCGGCTGGCAGTGGGGTTTCGCGCGAAAATTTCTTTCATTTGATGCATTCCACCGCGCGCAGATCAAGCCGATGTTGCGACGGCTATCGTCAAAGAGTGCGAAGTCGTGTTCCGCAATGTGTTTTTTCCAGGATGTTGAGATCGGTAAGTAAAAGCGCCGTATTGATAACCCGCTGCTGTGTCAGCACGGCATCGCTGGAGTTCCGGCGCAGCACTAGGAGACTGGGTGACATGAGTCGTATCACTATCACCAATGGGCTCGCGCGAGTTGTCTTCAATGGACCCTCCCTAAATGCTCTGAGCCTGCGCCATGACGTCGTTGCAGGGTTGCTTCAAGACCTGCGTGAGGCCAGTGCGTCCAATGATGTCGAGTTAATTGTCGTAAGCGGCAGCGGGCAGTGTTTTTGTGTCGGTTCGGATATCGGCGACTTCGAAGAGGCGCCAGAAAAGGTTGATGAGCTGCGTGAGCTATTGGAGTTCGTGGCGCATTCTCGCAAACCCATCGTCATGGCCATGCACGGTATGGCCTTCGGCGCTGACTTGGAGTTGGCGATGGCGGCGGATGCTCGTGTTGCCACTCCAGAAGCGCAGTTCTGCCTACCGCAAGTGACACTGGGTTTGTTGCCAGGGGGCGGAGGTACCCAACGGTTGCCCCGATTGGTGGGTGTGGAACAGGCCCTTGAGTTGATGCTCGAGGGCCATCCAATAGGCGCCGAGCGAGCCCAGGCAATAGGTCTGATTGATCTTGTAGTCGAGGATATCGACAAGCTCGACTGGCCCGTCCTGGAAGCCGGGCTGACATTGCGCAAGACCGATGCGTTACCGGTCATTCGAGATGACCGGGCCATTGCCAGGGCTCGTGCCATGTTGGCTGCCCGCCGTGTTCCTAGCTCAGCGCACGAAGCCATCGTTGATTGCATCGTCGTGGCTGCTTCAAGCAGCTTGACTGAGGGGCTTCGCATGGAGGCGGAACGTTTCCGCCGCCTGATGGTCAGCGAAGTCTCGCTTGGCTTGCGTCATGCTTGCTTAGTATCCAAACGTAGCGCCCAACTTCCTGCCCGACTCGCAGATTTTCCGGCACAGCCCGAGGTCTGTAACGGTTTCGTTGGCAATCGGCTTTTCGAGGAATACTTGCGTCAGGCGTACTTCCTGGTAGAGGAGGGCGCTCTGCCTCAGCAGGTTGACAAGGCATTGGAAGACTGGGGTATGACCATGGGGCCAATCCGCACCATGGACTTGACCGGCCAGGACATCGCCTGGGCGATGCGCAAGCGCAAGGCCGTATCCGAGCCCCTCACACCGCATTCGTTCTTACCAGATATGGTCTACAAAATGGGCCGCTTCGGTCAGAAGACCGGGTCTGGCTTCTATCTCTACCCGGATGGCAGTACGCCGCAGGTAGATCCTGAAATCGACGCACTTGTGATTGCTCACTCCGCGAAAGTTGGGGTTGAGCGTCGCGTGATCGCAGACGAAGAAATAGTTGAACGCTGCATTTTTGCATTGGTGAACGAGGGCGCCAGTCTGCTGGACAAAGCCATCGTCAGTCGCCCCTTGGACATCGATGCCGTCTACCTGGATGGCTATGGCTTTCCGCAGGAAAGGGGGGGGCCGATGTTCTATGCCGACCGTTGCGGGTTGCCTGCCATTGTCGCTCGCATGAAGGAATACGCGAAGGGGCGCCATGGCTGGTCGTGGGGCCCCGCTCCACTTCTTGAGCGTTTGGTGACGCAGCGTCGCGGTTTCTTCTCCCTCAATGGTGAACGACCATGAGTCAATTAACACACCTCTTCGAACTGTCAGGGCGGTTTGCTTTGATTACCGTTTGCTCGGGAGGCTGTAGATCGCCCAGGCGCTGAGTGAGTAAGACACAACCGTGGTTTTGGTGACGCGTAAACGAGCCGAGCTCGATGAGGCCATGAGCCTTTTGAATCACAGGGCGTTGTTGCTTCCGCCCTCGTCGCCGATTTTGGTGAAACGGATTGTACCTAGACGCTCATGCAACAAGTTGTTGACTCACATGGCGGCCACATCACGGGCCATACCCTTGTCGTCAACGGCGACATGTCCATAAATTGAGGCGTACTAATGACACACCCTCTTATCCCCTTGCGGGACATTCGATTCATGCTGTTCGATTGGTTGAAGGCCGACAGGCTGTATGGCAAGGCACCGTTCGAAGAGCATTCCCGGGAGACTGCCGAAGCGGTGCTCAACCTGGCTGAGCAGTTGGCAGTCGACTGCTTCCTTCCGCATTACAAGCAAGCTGACCAACAGGAGCCCCAACTGGGACCTGACGGAGTCCGGGCTTTGCCGGCCATTGGAGAGGCACTGGCACAGTATGCCGAGGCAGGACTTAGCGCGGCGAGCTTCCCTGCCCAGTACGGAGGCATGGATTTGCCCTATCACGTGCATGCAGCGATGTTTTCGCTATTCGCTGCAGCAAACATTGCCACGTCGGCCTATACGATGCTCTCTTCGGCCAATGCCCGTCTCATTACCCATTTCGGTAACGCGGCGCAGATCGAACAGTTTGCAAGCCCTCAGATCGAGGGGCGCTGGTTTGGGACCATGTGCCTGTCCGAGCCCCAGGCGGGCTCCAGTCTCGCCGACGTGCGTACCCGCGCGGCCTTCGATGGTGAAGACGAACTGGGTCGCCGTTATCGACTTGTCGGCAACAAGATGTGGATTTCAGGCGGCGACCATGATCTTGCGGAGAACATCGTCCATCTCGTGCTGGCCAAAATTCCCAATGCCGATGGCTCACTGACCGAAGGCACAAAAGGGCTGTCGCTTTTCATTGTGCCGAAAGTTCAGCCAGACGGTATGCGCAACGACGTAGTGGTTGCAGGCCTGAACCATAAAATGGGTTATCGAGGCACGGTGAACTGTCTTCTCAACTTTGGCGAGAAGACGGGGGCGCTCGGCTGGATCGTCGGCGAGCCGGGGCAGGGGTTGCGGCAGATGTTCTCGATGATGAACGAAGCCCGTATCAGCGTCGGTATTGGCGCTGCCGCGCTCGGCTATCGTGGCTACCGGCATGCCGCCGTCTATGCCGGCGAGCGCCTCCAGGGGCGTCCGGCTGGCATACGCACTGGCGTTCAGGTGCCGATCATCGAGCACGTGGATGTGCGGCGCATGCTGCTCGCACAGAAGGCTTATGTTGAGGGTGCACTTGCACTGTGCCTGTTTTGCGCGCAATTGATCGATGAGCAGGGTCACATCGAGTCTAGCGAGCTGCTGAGTTTGCTGACGCCGGTTGCTAAAACCTGGTCGTCAGAGTACGGACTGGCGGCCAATGACCTGGCGATCCAGGTTCACGGAGGTTATGGCTACACGCGCGATTTCGACGTCGAGCAACTCTATCGCGACAATCGCCTAAATCCCATCCATGAGGGGACCACCGGGATCCAGGCCGCCGACTTACTGGCCCGCAAGCTTCTGGCGGAGCATCCTCCCGGGTGGTCAACGCTGCAGAAGCGTATCGCCCAATGCCTCCAGGCCGCCGCTGGGGATCCGCGTCTGGCGCAACACGCCACCCAACTGCAGCTCGTTTGGGATGCAATTGCCGCTGCGCTTACGGTGCTGCGCGATGAGCCCGTCGAGAGGGTGCTCGACAATTCAGTATCGTTTCTACGGGCGTTCGGTCACAGCGTACTGGCCTGGATCTGGCTCGAGCAAGCTGTGGCGGCGGCTTCGACTGCCGCGGCTGGTCAGGACGATGAAGTATTCCGAGCCGGGAAACTGCAGGCTTGCCGCTATTTCTTCGACTACGAAGTTCCGCAAATCGAAGCATGGTTGGCGCCAGTGATCGCGGGTAGTCGAGCTGCTGCTTCTGCCGCTCCCGATATCTTCCTCCTTACTTGATCACAGAGATGGGCCGCCCTTTGAAAGACATTTACGTAATCGCAGCTGTGCGCACCGCCATAGGCACTTTCGGTGGTGCGCTTCGTACTATTCCCCCCACCGAGCTTGCGGCTTTGGTTACCCGTGAAGCCATTGCCCGCTCAGGCGTCGCCGCTGACGCCGTGGGGCACGTGGTGTTTGGTCAGGTTATCCCGACCGAGCCGAAGGATGCTTACCTGGCGCGGGTCGCGGCGGTAAACGGTGGTGTACCGATTTCAACCCCGGCGCTGACGGTCAACCGTCTATGCGGCTCTGGCCTGCAAGCCATTCTTTCTGCCGCCCAATACCTGCATATGGGGGATGCGGAAGTTGCCGTCGGAGGGGGCGCGGAAGTCATGAGTCGTGCACCGTTCCTGCTGCCGGCTTTGCGTTTCGGGCAGAAGATGAATGATTCGCTTCTGGTGGACGGTCTAAATGGCGCATTGACCGACCCTTTCGGCAACGGCCTGATGGGTGTGACAGCCGAGAATGTTGCGCGTGAGCACCGTATATCTCGCGCCGAGCAGGACGCTCTGGCTTTTCAGAGCCAGCAGCGCGCGGCTGCGGCCATCGCGGCGGGCCACTTCAAGGGTCAGATTGTTCCCGTGGAGGTGAGGCAACGAGGCCGCACAAGCATCTTTGAGGTGGATGAGCACGTGCGTCCCGATACGACGCTTGAGGACCTGCAGGGTTTGAGACCAATCTTTGACAAAGAGGCTGGCACAGTCACCGCAGGTAATGCCTCTGGCATCAACGATGCCGCTTCTGCTGTCGTATTGGCCACCGGCGAGGCGGTCCGTCGCTACGGCTTGCAACCCTTGGCGCGGCTGGTCTCCTACGGCTTCGCTGGTGTTGATCCGGCACACATGGGAATCGGTCCGGTACCCGCTACGCGCATCGCGCTAGAGCGCGCAGGGCTGCATGTAGGTGATCTGGATGTCATCGAATCGAACGAGGCTTTCGCTTCGCAGGCGTGCGCAGTCATCCGAAGTCTGGGGTTCGATCCGGACCGGGTTAATCCCAATGGCAGCGGTATTTCGCTTGGTCATCCGGTGGGCGCGACTGGCGCCATTATCACCACCAAACTTGTGCATGAGCTGCACCGCAGCGGCGGCCGCTATGGACTGGCAACCATGTGCATCGGTGGTGGCCAAGGAATCGCAGCCATCTTCGAGCGCGTATGAATTTTCAATTGAAATCGATTTTCGAGAACGGACAGATGACGATAAAACACAAGGGCGACCTTGCTCCGGCAGAGCGGGTTCTGGAGCGCACGAACATGCGCATCCACTCTACCAGCGAAGCTAATGCCCAGGCGTTCGAGGAGTCGATTTTCGCAGTGATTAAAAGCCAACTTCCCGGTGAGCGTGGGGCTGCAGGCGCTATGCATACCACCCCGAGGTTTAAAGCAGGCTGGTGTGTGGCCGGCTTTGGTGTGGGAGGGTGAGCGCATGTCTTTTCTTCGTGGATTGATGCAAGACTGGCCATTAACGACTGACCGCTTCATCGAGCATGCGGCGTACTCGCACGGCCATCGCGAGGTGGTCTCCCGTCTGCCAGACGGTACTATTGGACGCAAGACCTATGCAGAGGTCCAGCACGATGCAAAACGCATATCCAGTGCACTGATTGGCGCCGGAATAACGCAAGGTGACTGCGTAGCAACGCTGGCGATGAATGGAGTGGAGCACCTTGAAGCATGGTACGCAATCAGCGGCATAGGTGCCGTCTGCCACACGCTAAACCCGCGTTACACTGACGAGCAATTGGTTTACATCGTGAATCATGCCTCTGACCGTATGGTGTTCGCCGATGCTGCATTTGCGCCGATATTGGCGAGAGTGCTGCCACAATGTCCGACCGTAGAGAGTGTCATATATTTTTCTCAACCGGACGAGGTCCCGCCACTTCCCGTGCCACAGACGACGCTCGCTCAATTCTTGGAGGGTTACGGACCTGAGGCGCAATGGGGTGGGTTCGACGAGCGTAGTGCCGCGGGACTTTGCTACACCTCGGGCACCACCGGTAATCCCAAAGGCGTTCTGTACTCGCACCGCTCCAATTATCTCCATGCGATGACATCGTTGCAGTCCGACGTCTTCGGATTCAGCGTTCAAGATACGCTGTTACCGGTGGTGCCGATGTTCCATGCCAACGCATGGGCCATGGTTTTTTCCGCACCTGCCGTCGGAGCTCGCTTGGTACTACCAGGTGCCCGGCTCGATGGTGCGTCTCTGTTCGAACTTATCGAACAGGAAGGTGTGACGGTCTCGGCCGGGGTACCGACGGTCTGGCTCGGTCTACTGCAATACATGTCCGAAAAAGGCTTGCGCCCCTCGAAGCTGCGCAAGGTCATTATCGGAGGAGGCGCTTGCCCTGAGCGCGTCATCCGTGACTTCCATGCCCTGGGGATCGAGCCATTGCATGCCTGGGGTATGACGGAGATGTCGCCCATTGGCGGCGTGTGCACACTTACCCCCGAAGTGGCAGCCCTACCTTTTGAAGAACAGATTCCTTGGCGACTACGCCAGGGACGCTCGCCTTGCGGGGTCGGCTTAAAGCTGCTTAGTGATGATGGGCAGGTCGTATCCCATGACGGCGTCACTCCCGGCCGCCTATTTGTAAAAGGGCCTGCCATTACTTCTTCTTATTTCAAAGATGAGCGTCAGCTTCTCGACGACGAGGGTTATCTGGAAACCGGGGATATCGCGACCATCGATAGTCAAGGTTTCATGCGCATCACTGACCGTGCCAAGGATGTGATCAAATCTGGAGGCGAGTGGATCAGTTCGCTGGATATTGAGAATGCGGCCTTGATGCATCCCCAGGTGGCATTGGCTGCTGCCATCGCCCGTTTGGATGAGCGGTGGGGTGAACGACCGATTCTGATAGTGACGCTACGCGATGGCGCCGAAACGACACCGGAGGCGGTGAGCGCCTCGCTCGAAGGTAGGATTCCTCGCTGGTGGATGCCGGACGAAGTGGTGATCGCGCAGACTATGCCTTTAGGCTCGACTGGAAAAATCGACAAGAAACTATTGCGCGAACAGATCGCGCGGGGAGTGTTGCCATGATGCGAAACGGCCCGGACTCAGATCTTCTGGAGAGCGAGTTTGACGTAATTATCGTGGGTTCGGGTGCGGGCGGGATGCTCGCTGCTATCCGTGCCCAGGATTTGGGGCTAAAGGCGGCAGTTTTGGAGAAGTCCGACCGCTACGGCGGCACGTCTGCCGTTTCGGGCGGTGCGATCTGGATTCCAAACAACCGTGCGCTGCAGGGAAAAGACTCTTCGGAGAAAGCGATGGAGTACCTGCTCGCATGCACTGAAGAAAAGGTGCCGCGGACTAAGTTGGCCCGTTACATCGAGACCGCGCCAAAGCTTGTGGATTATCTCGCGAGTCTGGGTGTCGAGTACTATGTGCATCCGACCCTCACTTATCCCGACTACTACCCTTGGCTAACCGGATCACTGACGGGTGGGCGTACGATGTTCGTTCGTCCGTTGGAAGATGGGGGTGTGCTGGGCGAGGAATTCTTCCGACTACGCGAATCCTATCCTGAATTCAAATTGCTGGAGAAAATCTCCCTGGATATGGAGGAGGGCAGCGCGCTGCTTTATCGCAAGCCTGGTTGGATCAAGGCGTTGATTAGCGTGCTCGCGCGCTATTGGACGGATTGGGGCTGGCGCCGCCGTACCCACCGGGACCGCCGTCTCACCATCGGCAACGCGTTGATCGGCGGTTTGCGCAAGGCAATGATGGAACGTGGCATCCCATTGTTACTGAACACGCGAATGACGGGTCTTGTAGTAGAGAATGGCCGAGTCACCGGCGTGAAAATCGAGCGCGAAGGGCAGCCGGCACAGCTGAGTGCGGGGCGCGGTGTGGTGTTAGCCAGTGGTGGTTTCGAGCGCTCGCAGGCGCTGCGCGAGCGGCATCTGGATCATCTGACTCGCGAGGACTGGAGTGGGACTCCGCGGGATAACAACGTTGGCGATGCCCTGGTGGCTGCCCAATCCATAGGTGCTGAGACCGAATTTCTTTCAGAGGCCTGGTGGGTACCGACCATTCGACTGCCGTCGCGACAAGCGCCGAACACCAATCGTCACCAGGCACTCTTTTTTGAGCTCGGCCTGCCACACAGTTTGTGCGTCAATCGCAACGGTGTGCGCTTCACCAACGAGATCAATTCCTACCACCACTTCGGCCAGGAGATGATGCGCGACCAGGTAAATACCGGCGCCAATCTGCCTTGCTGGTTCGTGTTCGATGCCGAGTATCGCCGTAAGTATCCGCTGGGCAGTCTGTTGCCCGGCAGGGTGGTCGATGACAGCAAGCTGCCGCCTGACTCGTTCGATAATCTGTTGTACAAAGCCGATACGTTTGAGCAGCTAGCAGGCAAGATCAATGTCCCACCTAAAGCCCTTGAGGAGACGGTGGCGCGTTACAACGGCTTCGCTTCCACAGGCGATGACGTAGATTTCGGACGAGGCGGGAACGTCTACAATCTTTATTTTGGTGACCCTTCGCAGAAGCCGAATCGAACCCTCGGGCCCCTGCTCAAAGCGCCATTCTATGCCGTACGCATCGACCTCGGGGACCTGGGCACCAAGGGTGGTCCCAAGACCGATGAATTTGCACGCGTCATGGATACTCAGGGTGAGCCAATCATTGGTCTTTACGCCATTGGCAATGCAGCAGGGTCGGTTATGGGAAGCGCGTATCCTGGCGCTGGTGCCACGCTGGGCTCGGCAATGACTTTTGGCCTGGTCGCAGCAGAGCATCTGGCAGACACGGATTTCTCTAATGACGTTCAACCTGCCTTGAGTGCGTATCCAGAGACTCGGCTGGCTTGATTTTCTTACCTATGCGACGGGTGAGCGATGAAGTCGCAGCGCGCAGGCGCATCGCCTTTGGCTCGGGGCGTTCATTTTGGGCGGTTCGTTCGGCAGGTCGTCATGGATGGACCGAAAGTTGTATCGATAAACGAGCATGTCTAAGTAATTTTGATCATCCCTGATTCTACGAATCGTGCGGATGCCTATAGTGGATCATGTGAGACAGTTTTCGGGAGGACGCCCTTTGTTATCGATCGATGTGTTACCCACCGGGCAATATGCTCAAGTTTTCAACGGAAGTCTCAAGCTGCACTTCCATGAGTACGGTACGCCGGACAAAAAAAAGCCGAGCCTGTTGTTTCTGCACGGTAGTGGCCCAGGCGCCAGTGGTTACAGCAACTTTCGTCAAAATTATCCATTCCTGCACGATGCGGGTTACCACGTGCTGGTCGTTGACTATATCGGCTTCGGTTACTCGGACAAGCCTAGAGATTTCGAGTACAGCGGCTCGAACCAGGTGTCCATACTGCATGAGTTGCTTGTTCAGCGCGGAGTCGAACAAGTTGTTCCGATCGGAAATTCATTGGGTGGCTACTACGGTCTGCAATTTGCGTTGACCTACCCGGCGATGGTTCCCAAGCTGATCTGTATGGCACCAGGTGGCGTGGAGGATGTTGCCGCCTGGGTTCCTGAATCGCCTGGGCTGATAGCGATGTCCCAGGCAGTGGCAAAGGGTGAGTTTAATTCGCAGTCTTTCCGCGAGCTTTTAAAATTGCTCGTATATGACGAAGCCATTATTACGGAGGAGGTTATTGCGGAACGGCTCCCCATCGCGCAGGCACAACCGCGTGAGGTCTATACCCGTGCAGTACATGATCCAATTTGGAAATCTCTCGGGGAATTGAAGATGCCGGTGCTGGCGTTCTGGGGGTATCACGACCAGTTCATCCCGGTGCGTCACGCGCTGGTGATGCAGGAGAAGATCGCTGATTGTCGCGTCGTAGTTTCAAATCGCGCCGGCCATTGGTTCATGATTGAAGAACCTCAGCTGTTCAATCGGATGTGCCTGGATTTTCTTCGTGATAGTGACTAGGAGACAAATACGTTGAGCCATTGCCCACGCCCTCGTGCTTGGTTGCACAAGCGGTGAAGGCCCAGGAAGAAAGCAGAGCTCAACGTGCAAGGGCGTCCAGGAGGGCGTAGGAGCATCAACCCGGCAGCTCGTCCCACATCAGCTCTTTCCGGGACGGGGCAATTTTAACTACTTCCAAGCAGTAACAATGTAACGCAGATCCAAGATCGCACACCGCGCTAAAGCTTCCAAGGGCGAAGGTTAAGTCCTTTACTAAAAATAATAAAAGCTAGTTTCAGGAAAATGCCATGAAAACAAGAATTGTCATGCTATCTATTTTTGTCCTGTTTGCTGTTACGTTCGTACTAATGGTAAATGATAACTCGCGCAACCTAAGTTATCTCGCAAGCAAAAGGTGTGAGATGACCCCTTATAGCTGCTACACGCCGCCCGTTAATTTCGCCTCATTGCATTAAGTCAATACAGAGATTTCCACAACGGGTGCTTATGCGTTCTAGTCACTCAGCCCATTGGCTTGGTGCAGGCTGTGGCCGTTTGTAGGGCGGTCACAGCCAGATTGGCACCGCCGTCATACCGGACTACCGGGTGAAAACCTGACGAAATAAGGACGCTATGCACAACCTGACTGTGCGTAAAAAGCTGTATTTTCTCGCTTGTTGCTCGATTCTCAGCCTGGTTCTAGTGGGTGTTTCGGGCTGGCTAGGCATATGCAATGTGGGAAGTGCGATGCGGGACATAAGCACGGTGCTGCCTCGTGTGAATGCTCTGACTGCCCTTCGCCATGCTCGACTGGAATCCATCGCAGCCATGGAGGAGGGAGCAAGCTGGCGTCCTGAAGCGTTTGACGCGATGGTGAACAAGGATGACGCCATCACTGAGGCCCGGGCCGTATTCAAAGACATACTCTCGCGCCATACAGTTGCACGCCAAGCGGCAGAGTCGGCCTATCGCGACTATGACGCGCTCGCCAAGAGTGATGAAGAAAGAGTCTTCTGGGACGAATTCACCGTATTGTGGCGCGACTTCCAGAATGCCGACAGAGATGAAGCTGAAGCATGTGTGCGGGTCATTGAGGCGCGTGACTGGGACGAGGTACATGCCCGTTCACACGAATTTGTAACGAACACGCTCCCTTGGGCGACCTCGGCCTATGGCATGAGAGAACCTCTGGAAAAACTCGTAAATCTTAGCGTTTCTGCAGCCGCGACTGCAGAGCTCCAAGGCGAGCGTTCTATTATCGCTGCGACGAATTCCATTTTTGCCATCTTTTCACTGGCCGTCATACTTCTTTGTGGTTTGGCGATTCTCATTGTGCGGAGCGTCGTCGGCTCTCTGGAAGGGTTACGTGCGACCATCGAGGCAGTGGGCGAGACAAATGACTTTACTCTCCGCGCTCCAACACGTGGGCGCGATGAAACCGCCAAAGCCGCCGAAGCCTTCAATTTTCTACTTGTTCGGATCCAGGCCGCACTGCACGAAGTCATGGGGGGGGCAGATAAGATTGACATGGCCGCCGCCCAAGCTTCCGCTGTCGCGCAGCAGGTTGCGATTAGCGCCGGGGCTCAGAATGAGGCTGCCTCAGTCATGGCAGCAGCTATTGAGCAAGTGAGTGCTGCCATCGGTCATATCTCCTCGAGTACCCGTGATGCGCAGGCCCGCGCACATGACGCCGCCACAGCAGCGGGTAAAGGGGCGGTCACTATCGACAGAACTGCAAATGAAATCGAACAGGTCGCTCAGCAGGTTAGCGAAGTGGGCAGCACCATTGGTGCTCTTGGTACGGAGTCGGATCGCATCTCGAGTATTGTGCTGGTGATCAAGGAAGTGGCGGACCAAACCAACTTGCTCGCACTTAATGCGGCAATTGAAGCCGCGCGTGCAGGCGAGCAGGGCCGCGGATTTTCAGTGGTAGCAGATGAGGTGCGTAAGCTCGCTGAGCGCACTCGCAACTCTGCACAGGAGATCAACGAGATGGTTGGCGCGATGCAGGCTTCGGCACGACACGCAGTGGTTGACATGGACAACGTCGTTGAGCGCACCCAAGGCAGCCGCGCGCTGTCCGAAATGGCTGCCGGGAGCATGGGTGAAATCCTTGGCAGCGCTGCCCAGGTGTCAAAAGTGGTGACCGATATCTCTGACTTGCTTGCGGAGCAGGATCGAGTAGCCCGAGACATCTCACGCAGAGTCGAGGCGGTGGCGCGTTTGGGTGAGGAGAGTTGCGCTGCCGGCACGCGTGTGGCCGAGGTCTCAAGCGATCTCAACGCTGCTGCTGGCGCCTTGCGCCGGGCAGTTAACCAATTCAAGGTTTGAGTTTGCGAGCGCTGGATCCTGCTGATCAGGTCCTGATATCCCCACATCTCGCTCGAAAAGCAATCCGCACCATGCGCCGGACCGTGGCCGACATGAAGTGCAAGATTCAGAAAACGCTGGCGGCGGTATCGCCATGAACATCATTGAATGCTAATCCCCATGCAGTGTGTGGCTCATGCACATTCCAACCAACACTGGTGCATCACGATGCAGCTTTTAAAGAATGAATTGCATGACTACTGAAAAACTTGCCAAAACACCATTGCACGCCCTGCACCTCGAGCTCGGCGCCAGCATGATGCCCGTTGCCGGCTACGACATGCCGGAACACTATCCCCTCGGCGTGCTGAAAGAGCACCTCCATACTCGCGAACAGGTTGGTCTGTTCGACGTCTCCCACATGGGGCAGATTATCCTGCGCGGTGAGCAAGCCGCCTCCGCCCTGGAAAGCCTCGTGCCCGTGGACATCATAGATCTACCAATCGGTATACAACGCTATGCTCTCTTTACTGACATTGAAGGCGGCATTCTCGACGATTTGATGGTTGCTCGCCCGGCTGCTGACAAACTGTTCCTGGTGGTGAATGCTGCCTGCAAAGAGCAAGACTTGGCGCATCTGCAGCGTTATATAGGCAAGTATTGCGAAATCGAACCGTTGTTCGAGTCCCGTGCCCTGTTGGCACTCCAGGGTCCCCAAGCGGTCTCGGTGTTGGCACGCCTCGCACCCGACGTAGCCGGCATGGCTTTCATGCAGTTCACGACTTTGGATCTATTGGGAGTCGCTTGCCATATCAGCCGCTCCGGTTACACCGGTGAAGACGGCTATGAGATCTCTGTACCTGCCGCGCACGCCGAAACTCTGGCGCGAGCCTTATTGGCCCAACCGGAAGTTCAACCAATTGGTCTCGGCGCTCGCGAATCTCTGCGCCTGGAAGCCGGCCTTTGCCGGTATGGTCGCGACATCGACCAGCTCACTACACCTATCGAGGCGAATCTGTGGTGGACTATATCCAAAGTTCGTCGAGCGGACGGTGATCGGGCGGGTGGATTCCCAGCAGACGATTTGATTCTATCCGAACAACATGCGGGGGTTGCCAGTAAGCGTGTCGGACTATTGCCTGCGGACAACACGCTCGTACGCGAAGGTGCCGATATTGTTGACGGCGATGGTGCAGTGATCGGTATGGTCACTAGTGGTGGATTCGGCGCTACCCTGGGTGCTCCACTTGCAATGGGCTACGTGAGTGCGCCTCTCAGCCCTTTGGGTTCCGAGGTGTTTGCTATCGTGCGTGGACAGAAAGTGCCCATGATTGTAGCTAAGACCCCCTTCGTACCGCAGCGCTACCACCGCGGCTGAACGATCCTAAAATTGTCCGAGTGCATTCCGCATGCGAGTCGGTGCGTGAACGCAAAGGCGATGTTTTTCAGGTACCGAAGTCTCAAACCTTGAAGTGTTTAACAACAGCACTCAATTCAACCGCTAGATGTGCCAGCGCTAGGGAAGAGGCGGTTGTTTGTTGCGCACCTTCGGATGATTGGATTGAAAGCTCGCGAATGTTAAGCAGGTATCTGTCTACAGAACGAGCCACGTGGGCTTGCTGTTCAGTCGCACTTGTTATGACGAGGTTACGTCCGTTGATATCGTCGTTTGCAGCAACGATTTCAGCCAGTGCTTGGTTTGCCGCGTCAGCCAGGGCTAGCGTTCTTTGCGTCATCGCATCGCTCTTCTGCATCGTGGCGACCGCAAGCACCGTGCCGGCTTGAACACTGTCGATCATGTGTTCGATCTCCCTGGTGGATTGAGCCGTGCGGTGAGCCAGCGCACTGACTTCATCCGCGACAACCGCAAAGCCTCTTCCAGCCTCTCCTGCCCGCGCAGCCTCTATGGCCGCGTTAAGGGCGAGCAAATTGATCTGTTCAGCGATCGCCCGGATCACATCGAGCACTTTGCCGATACTTTGGGTTTGATTGGCCAAGGCTCCGATGTGTTGCGAACTCGTTATTACATCACTGGTTAAGGTCTGTATGGCGTCTACGGTTTCAATCATGCGTGCTTGACCGTTCAGAGCAATGGCTCGTGAGGCCTGTGAAAGTTCCGAGTTCGACGCGGCATTTTTCGCGATTTCTTCAATCGCTGCAGTCATTTCGGTGACGGCGGTGGCGGCCTGCTCGATTTCGCTGTGCTGCTGCTGGATATCGCGGTCACCTTCAGCAGTGATGGCATTCAATTCCTCCGCAGAAGAGGCCAGTTGATTGGATGAACCTGTGATCTGCTTCAGCGTCATTAGCAGGCTTTGCTGCATGACAGCCAAGGCTTTGAGCAGACGGCTTGCTTCGTCATCTCCCTGAGGATTGATTGGTTGTGTCAGATCACCCTCGGCAATGGTTTCGGCGAGTTTTACCGCCTCGAAGATCGGGACAGTGATACTGCGGGTGAGTAAGAAGGCAAAACAGGGTGCCAATCGCAACAAGTGCGATGGCTGCATTGATGCCGTTGGTGGCACTGCTATACGCCTCGGCGGACCGCTGGCCGGCGAGCTCCGCTCCCTGATTGGACTGGTTGATCAAGTCGTCGAAGTTTTTCGTCAACTGGTCATACGAATCGCGGATAGTCAGCAAATAAGCACGGGCGTCCGACTTTTTACCTTCTCGGGAAACCCGAAGAAGTGAGCCTACTTGTTACAACAGCTGCGCCTACATCTGCTGCTTCGCCATATGCATCGCAGCAGCTGTCATCTTCTTCTGGCTCTGATCAATGGGTCCTGAGCCTAGCGTTTGTCGTCAGATATTTTCTTGCCGGCGTTGACATCGAAGTAGTCACGCCAGGCCACGATGCGATCGCCCTCCACCTCGAATATGCCCATCACCTTGAAGGCGGCGATCTCGCTGCCATCAGAGCGTACGAACCGATCCAGTCGCTCGGTCAGCACGCGATTCCCGTCCGCGGCGATAGCAAGCATGTCAAAATGGACGGCCGCGATGCTCGGAGATCTGTTGGGGCGCTCTAGAAACGTGATCGCTTCTTCTATTCCTGTGGTGCTCGAAACACCTTCATTGACCCAAACTGTCTTGGGCGTGAAATATCGCCGAATGGCGACCTTGCCATCATCCTCTGGGAAAGCAGCAGAGAAAGCGGTGACGACTTCGATTGGCGTTGGCATTCTACCGTCCTCTGTCTTGACAGATGCTTCGGACGGTTCAGCCCAAGCAACCATGGTAAATACAACAAGGGTCAGGGTTATGAGGGCATGCTTCATCTGAACAGCCTCCAAGTCTCAATACAGAAGTTTTGACGTCATCTGAGTGAGTAAGCGTGGTGGGGGGGGCGGCAGTTTCGGAAGATGCCCCATCTCCGCTGGTCGGACTAACGCCTCGTCAGAGTTTAAAGTGTGTGCGTTGTGCTGAGTGCAGGGACAGTTATCTCCGCGTCCAACGCACATTTCGGAGCCGACGTCTCAGCCGACGGTGAATTTCTGAAGGGCATTAACGTCGAAATAGTCCCTCCACTCGACAATCTTGTCGCCTTCGAGCTCGAAGATGCCCATGATCATCACGCGTCCGATTTCACTGCCGTCGGCACGCTCGAACCGGTCGAGCCTTTCGGTTAGAACGCGAGATCCGTTGGCGGCAATCGCGAGCATGTCGATATGGACCGTGGAGATGCCCATCGACGTTTCCAGTTCGTCGATCATGGCAATGGCCTCTTCGGCGCCATTTGTGACTGAAACGCCTTCGTTGACCCAGCGCGTGTTGGGTGTAAACCAGCGACGTACGGCTGGCCTTCCACCGTCTTCGAAAAACGTTGCGCAAAAAGCCGAGACAGTCTCAGTTGGCGTGGGCATGGCAATTCCTCTTAGAAGATGTGATAGGCCTCAGTGGTCTATGCCATAAACTAAGCGTTGAGATGTATCGCTACAATGTCTGATCTGCCGCCAAACTTGCCTGATTTTCCGGAAAGCTTGATAGTATTTGGCAATCAATACTGGATGCCTCGATGAGCGAACTCGACGAAATCCGCGAGATGGCGTTGCGGCACGCCGGGCGCAACAGTCTTCAACTGCCAAGGCTGTTCGCCTACTCGCTCGACCGTACGACCGAGATCGACCCGCTGATCTATGATCCTGCGGTGTCCCTGGTAATCCAGGGAACTCAGCGCATGTTTATCGGCGACCAGATGTTTGAGTATGGCCCTGGTCAAAGCATGATAGTCGCGGCTGAGATTGCAGCGTTGGGCCAGATTTGTGAGGCGTCAGAGGCGCGACCGTTTCTCGCAGTCGGTTTGTTTCTGGACCCGGTCCTGCTGTCGAACCTCATACACGAAATGGCCGCAATACCAGAGTTGCCAGTTGAATCAGGCTACGGCGTCAGCACGGCAAGCGCGTCGCTTCTGGGGGCCTGGCGAAGGCTATTGGAGTTGCTCGATTGCCCCGCCGAGATTCCGGTGATGGCTCAGTCCTTGGAGCATGAGCTCATGTTTCGGCTGCTGATGGGACCGCATGGCGGCCTGCTCCGTCAGATTGCCGGATCCGATTCGCGCCTGTCGCACATCCGACAAGCCATGGCATGGATCCGTGACCACTACACCGAGCGCCTCGATTTCAAGGCGGTTGCTGCGCTCGCGGGCATGAGCGTATCCGTTTTTTACAGCCGCTTTAAAGCCGTCGCGGCCGTGAGTCCGCTTCAGTATCAGAAGTATATTCGGCTTCACGAGGCCCGCCGTCGCATGATCGCAAACCAATCTGGCGCGGCCGAAGCGGGATTTGCGGTCGGCTATGAAAGCGCCTCGCAGTTCAGCCGTGAATACAAACGTCTCTTCGGAGCGCCGCCGGGTCGAGACATTGTGAGAGCGAAGGCAGCCTTGGGGCGCGTCAATCCGCCAAGATCGCTTGGCGCTCGGCCAAATGTTGCTTGAAGCTGGCTGGGTAATCCTGGCCCACCGTAGCGGCGAAGCTTTCTCGTGATGCCAACGCCTCACGCCATCGCGACATGCGTGGCAGACCATGAAAAATCAGCTGCGTCACTGCCGGGTTGATGGGGTCAAAATACCGGCATAGAGGCGCGGACACCGCGTTGACCAGGCTGAACACCGATTCGAAGAAGTAGGGCCACTGTTCCAGTGCGCCTTCGAGCTTCTCCAGCTGGCATCGAAAGACGACACGCTTATCGTCTGCAGTGGCGCGATTCTTGGCGTTAAGGAACTGCTACGCCAGAGCCGCCGTGCCGTATGCGATCCACACGCGCTGTTAAGCGCGCGACAGCGCATCCTTTCCGTCAGCCTGCTCCATCTTCAGCAAAGTCACCCTGCCTGCTGGTGAAAGCGCCAAGAACCAATCCAGTTTGCCCGCGGGCTCAACGTTGGTCCTTCAATGCCGAAAAACTCATCATCCAGCAGATCTGCCCGTTCCACCCAAAGTCGAGCAAGAGGGTTCGCTGAACCTCTTGCTCGTGGTGACGCGTGTACTCGCGTTGTTTCAGTGTGTTATTGAAGTTGCTCGCTGCGAGTGGGGAATACATCTGGCGGATAATCCGGTCAGAATGGTTGGCCGCCCAAGCTACAACGACGAACGCTCGTGGCGGTTAGACCCCAATTGAAAATCATTACTAATACATCCCCGGCGCCTCGCTGGACTTGTGTTGTCTCAAGCAATGGGTTCTTTGCCTCTGAGCGGCGTTTTCGTTTGTACGTAGTTTGTTGGGCTTCGCTGGGGGGAAGATTAAAATTATTATCTTTGTTTGGGCGCTTCTTTCAGCAGTTGCCCCTTAGTCGCTGCTTCAGAAGTACAGGGACAAGAGACCATTCGATAAACTAGTCGCTGGTCGAAAAGCAATACTCCATCCAGGATATGAGCTGAAGTGTGGTAGGTTTTTCCAAAAGCCAGAAACGACAAGGCCCTGAATAGTCAGGGCTTCGTCGTATAAAGATGGCGGAGGCGATGACCTTCTATTGTGTCTCAAGTCCCTACAAACCATCCTGGTCAATCATGATCTCAGTGAGCTTCTCGCTCAGCAGGCTCCAGGCTGCTTTTTTCTCTTCGGCATAATCATGATGTAAGTAGTGCCGGCGGACCCGAGAACCTGCAAGCACATGGTTCTGGCACCGATCTATCACGTCAAGGCTTATGCCCCAGGCTTGCATCATGGTTGCTCCTGTTCGTCTCAAGTCATGGGGTGTCCATTCCCCATTCGCACCACCGGACAGCACCAGGGTGTCATCATGTCGGCGACGGGAAAGCGGTTTGCGTTTTTTGAAGCGTGATTGGCGGTCTCCCACCTGTTTGCTGACGACCTTGAGATCGACATGACCATCATGATGCTTTGCGGGGAAGCACCATTGAGAGTGTCCCGTAAGCAACCGAAGCTTGCTGAAATAGTGAGTCACAAACGCAGATAGGAACACGTGGTGGTCCTGCTTCTTTCCACGGCTGCCTTTGACGTTTGCCACGGGAATAAACCAGACGCCATTTTCCAGGTCTACGTTTTTCCATTCGGTTTGAAGCAGTTCACCGATCCGGCATAGCGTTCCCAAACAGATCCAAAGCGCAAGTTGGGACTCTGGTTTGAGTGGGCGAATCCCATCGTACTTTTCGCCGGCAGGTAGTGCTGCGTAGTCCGCAGTCATTTTTTCAAAGCGGTGGTGTAGTTCTTGAAGTTCGCTAGAGGAGAGGATCCGAGTTCGCTCCTCCTGGTAGTCACTGGGTACCAGTTTGTTGATTTCGACCAAGTCTGCTGGGTTTCCGTCAATCAGCAGCGTTCGCCATGGCTGGCGTTTTTGGGCCCATCCAAACATCTGAACGATATCCGAAAAAAGACTGATGGCTTGACGAGTAGCGCCGCGAGCCATTACGGACCGCACCAGGTTCCGCAGGTCATGCTCACTGATTGAACTGATGACTTTTGAGCCAAGGGCGGGGTAAAGATCTTTCGCGAACTTTCTCCGTAGCTCGGCATTACCATCCTTGCGTGCCACACCATCGCGAAGCCATTCTTCCGCCAGGTCCAGCAGCGTTAGCTCCTTAGACTTTTGCCGATCGGCCTCCGCGAGTTGAGCAGCCAGTTCCGCTTTTTGTCTGACCTTCCCGGCGCGCTTGTTTTCATTAGGATTGATCTCTTTGGCTACGAGGTCTCGCGCTTCGTTGCGCTCCTTGCGGATTTCGGTCAACGACTTGTTTGGCCAGGTACCGCAGGAAAAGCGGGTGTAAATACCTTCCCAACGAAATTGGAAGTAAAAGGGGATGGCGACACCTTTTTTGCGGAGTGAGACCCTGCCTGAGAGGCTGCCTTCGTCGCGTATAACGCTGCCGACATCTTGCTCAGTGAGTGCTTCTAGTTCTTTGGCGGTGAGCTTGGCCATAATCAACCTCCTGAGAAATTTACTCCCACATTTACTCCCACGGATCCGTCAGCTAAGGGTAGGTCAGGATAGCGGTTGTTGGAAGAGTTAATCGCTGAAAGGTCTTATTTTACTGAGGCTTAGGATTCTATAGAGGTGTTGTGCGAACTAGGGATGTCTAGTGCTTAACTGAATGGGGTGCTAGGGGTCGAGTGTTCGAATCACTCCGTCCCGACCATATAATTCAAGGGGTTGCGAGATTTTATCTCGCGACCCCTTTTTATTTTTGGTCGTTTTTACCCCCACAAAACCACTGGCTTTGGGTGTAATCCTCAACGCTCCATGGAAAAAACTTCATGTCAGATTCAGTGCTGAACCTGACATGAGAAGGAGTAGGAGAAGGAGAGATTCAGAGATAGAACCGAGTCATGGGTAATCGCTTTTCAGGAGAGAGTTAGATTCATCTTCCATGATTTGGCTTCTTGATGGGCTTAGGGGGGCATCCAAGATCAGAGCAGTGATAATGGATACGAAACGATAAAGCGATTCTCATCGCGCCGTCCCGTCGCATCGCCGACCAGTTCGACGTTACGCAATCTGAACGACAGGTCTTTAAAAGTGCCGCTCTGGATGGTGTAGGACACGTCGATGTTGCGTTCCCACTCTTGGCCGTCTTGTCCGACAACTTTGAAGTTATCGCCATGAACATAACGTGCCATTGCCACCAGGCCTGGTAATCCAATACCGGCGAAGTCGAAGTCGTAACGTGCTTGCCATGAGCGCTCTTGCGCGCGATCGAAACGTAGCACCTGGACTGCGTTGGCCACGCCGGGGAGGTCGGTGTCGTGAAGAAATGGCAAGGCGCTATCGCCCGCGTTGTACTGCAAACCTAAGCGGAATGTTTGTGGGCCCAGATTGGCAGAAAGCAGGGTCGACGCCATGCGACTGTCGAGCTTGCCTGCGAGCTCTTCGCCGGCTTCGCTGGAGGTGAGGTAGTTCACCACGGCGCCGAACTTCCAGGCGCCTACCGGTTGGTTGAGGGTGGTGGTGTAGAGCGTCTGACGATAAACGTCTTTCAGTTCGCCTTCCCACACGCCAACCGAGGCATTCGGGGCAATCCGCCAGGTCCCGCCAAGGTAGTTGAAGCGGTCGCTTTCTACCGACAGGTAATTACCAGTCTGCATCTTTCGGCTACCGCTGAACTCTCGATAGTTGACCGCGCGCATCTGGCCGAGATCGATATCGACATTGTTGAACTCACGAACGCTGAGCATGGCGCCTTCGAAAAACTGTGGCAGCAGGCGCGAGTCACCGGCAGAGACCAGCGGGATTTTCGGGAACAGGCCACCGACCTTCAGTTCGCTTTTCGATACTTTCATTTTTAGCGCACCGGTCGCCTCGGAATACTCATCAACAGAGCTTGGGTCGGCGTTGCGTGGGCCGCCTGCGCGATTGTAAGCGCCGGGGAGCAGGGCTGAGCCGCTGCGGTCGGGCGAGGAGTCGAGCTTGATCCCGAGACCGGCATACATGTCCAGACCAAAACCGACCGTGCCTTCGGTGTAACCCGATTCGGCCTTGAGAATGAAGCCTTGCGCCCACTCCTCGATTTTCGATTGCGCCGGAGCTTTTGAATCCCGAAGGTCATGGTTGTAGTAAAAATTGCGCATCAGCACTGTGGCTTTACTGTCGCTGACGAAATCGGCGTGGGCCGCCAAGGGCATGGCGCAGAGCGTCATGCAGAGGGTCATGGAGTGAGGCGATGAGGGTTTGATTTTCATTTTTTTGTTCTTTTTAGAAATGAGTGAGCTCACCACCCGAGATTCTCGGGCGGGCAGGGATGCATCAGTTCATTGTTGAAGGTCAGGCTGGAAGGTTATCCGGGCCGTTGTAAGGGCTCGATCCATTCGAAACACAGGTCGGCCGAGAAGCGTTCTCCTGGCGCCACGACTTGGGTGCCGCTCAGTTCTCCTAGCAGCGGTTGCAGGTTGAAACCATCCGCCAGGTGTGAAACCGGCTCGATGCACAGATAAGGCGAACCGGCTGGCGCGAACACCACCAGATGCTCCAGTTCAGGGCTGGCTGTCAGGCGCAAGCGGCCCTGCGGATAGTCGAGATCGACCTTGCCGGCCCATTGCGACAGGTAATGGGCACAGGTCTCGGTTTGCCAGGACTGACTGTCGAATTGCATCGCCACGTCACCTGTCCGGTGCTGTCCGGTGCTCAAGTAATCCGCGGTGATCTGCCATTGGCGGGTGCAACTCAAACTGGTTTGCAATTGCGGGTGAGCGAGGAAATACGGGTGCAGACCTAAACCGGCCGGCATCGGCGTTTCCCCCTTATTAAACAGTGCAAGCCGAATCCGCAAACTACCGCCGCTCAGCTCGAAATGCTGCTCGGCCCGAATCGGCCATGGCCAGTGTGGGCCGCTGTAGTCCAGGCTCAGGCTGGCCTGGGTCGTCGACTGTCTGTCCACCTGCCATGCCAGGGTATGGCTGACGCCATGCAGTGTGTGTGGCAATGCGTGTGGATGGGCGGGCAGCGCATAATCCCGACCCTCGAAGCGCAACTGTGCGTTAGCAATTCGATTGGAGTACGGGATCAGCGGATAGGCGCCGCCCTTGGGCCAGTTCAGTGGGTCCAGAGACTGCGAGGCATCGATCGGCTGCAAAATCTCCAGAGCGTGTTTGCGCACTTGCAGGCGGCCGATTCGACCGCCGTGCTCGGGGAGCAATTGCAGGCTCAGTTCGGCGGTTTGCAGGGTCAGTTGCTGAAAAAGGGTCGACATTGTCTGCTCCTGATTCAAGCGCGACGGAAGCGATCGAAGACGCTTTGATCCATCTGCTGGCCCAGGCCAACGCCTTGCGGAATCTCGAACAAATGGCCCTGGCGCATGCCCTGGATGTCATATAGCCAGGCTTGCGGCTCGACGAACAGGTACTCGATCTGTGCAACCTGTTCTTGAGCGACAGCCAAGTGCAAGGTGGCGAGGAAACCGGGGCCAAAGTAAGGGCAGTGTGGCAAGACCGGGGTGTTGTACTGACGTGCGAGTTCGGCAATACGCAAGCATTCACTGATGCCGCCGACTTTGGTCACGCTCGGCTGCACCGAGTCGACCGCCCCGGCTTTGAGTGCCTGTTCGAACTGGAAGGCGCTGCACCAGTTCTCACCGGCAGACAGCGAAACACCCTGGCCGCGCAGGCTGTTCAAGGTCGCGAAATCCTCCGGCGGGAAGATCGGTTCTTCCAGCCAGGCCAGTTGCAGTTCTGCAAGTTTCGGTAGCCAGGCACGGGTGTCGTCGATAGACCAGCCGCAGTTCACATCGGTGGACAGCGGCACGTCGTAGCCAATGGCCTGCCGACACTGAGCGATTTCGGCAAGGGTCACTTCATGCAGCTTGATGTCCTTGAAGCCCATGTCCAGTGCCTGGTTGCAGATGGCGGGTGCGACGTCGCCGTCGGCGTAGCGCACCAGGCTCGCGTAGGCCGGCACATGGTTGCGCAGCCTGTCGGTAAAGAGTCGGTGCAGCGGTACGCCACGACGCTGGGCGGCCAGATCCCACAAGGCAATGTCCACCCCTGAAATGGCGAACATGGTCACTCCGTAGCGGCCGAACAGATGCAACTGACGTTGGGTCTTGAGGTTCCAGGCGCCAATGTCCTCGACGCTGCTGCCGACCAGCACCGGCGCAATCAGGCGGTCGATGGTGGCCTTGGTCGCATCGGCGGTGAAGTAACCGAAGGCTTCACCCCAGCCCACATGCCCCTGATCATCCTCGATGCGCACCAGTACGTTTTCCAGCGTGCGCCAGGCGGTTGGCGTGATGCCTTGACCTTTGCCGCCGTCGTGAAAAGGAATTTCGACAATGAAGGTCTCGACCTTGCGAATAATCATGCGGACTCCAGGCAGCTGGCCAGTGGGCTGACTGCATAGGCGCCACCGAGAAAGTCACGGCCGGAGCTTTGTGCGCACATGGCGTCGTAGTCGAGGTAGTCGGGGGCGATGAAGTCCCTGGCATTGTCCAGGGGGCGGTAGCCCAGTTCCCTGGCTCGAGTGTTTTTGAAAAATGGCCGTGGGCTTTCGGAGACGCCGTAAATCACTTCATAGCGAATCTGCTGGTGCTCCATGCCGATACACACCAACTGCGCCAGGTCGCGGGCACTGACCCAGAGACGCAACCGGCGAGCATCACTGACCAGCGGATCGGCATTCCCGATGCGTATCGCGCAGATCGCCATGTCGTAACGCTGGGCATAAGTGGCGCAGGCCCCCTCGCCAAACACTTTGCTCAGCGCGTAGTAGCTGTCCGGAGCTGCGGACAAATCGTCGAACGACTCGGCAGCATCAGTGCGGTATTGCCCCAGCACGTGATGACTGCTGGCGAAGATAAACCGCTTTACGCCGGACTTTTGCGCGGCCTCGAGCAATTGCAGGGTCGCGTTGTAGTTGCTGTTGAGGGTGCTCTCGAAATGGATGTCGATGCCGTGAGCGCAAGCCAGGTGCAGGACGCCGTCGACACCCTCGACCGCTTCGAGAATGTCTGCGGTGCGGGTCAGGTCACCACAAAAGGCACTTTCGTTTTCCACCAGGTCGGTGATCGGCAGGCGATCGAACAGGCGCAGGGCGTAGTGCTCACGCAACAAGGGGCGCAGCGCCTTGCCGACGATACCTGCGGCACCGGTAATCAGGATGGTTTGCATGTGTCACTCCTCAAATGTGTTTGCGCATTGCTCTAGCGAAGGTTCAGGCCGGCGAGAGGGACGGGGTCAGGGACTTCGGTTGGCCGACGAAGATCGCCACAATCAGCGCTCCAAGAATGCCCAGGCCACCGGCCAAGGCGAAGCCGCTGGCGTAGGTACCGGAAGTCTGGATGATGATCCCGGTGGCGGTTGGCGCGACGATCCCCGACAAGTTGGCCAGGCCATGCATGAAGCCGCCGGCGGTACCGACTTGATGACCCGGTACGGCGTCCTGAATCAGCGACCAATAGGCGGGAGCCGTCAGCATCAGGAAACCGATGGCAACCGTCATGACCACCACGCTTTGTGTCACGTCCTCGACCTGACCGGTCAATGCGATGCAGCACGCTGCTACCAGCAGGCAGGTCACCAGTACGACTTTGCGCGAGAACAGCTGTTTGCCGGTGCGCTTGTAGATGTAGTCGATCAGCACGCCACCACACAGGAAGCCCACGGTCCCCACCAGCCAGGGCAGCGATGTGACGATGCTCATGGATTTCAGATCGATGCCTTTGGCGTCGATCAGGTAGCTGGGGAACCAGGTCATGAAGAAGTACAGGATGTAGTTGTAGCAAAACAGCGACACGCCGGTGACCAGTACCGAGCGCTGCAAAATGATCTCAAGCACCGGCGTACGTGGCGCTTCTGCGGCGGTCATGACCGGGACATCGCGTTCGGCATTGATTAGGGCGATTTCTTCGGCGCTGACTTTCGGGTGCTCCTGGGGCGTTGAGGTCGCCATACGGAACCAGCAGACAGCCCAGATCAAGCCCATCACGGCCATCACGATAAAGGCCACGCGCCAGCCCAGCCAAAGAGCGAGGAAGCCGACTATCGGTCCAGCCAGTGCGCCGCCCAGAGGGCCGCCTGCCTGGTTGATACCGATGGCGCGCGCCCGTTCCTTGATCGGGAACCAATTGTTCACGGTTTTGTTGGCAGTGGTGGATACCGGGCCTTCACCCACACCGAACAGCGCGCGAACGATCAGCAGCGACCAGAAGTTGAAGGCCAGTGCGGTCAAACCGCAGAGGATCGACCAGCCGCTCATGGCGTAGGTGAGTACGCGTTTTGGACCGTATCGGTCGGCCAGATAACCGCCGACGAAGCAGAACAGCGCATAGCCTATGAAGAAGCTGCTGAAGATCATGCCCTTTTCAGAAGGCGTGAGGTGGTATTCCTGGGTAATGAAGGGCATGGCGATGGACAGGGCAGCACGGTCCACGTAGTTGATGATCATGGCGATGACCAGCATCGTCAGGATTGTCCAGCGGTAGTTCTTTTTCTTGTGCATGTTGAATCTCCGGCCGGCATTTGCAGCATGCCGATTATTGTTTTTTTATGTTTTCTAAATCAGCTTTTGCAGGCATCCGTTCTTCAGAGCTCCTGCTTGAGTCAGATGGCCGCCCATCTGGATAGCTATTCCCGTAATTTGGGACTTTGTTTTGGTGTTTGTTCTCACGTTGAATTGGATGCTAAGACTTAATTAACGGGTGGGAAACGAGGTTTTTTCTGCGCTGATCTATTTGTTCCAACTTGTGGGAATAAGTGGCAACGACTTCCTCTAATGGCACTGGATACCTCGAAAATGCCATGGGTGTGCTTGATCGGGCGCGGCATGATCCGCCTCGATCTCGCGCGTAAGGTTGATTGTTTGGGGGGGTGCTATTTGGAACCGTTGTGGGGTGAAGCGGTTTATCAGGCCAGCACGCCGATCTGCCACGGGCAGAACTCATCCTCGCCCAGGCCGTTGAGTTCGCTCTTGGTCTTCTCGCCGGAAGCATGGGTCAGCAGGCGTTCGAATATCTCCTGGCCCATTTCCTTGATGCTCTTGTCGCCATCAATGATCTGCCCGCAGTTGATGTCCATGTCGTCGCTCATGCGGTTGAACATGGGTGAATTACTGGCGAGCTTGAAGGTTGGCGCGGGGACTGAGCCGAAGCACGAACCGCGTCCGGTGGTGAAGGCGATCATGTTGGCGCCGCCGGCTATCTGGCCGGTCGCAGACACTGGGTCATAGCCGGGGGTGTCCATGAACACCAGGCCGTGAGTGGTGACCGGATAAGCGTATTCGTAGACCTCCATCAGCGGTGCATTGCCACCTTTCTTGGCGCCACCGAGGGATTTTTCCAGAACATTGGCCAGGCCGCCGGCGTTGTTGCCAGGGCTAACCCGGCCATTGATCTGGGTGTCGCGACCTTCGTTGTACTTGAGCCACCATTCGATGCGCTCGATCAGTTTGCGGCCGACCTGCGGGGTCACTGCCCGCGCCGTCAGAGTGTGTTCCACACCGAAGATCTCTGAGGTCTCGGAGAGAATCGCCGTGCCGCCATGGCGCACCAGAATGTCCACTGCCGCACCCAGCGCCGGGTTGGCCGACAGTCCCGAGAAGCCATCGGACCCACCGCATTGCATACCGATCATCAAGTGCTCGGCCGACACCGGCTCGCGCTTGATCCGGTTGGCTTCGGGCAGCATGGCTTCGATCAGTTTGATGCCTTGTGCCACCGCGCTTTTCACGCCGCCGACGTCCTGGATTACCAGGGTCTTGAGCAGGTCATTGATCTCGAGTTTTTCCTGCTCGATAAAACCGTAAATATTGTTGCGCTCGCAACCCAAAGCGATCAGCAAGCCACCTGCGGTGTTGGCATGGCGGATATGCCCGGCGATGGTGCGGCGTAGCAGGTCCATGGGTTCGCCGGTCATTTCCATACCGCAGCCGATTTCATGAACGAACGGCACCACGCCGTCGATGTTCGGGTAATCGGCCAAGCGTTGTTCGTCAAAGTGGTTGGCAATTTTCCGGGCGACGGTGGCGCCGCAGTTACCGACCACAAACACGCCCAGATAATTGCGCGTTGCCACGCGTCCGTCCTTGCGCACGATGCCCTGGAAGGTCGCACGCTGGTCGGGGGGCAGCAGGTCGGTGGGCATGTAATCGAGGCCGTAGCGATAGTCGCGATCGGTTTCGCCGAAGGCGATGTTGTGGCTGTGCATCCAGGTACCAGGCGCCAGGTCTTCGCTGGCGTAACCGATGACCGTGTTGTACTTGAGCACCGGCTGGCCTTTCTCGATCATGCGCGTAGCGATCTTGTGGCCTAGCGGTACCTCTTGCAGGGTCGTCACGCCTTCATCGGGGATCGGCGTATCGATGGCGATGGCAACACGGGCGACCACGACGTTGTCGGCAGGGTCGAGGCGAATGACGGGGCTGACTTCTCGGGCAGTCATGGAACTCTCCACTTCTTGTTATCGGGCTGTCGATGGGCTGTGTGCCCATCGACATGTGCGTCAGGCCACGGCGCTGAGGGACTTGAGGATGGCTTTGCTTTTCTGTTTGGCGATGCCTTCCCACAGGCCTTGCAGGTACATGATGCCCAGTGCTCGGTCGTACAGGCCGTAGCCCGGTACGCCGGTTTCACCCCAGATCATGCGACCGTGGTCCGGCCGGGCGTAGCCGCCGAAGTTGGCGTCATGCAGGGCGCGCATGATTTCCGCCATGTCCAGGGAACCGCACTCGGTCGGATGAGCGCACTCGTAGAAGTCGCCGTTATCGGCAACTTTCACGTTGCGCAGATGCACGTAGTGCACCCGTTGACGGGCGGCAAATTCGTTGATGAAGGCTGGTACGTCGTTGTTCAGGTCCGAGCCGATGGTGCCGCTGCAGAGTGTCAGGCCATTGGCCGGCGAGTCGATGATGTCGAGGACGCGCCGGTGGTCTTCGATGTTCTTGATGATGCGCGGCAGGCCGAACACTGAACGGGGCGGATCGTCAGCATGCAGCGCCAATTTCAGGCCCAGTTGCTCGGCCACGGGCACCAGCTTTCCAAGGAAGTACTCAAGGTTGCTCCACATCTGTTCGGTGCTGACGCCTTTGTATTCTTCCAGCAGCGCCTGGAGTTTCTCAGGCGGATACTTGGTGCCAATGCCCGGTAACGGAATCACGCCGCTGGAGACGTCGAGCTTGTCCACCAGCGCGGCTTCGAAGGCCAAGGTGTTGGAGCTGTCCGGCAGTTGATACTCCATGTGGGTGCGGGTCCAGTCGAACACCGGCATGAAGTTGTAGCAGACAATCTTGATGCCGCTGGCTGCAAGGTTTTTGAGCGTTTCGATGTAGTGCGGGATCAGCGCTTCGCGACCCGGTTTGCCGAGCTTGATCTCTTCATGCACACGAAAGCTGTCGACCACGTCCATCTTCAGGTGGTGGACCGCGGCGGCACTGCGCAGGCTTTGTATGCGATCCACCGGCCAGACTTCGCCCAGTGGCATGTCGTACAGCGAGGAAACAATGCCGTACAGGCCTGGAATCTGCTTGATGTATTGCAGGCTGATGGGGTCGTTCGGACCGTGCCAGCGGAAAATCATTTTCATCGGGAGTACCTCATTCACGCCTTGTTGTCAGGATGCGCTGTTCAGTTTGAAACGCTTGATCTTGCCGACGATCAGCCAGTAGCTGAGGACTGCCAGCAGCCCATGGGCGCCGACGTAGATCAGCGCGCCTTCGAAGGAACCGGTGCTTTGCAGGATGTAGCCGATCACCACCGGGGTGACGATCCCGGCAGTATTGCCAAAGGCGTTGAACACGCCGCCGGTGGTGCCGATCAACTCTTTTGGCGCGGTGTCTGCCACCACGGTCCAGCCCAGGGAGCCGAAACCTTTGCCGAAGAACGCCACGCTCATCAGCGCCACCACTAGCCAGGCACTGTCGGCGTAGTTGCACAGCACGATGCTGGAACTGAGCAACAGGCCGATGGTGATCGGGGTTTTACGGGCAAGGCTCAGAGAGCCGGTTTTCTTCAGTAGTCGGTCGGAAATGAAACCGCTGGAGACACCGCCCACCAAGCCGCACAGCGCGGGGATCGCCGCGACGAAACCGGCCTGGAGAATGTCGAAGCCACGTTCCTTGACCAGGTAGATCGGGAACCAGGTCATGAAGAACCAGGTGATCGAGGTGATGCAGTACTGGGCGATGAAAATCCCCACTAGCATGCGGCTGCGAAACAACTGGCCGATTTCTCCAAGCTTCATGCCCTTGCTTTGTGCAGCCTTGGCCTTGAGTCCTTCGAGGTCCACCAGACCGTCGCCCGCGCGGATGTACTCGAGCTCCTCGGCATTCATTTTCGGATGATCGATGGGCAGGTAGTAAAGCTTCCACCAAACCGCGCCGATCACCAGGCCGATCAGGCCCATGATGATGAACACGTATTCCCAGCCAAAGCGGTAGCACAGCCATCCCATGATCGGCGTGAACAGCGCCAGCGAGAGGTATTGAGCACTGTTGAAAATCGCCCCGGCAACGCCCCGTTCAGAGGAGGGGAACCACGCGGCGATGATCCGTCCAGAGGCCGGGCCGACGGGGGATTCGGCAGCACCCAGCAAAAAGCGCAGCCCCAGCAATAGAGGAACGACCATGCCGATGAAGTGCACCATGCCCATCATCACGGTGAAGCAGGACCACACCACCACGGCGAGCATCATCGAGCGCTTGGAGCCGATCCAGTCGGTCAGCCAGCCGGAAGGAATCAGGAAGATCACGTAGGCCCAACTGAACGCGGAAAACAGGTAGCCCATTTCCACTGAACTGATGCCCAGCTCCTTGCCCATATCGGTGCCGGCCACCGACAGTGCAGCGCGGTCACCGGTGCTGAGGGCCAGCACGATGGTGATCAGCGCGAGTATCAGGAATCGGTAGCTGGTTTTGGCCACGGCGGGGCTCGCAGCAGCAGAGTGGCCAGCACTTGCGCCGGCAATCGCAGACGGGTCGGGGGAACCGGCCAGCGCATAGCGCTCAGTATTGTTCATTTTGTGCCTCATATAATTATTGTTGTCGCGAGTGCGCCAGTGGCGCGGGCAAGCAATACCCGCGTCGCTGGTGGGTGATCAGGCGGCCTGTCGATCGGTGTCCTGTGTGTAATCGATGGCGACCCACTCGAAGTACGTCTTCAGTTCGGTGATCAGCGCCACATGGGCCGGGTGGGGGAGGTAACGCTGCACGGCGTCGGCGTCATCGAAGCTCGATTCCAGCAGGTAGTCCCAGCAGATCGGCCGATCGAGTTCATTGGCCGAGACTTTCCAGTCGCGGACAAAATCGATGTCCTTGGGCAGGTCGCGCATCCACTGGATCAGATGCGTTTCCAGTTCGACGTTTTGCTCCATGCCGGGCAGGCGGCGGAACATCACAATGTGCTTCATCATTTTGCGGACTCCTTATTCGTCGAGCAGCCAGGTGGGGGCGTCTTGCAGCGCGACTGGGCGCAGGAAACGTTCCAGTGCGGCATAACCCACCGAGGTGCTTTGCGGTTGGGTCGAGGCTGGCCACGGTCCGCCGTGTTGCTGTGCGGCAGTGACGGCCACGCCAGTCGGCACACCGCTGAACAACACCCGCCCGGCGATCTGGCGGGCAGTGCGGATCAGCGCGAGGTTGTCCTCGCTGGCCTGATCGAAACCCCATAGGGTCGCGGTCAGGCTGCCACCGATGGCATTCAGTACGTCGATGGCCTGCGCCACGGAGCTGACCCTCAGCACAACCGCCGCTGGGCCGAAGATTTCTTCGCGCAAGTGCGCATCCTCGATAAAGGCCTGGGCATCGACGGCGAACAGCCTGGGCGCCGGACCTTCGGTATCAGCGTGTGGCTGCAATAGAGGCCGAGCGGCAGGGGCCTGTTGAAGGCGAGCGACGCCGTTATCGAAGCCGCGGCGCATGCTCGGCGTCAGCATCCGGTGAGTGCTCAAGGGCTGCAGGGCCGCGGCGAACTGCTCGATAAAGCGCTCGCTGGCCGGATGGTCGAACAGCACGATCACACCCGGACTGGTGCAGAACTGGCCGCAGCCCAGGGTGATGGATGCCGCCAGCGACTTGGCCAGATGCTCACCATCGCGCTCGAGGATTTCCGGCAGCGCCAGCAGCGGGTTGATCGAGCCCAGTTCGCCAAAGAACGGAATCGGACGTGACCGCTCGTTGGCGACTTTCCACAAGGCGGTGCCACCTTGATAGGAACCGGTAAAGGCCACGGCGGCAATGTGCGGGTGTTGCACCAGATGCACACCGGCGGCGCGGGATGCACCTTCCACCAAGCCCAGCAAACCTGCCGGCAAACCTTGTGCTGCGAGTACACCCAGCGCCACTTCGTGCACGGCACGGGACAGTTGCGGGTGGCCGGAGTGAGCTTTTACCACCACCGGGCAACCAGCGGCCAGGGCTGATGCGGTGTCGCCGCCGAGCACGGAAAAAGCGAATGGAAAGTTGCTCGCCGAGAACATCGCCACTGGGCCCAGCGCCTGCTGCACGCGAGTAAGACGCGGCCGACCGGCGGGTGGTGTACCGGCAATGGCCTGGTCGTCGATCACCGCGTAAGGCATGCCGGCTTCAACCGCATCGGCAAAACCGCGCAGTTGGAAAGCGGTTCGAGCCACTTCGCCGGTCAGGCGTGCGACACCCAGGCCAGTTTCTTCATCGGCGACGGCGATCAGTTCGACTTGATGCTGTTCCAGGGCGTCGGCCAGGCCGTTGAGCAACTGGATACGCAGGCCGGCTTTCGACTCGGCCCAGAAGTTTGCCGCGTCAGCCGCTGCTGCTACGGCATGATCGATCAGAGTGATTTCAGGACTGCTCATGAGCGATTCCCTTGGGGTTCCAAGTGATAGCCACGGCCGGTGTAATCGAAGTCCACCAGTTCGTTGATCGTCACCTCCCGGTCGGCTGGCGAAGCGTAATAGGCGCGGATTTCCTTGATGAGGCCGGTTTGCTCGTCAAATACGTACCACTCATCACCACGCAAGGCGGTGCCGAGCTTGCCTTTCCAGTGGGTCCATTCGATCACCGCCTCTGGACTGTCGGGGCTGACCAGGATTTTTTCGATGGTCCACTGCGAGCCCAGATTCTCCACGCACCAAACCCACTTGGCGGCGATGGTTTCGGCGCTGCGCCATGGGATTTCCGGTAGGCCTGCGGGGAAGTAGTGCACGGCGTCCGGGGTGAAACATGACACCAGAGCATCGTGGTCGGCGGCGTTGCAGGCGGCGAAGTAACGACGGATCAGGGCGGCGTATGGGTGTTCGACAGGGGCTGACATCAGTTGCCCTCCTGCTGAGCGATGATGCTCGGGATCGGCTGGCGACCGTCAGCGATCCAGGCATGGTAAGCGGCGATGGCCTCCGGGCCTGGCGGATAAATACCCCACAAGGCTTCGCCAGAGGCGATGCGCATGGCCAGGTAATTTTCCAGATCGTCCTGAACCGAGCAGTACTCGGCCAGCTCCTCAGCGAGGTGCGCGGGAACCACGGTGATGCCGTCCGCATCACCGACGATGACATCGCCCGGGTACACGGCGACGCCAGCGCAGCCGATGGGCACCTGCAAGTCCGCGACATGGTGGTAAGAGATACGGGTGGTGGCGGTGATTTCCCGGGCATAGGCTGGCAGCGGCAGGGCGGCGATTTCGCTGCCATCGCGCAGGGCTCCGTCGGTGATGATCGCTTTGGCGCCGCGAGCCAGCAGACGGGTTACCAGAATGTTGCCGGCCGAGGCGGCGCGCGGATCATTTTGGCTGTCGATGACCAGCACATCTCCCGGCTGAATCTGCTCTACACCCTGCCATTGCAGGTTGTCGCCATTAGGCTTGGTGGTCATGGTGCCGTAGGTGTCGATGTCTTCCCGTGCCGGAATGAATCGCATGGTGTAGGCGCGCCCGGCGAAGGGTTTGATGTTTTTGCTCAGGGCGCGCAGGCCGACCAGCGCGGGCTGACGGAAACCGAGTTTGAACAATTGGGTGGTCAGCGAGCCGCTGCTGCAACCGGCGAGCATGCTCAGCACTTCATCGCTGACCGTTACCTTGCGGTTCGCGGAATTGTCATACGCGTCAGCGTATTGGTGGATCTGCGTCATTCTTGTTCTCCTGGCTGAGTCATGCAGCTCAAAATGCAGTGCACATCTGGATAGTAATTCCCGTAATTTGGGACTTTGTTTCAGTGTTTGTTCTTAGGTTGAATTCGATGCTAGGACTTAATTGACTTGCGGAAAACGACGTTTATCCTGCGCAGACCTGTTTGTTCCAACGAGTGGGAATTTGTGATGACTACGACCTCTGACGGCACTGGCGCCCTCGAAAAAGCCATGGATGTGCTTGAGGCTATTGGTTCAAAACCTACCGGCCTGTCTCAGGCCGATCTCGGCGCCCAACTGGGTTTGCCACGCACCACGCTGTACCGGATCATTGCCAGCTTGATCGAGCGCGGCATGATTCGCCGCGATCCGGTGCGTAAGGTTTATCGGTTGGGGTTCCGCTATTTGGAACTGGTGCGCAACGCCTACCTGATGCCGGATCTGGTGGCCGCCGCCAGTTTCGAGTTGCGCTCGTTACGCGACCTGACAGGCGAAACGTCCTATCTCGCGGTACTCGATGGCAATCAGGTCATGTCGTTGGAGCGTTGCGACGGGGCACACAGTCAGCGCTCGGCCGCCGCATTAGGTCAGAGCAAGCCGGTCTACTGCACAGGGCAGGGCAAGGCAATATTGGCGGCGCTGGACGAAGTCAGCCGCGAAGAAATTCTCAAGGGGCTGACCCTCACCGCGCTTACCCCGCTGACCATCATTGATCGGCGTCGCTTGCACACCGAACTGAAGATCACCCGGGCCCGCGGTTATGCCATCGACGATGAGGAAATAGTGCTGGGGGTACGCTGTGTCGCTGCGGCCATTCGTGACAATGCGGGCAAGGTTCGCGGCGCGCTGAGTGTAGCCGGACCCGCTTACCGGCTGACCCTCGATCGCCTCGAATTGCTGGGCCCGGAACTGGCCGATGCGGCGCGGCGGGTGGGGGCGCAGCTGAGTGAATCCAGCGTGCGCATCACCGACAGTGAAGTCGAGTTGGTGGAGGGCGCCTGGTCATTCAATGGCGCTTTTCCCCGTTGGTGTGAAGCGAGCCAAGGACTGTATTGGGCGGACACCCTGGCCCCGGCAATCTGGGTGCTAGATGCACAGGGTGAACGAATTTTTGCCCGACTCGATGCCCCAATCTGTGCCATGGAACTGCATCGCGATGGTTTGCTGATCGCCCATGCCAACGGTTGGTCACTGCTCGACAAGCAAGGGCAAGAGCATCCTTTGGTCAACTGGCCTGGCAAGCAACTGCTTGGCCTGGCCTGTCATCCCTCTGGCACGCTTTGGGCTTGTCGGAGCAACGCAGGCGGCTGCACGCTCGGTGAGCTGGATACCCAAGGCGAATTGCGCTCGTCATGGCAATTTCAGGAGCGCATCAGTGCGTTCTGTTGGGATGCGAAAGGTGAGTCGTTGTTTGCCGTGGGGCCGGACTCCGGCACTTTGTTCGTCATGCAGGCGGGTGCAAGCTCGGTTCGACGGTTCGCGTCTCTGCCCAAAGGCTCGGGTCGCTTGAGCGGCTTGGCGCTGGATGATCAAGGGGGCGTGTGGACGACCTTGCGTGATGGCTGGAGCCTGGTGCGCTTCAGCGAAGACGGTGGGCTCGACCGGACGATCGGCTTGCCGGTGCCAAGCCCCACCGATCTGGCTTTTGCCGGGCCGAACAAAGACATGTTGTACATCACCAGCTCACGTCACGACCTGACCATGGAAACCCTGGGCAATGCCCCTGCGTCGGGGCGTCTGTTTCGTATTCGGCCAGAACTGACCGGTTTAGTGGCCAGGCGCACTGACTGGCGCGGTTGAAAAAACAGTCGAATGCGAATTGAGCCCCGCATGCAGCCGTGCCCCATCCGCGCTTCAATCGTCCAGTTCGAGCACCTTACCCGCCAACGACTTTTACCTTCGTCGAACACACAGGACAGCACCCGGGTACTGAGCTGAATATCCTTGCGCAAGTGATAGCGGTCAGCGACGAAGTTCAGGTAGCGCTCTGTCTCGGGCTGCGCAGGAAAACGTTCTCTCCAGTTCCAGGCGTTGTTGAGTTCTTCCGAAAACCAGTACTGGTAGACATGGCTCGGAGAGTCGACTCGAGCGCCGGGGTAGCGGTTCCAATACCAGGTGCCACCCACGCTGGTGCCGGCATCGACGGCAATGACCCTGAGCCCGGCCTCGCGCAGTTTGTATAGTTGATACAGGCCGCCAATCCCGGCACCGATGATCACGGTGTCATAAACCTGTACGTCTTGAGCGGCCACAGAAGAAGCGCGATGCGCATTGGTGCTTTCCATACATCCTCCAGCTATTGTTTTTATAATCGGCGAAATGTCGATGACAACCGGCTCAGGGAACGTGCCTGTTGACCGGTTGATCGAAGCCTACAAAGGGCCAGAGGTGAGGTATTGAAGCGAAAGGTGGGGATCTTTGAATATTCAGGTGATTCGATCTGCATCCACAGGCTTTAAAGCGCTGCGTTGCAACTGCCCGGGTGTGACGCCGAGCCTGGCCTTGATCAGGCGTGACATGTGGGCCTGGTCCGAGAAACCGCATTGCAGGGCGATCTCTTTTAATGGCAAGGCTACGCAGCCCAGCAGAGTCTGCGCTCGCTTTACTCGTTCGTTTAAAACGTACAAGTGAGGAGGGCTGCCTGTGGCCTCCTTAAACGCACGCGAGAATGCCCATACGCCCATGTTGACCTGATCCGCAAGGTTCGCGATGGAAAGGGGGTTCTCCAGATGTGCCTCTATGTAGGAATGAAGTTTACGCATTCGGGCACCGTCAAGCTTGAGCGAGGCACGGTCCGCCTGGAACTCAAGGTTTGAATAATGCCTGAGCAGGTGCACGGCCATCTGAGTCGCGAGGGCCTCGGCATACATGGCTCCCCCGGCTGCCGGACTTTGCGCCTCGGCCGTTATTGCCAAGGCAATCGAGGTAAGGACAGGATCTCGGATCGCCAACAAATCGTGTAGTCGGACTGCACTAACGTTGCGGCCCGTCACCTCCCGCGAGACGTTTAACAACAGTTCCCGGCTAAGGTAAATATGAGACACGTCCAGGCTTTCCTGCCATCGCCAATGGGCTGGCTGAGCGATCGACAAGAGCGAGATATCGCCCGGGGAGAACGTGTTTCGCTGCCATCCTCCAGCACATCGACGCTGCAGGGCTGCGGGTTTGTTCGAGCGTTGAAGCATGATGGCGTAATGATCGATCGCTGGCGCCGCCACCTCCCAGGCCTCTAGTTGATAGGAACGCTGGATTACCCCATGCCACCCCTGAGCATCGCTACTGCCTAGCATTGTGCCCTGAACCCACTCAGGTACCTGATATGGCGTGATCAATGTCGTCATGGCGGAACCTTCCTGCTCAATTTTCCGGGCTGCCGGGCTCATGGTGTAAAAACGGCACAATGATCGGAGATTTGAAGGGCTGAATATGGCATCGGCTCCTGCGTGTAAACAGGTGCGATTCGGTCAATCAAACAGTCGGGTGTTCACAGTCCGCTGTAGGGTTATGCAGGTCAGAACCTAGCGGGCGGGCTTTGATCTTGATCAGCACTTCGGTTGGGCGAATCCGGGTTAACGGTTGGGTGCCACCTTGTCCCTTCCGCACCTGTTAAAGAGACACCAACTTCTCGCACACTTAGTACACGGAAATGGTCATCCTTGAGGCTCTGGGCTTCGCATAGCTGAGGCGTATTGAAACCAAGATCAAGACCATTGAATGAAAAGCTGTTCTAACTTATGGAGTTGGACTCGATGATAAAAATCAGTGTTCTGTACCCGTACCAGAAAAATGCCCGTTTTGACCATGACTACTATCGCGATACCCACCTGCCACTGGTGAGTTCGTTCATGGGGGAGGGCTTGAGAAAGTTCACGATAGACAAGGGGATTTCAGGAGGGCTGCCAGGCACCCAACCGCCCTATATTGGTATGTGCCACCTTTTCTGCGAATCATTTGAAACCTTCCAGAAAAGCTTCGGGCCGCATGCAGAAAAGATATACCAGGACATCGGAAACTATACCGATATCGCGCCGGTGATACAGGTCAGCGAGGTTGTGGAGGTCAATTGATCCTGGAAACTGCGTCAGGTTTTCTCCGGTCACCGCGAGCCGTAGCCTAACGTTGAATAAGGCCCTGTAACCGTCAGGGTGTTTGACCGTTACTTCATTTTTTACCGGCGATATTGCTCCCAGCCACGCGGGATTCTTCCTACGTTAGGTGGGATTGAACGATGCAGCCGCCCTGATAAACAAGCGCGTCATTGAGCAGCTCATTTTTGCGGAGAACTTTCTTACGGATGACTTCATGACCGTGAATCAGTTGTCTATGGCGGATATTTCTGCCTTCAAAATCGTAGCATCAGTTCGCGACCGCTTGGACTGGAAGAGCCATCCACGCTTATCGCAATGGTTTCACGCCATCGAAGCGAGGCCTGCCGTTCAACGAGGGTTGAACCCCTTCCAATAGTTTTAGCCTTGGTTCGGTTGTTTGGGTATCGGTCTCGGCATTGGAATGAGGCGAAGCTGCCGCATTGCAGGACACCCTAGACAAAATGTCCGTATAGCCGATTTCTGCCGGTCATGACGGGCTGGAATCGAGCTAAAGAAAGCGCTCGGCGATCTCTACGACGCTATGAAGACGCAGCACTAAAGAAGCCGACTTATGAAGGCGGTAGTAATCCCGTCACGGCGTACGCTGGAAAAGACATCATCGACTCAGTCGGTGGGTGTTCGTAGGTTGAAGACAGCACGGCACTGAGCCGATCGCTCAACAAGTTCCAAGCGCGTTTCTTCTCCTCGGCGTAATCATGATGCAGGTAGTGGCGTCTCACCCGAGAGCCGGCCAGCACATGGTTCTGACAGCGATCGATGACGTCCAGGCTGACCCCCAAAGCCTGCATCATGGTCGCGCCGGTGCGGCGCAGATCATGCGGCGTCCAGTCCCCGTTCTGGCCGTCGGCAAGCACCAGGGTATCGTCATGACGCCGTCTGGAGAGAGCCTTACGGGTTTTGAACCGGGCCTGGCGATCGCCGACCTGTTTACTCACCACTTTTACGTCCACATGCCCATCATCCAGCTTGTTCGGAAAGCACCACTGGGAGTCTCCCGTGAGGGTCTTGAGTTTCTGAAAGAAATGCAGGGCGAAAGGGGAGAGAAAGACATGGTGGTCCTGCTTCTTGCCGCGAGTGCCTTTGACGTTTTCACTGGGGAGGAACCAGGTCTGCTGGTCCAGGTCGACATTTTTCCATTCGGCCTGCAGCAACTCGCCAATCCGGCACAGCGTGCCCAGGCTGATCCAAAGCGCGAGTTGA
Source organism: Pseudomonas sp. H11T01 (assembly GCF_048515765.1). Lineage (NCBI taxonomy): Bacteria > Pseudomonadati > Pseudomonadota > Gammaproteobacteria > Pseudomonadales > Pseudomonadaceae > Pseudomonas > Pseudomonas sp. H11T01. The sequence continues at coordinate 2,255 of NZ_JBLYED010000011.1, read as the reverse complement.
GTTTCTTTCTTTAACGGCCGAATGCCTTCGTACTTTTGCCCGGCGGGGAGGGCGTTGTAATCGGCGGTCATTTGTTGGAAGCGGTTATGCAGTTCCAGCAACTCAGCGGGCGAAAGAATGCGGCTTCTTTCGGCCTCATAGTCAGCAAGAATCAAAGGGGTGATGTCGACCAGCTCGGTCGGATCGCCCTCGACCAACAGAGCCCGCCAAGGTTGACGCTTTCTAGCCCAGCTGAACATTTGATTGAGGTCGGCGAAGAAGCTGATGGCTTGCCGGTGAGCGCCGCGGTTGACCACGGCCCGGATCAGCGCCCGAATATCGTGTTCGGACACACTGCTCACTGCTGTCTTGCCAAGTGCCGGGAATAGGTCCTTGTTAAAACGGCGCTGCAATTCAGCATTGCCGTCTTTGCGCGCCACGCCATAACAGCCAGGCCTTGGCTAGATCTTGGACGGTCAGCGTTTTAACGCGGCTGTTTCAGCGAGCGCCTTGTCTTTGCGGCGCAGTTCGCGCTCAAGTTCCTGGATTCGTTTCTTATCTTTGCGGGACTGCTCCCGATCTTCTTTTTGCTGGGCCTTTTCCGAGTTCTGGCCGGTGATGAAGGCTTGTCGCCAGGCCGTGATTTGTTCGGGGTAAAGGCCTTTGCGGCGGCAATACTCTCCCAGGTCGATCTCGGACAAACCGGCCGCTTCAAGGACGACAGCAAACTTGGTTTCGGCTGACCAGTTCTGAGTCGATTGCTTGTTTTCGGACACTGCACTTCCTTCAGAGCTGAGCTGCTTGCGCCAGTTGGGCAAAGATATTTCGCTGACCCCTTCGCGCCGGGAAACCTCGGCCATCGACAGGTTCAGTGGGGGAAGCAGCATCTTGAGTAATGCGGCTCTGCGTTCAGGTGAATAGTACGGCACGACCAGTCTCTTTCCGCCCCCGATATGCTTTTTTTAGGAAAAACCGGAGAGGCGATAACTATCCTGACACCGGGGAGTGTGTGAGTACTACTTAACCCCAACGGCCTACTAAATAATATTAAACAAGTCCACTGCGGTGGTTTTTTATGTCTGGAGAAACACATGGGCGCATGCACAGTATGCTTGATGTCCCCGGCGCCAAGGGCGGATTGGATAAACCAAAGACCCTAACTTAATCAAGGAGCCGATAGCGGCTCCTTTCTTTTATCCATGTTTCCGCCATTTTCCAGGCGCCAAATATTTGCACTCATTTGGATGGATTTAAAAGCGATTGGCCTTAGCACGATTCATTCATACGCTCTATTACAACTTCAGCCATAAATAACAATGTGCCCAACTAGACCAAGTGGCGGGGAGAACTACATTCCGACAAAAGACAAAAATCTGACAATAAAAAACAGTCGCATTCACATCCTCCCTATTAAGTCGGTGATACATCATGATCAAGATCATGGCCTACTTTTTAATAGGAGCTGTAACTGCAGGATGCAACGGCATCGTAAAACCCGATTTTTCGGGGCCTACTAACGATTCATACTTTTTAGTCTTCTCAGGTTTTCCATTGCCGTATCTATACATGGCCTCGGCCGTGCAATGGAACGAGGACTACGCCGTCACCACCCGCCACACCCCACTCATCCAAAACGTGAAATACAGCTGCAGCACTGGCTGCGACCTCGTCTTCATCCAGCACAAGGCCAACGGTCTCTGCCCGTCATGGCGCGCACCGCGAGTGGGCGAGGACATCACTGCCGTTGGGGCGAGCCCGTACCTGGCGACCGTCACCGGGAAAGGCAAGGTGTATGAAGCGCCTTTCATCAATACCGATGAACACAGCGGCGATCGCTATGCCATCAATGATGCCCCGACGATCAAGGGGATGTCGGGTGGGCCAGTCATCGCCAGTGACGGCAGTATTGTCGGTATCAATATGGGTTTCTACTCCACCACACTGCACGATATGAGCTTTCACCCCGGCGTAAAGGGGGCTGAGAGGATCAGCATCTTTATCCCTTACTCGATCATTCGACGTGAGTGGGGGCTGTTGCAGGCAAAGCTTAAAGATCCGCACAGCACGAAATATGCCGCGAAGTAGCTTTTAGCTATCCCGACCATATTTTCCAATGATTTAGCCCAATCTTTTCAGGTTGGGCTTTTTATGGGTGCGCCAGGCATGGCGCGTTGCGCGTAAGCGCAACCAGTCTGGCTGTGGTGGCCACGCTGGTGACTTGGAGGTGAAAGTCCTCTACACACCCGGCAAGGGGAAGTGTTAGCCAGAGGCAAGGG
>NZ_JBLYED010000010.1:0-243368 GCF_048515765.1 Pseudomonas sp. H11T01 | reverse complement strand
CTGTCAACACCTCTTTTACACCGCTTTCGACCGAGTGGATCAAACCGTTAATAACGTCAAACAACACGACCTTATTAACTCCTTCGGGCTTCGCTGAACAGAAGCGTAACCGCTGTCGAAAACTGCGCAACTCATTGTTTAGCAAGGAGTTTTCCGTTTCGACTGCGCCGGAAGTGGGGCGAATTATAGGCCTCCAGAATCTGCCGTCAACCTCTAATTACGCTTTTGTTGCAGATGGTGCTTTTTTCACTATTAACCGGGGGATTCGGCGCGCGACAGGCGGGATACGCAACACTAATAGCAGCGCGCCTATAGATGCATAGATAGCCCACTCCTTCAGATCCGCGCGAACAATCCAAAGCATGTGGAGTAAACCAAGCCCCAGGACCACATATGCCAAGCGATGCAACTTCTTCCAGCGACTACCAAGGTGTCTCTGACTATAACGATTAGAAGTGATCGCCAATGCGAACAACCCAAGGAACCCAAGACTGCCGACAATGATGTAAGGCCGCTTGCGCAACTCCATTCCAAGCTGCGACCCATCAAGCCCAAGGATAAATACCAGATAGGCACTCAGATGCATGATGACATAAGCAAAGCACCACAAACCCAGCTGCCGTCTCACGGCAATCCACCCAGCCCAACCGGTCAGCTTCTGCAAAGGCGTCATGCCCAGGGAGATCAACAACAGGATCAGCGTGCTCAACCCCAGCCTGTCAACCAACACCTTTCCCGGATCCGGCCCCAGAGCGAAGATCCAGGCTTGATACAACCAAAGCAGCGGCCAGACCGCCGCAACTATAAATACGCCAACACGCCACAACGGATAACGCATCAGTAATTCTTCCGCAGATCGAGGCCGGTATATAAAGAAGCAACCTCATCGGAGTAGCCATTAAACATCTGTGTCTCGCGAACATTAGGGCTGAATAGCCCGCTCGGCAGACGGCGTTCGCGCGCCTGAGTCCAGCGCGGGTGATCTACCGCAGGATTCACATTTGCGTAGAAACCATATTCATCCGCAGCAATGCTCTGCCAAGTGGTTTTCGGCTGCTCACTGACGAGACTGATACGTACGATGGATTTGACACTCTTGAACCCATACTTCCAAGGCACTACGAGACGCAGCGGCGCACCGTTCTGATTGGGAAGCTCGCGCCCATACATACCCACGGCAAGAATCGCCAAAGGGTTCATCGCCTCATCCAGGCGAAGTCCTTCTACATAAGGCCAGTCGATCAGAGCAAAACCAGAACGCTGACCGGGCATGCTCTTGGGATCTTCCAGGGTTTCGAAACGAATGAATTTGGCTTTGGAAGTCGGTTCGACCTGTTTGAGCAGCGAGGATATAGGGAAGCCGATCCAGGGGATCACCATCGACCAGGCCTCCACACAACGCAGACGATAGATCCGCTCCTCTAACTGATAGGGCTTCATAAAATCTTCCAGCGCATAACGCCCGGGCTTGCCCACCTCGCCATCCACCACGACACTCCACGGCTCGGTTTTCAGAGCACCAGCGTTCTGTGCCGGATCACCTTTATCGGTGCCGAACTCATAGAAGTTGTTGTAGTGGGTCGCATCTTTGAACGGAGTGATCGCCTCATCCTTGATAGTGACGGCCTGCCATTGGGTTGCCGGCAGCTTCTCGGTGAACCAGGACGGCGCCTTTCCGGGCTCGACATCTGCATAACGAGCGACATCACCAGCATCGGCCCAGCGCGGCAGACTGCTGACTGCCAGTCCGGCAAGAGCACCACCGAGCAAACCGCGACGAGAGAAGTAGAGGGATTCAGGCGTAACATCCGACTCTTGGCAGTCGGATGACTTGGGCAACTTGATTAGCATGACAACTCCGCAGCATTGGAGGACTGATGCGCCAATAGACTGCGGAGTATGGGGGAAATTACATCACTCGACGTTTTTGTGACGACGAAGATGTAACAAATACTGCACTGGACCAGAGGCCGCATAGGCGAGGAAAACCAGCAGCAAAATGCGCGGCGGATCACTGAAGACCACGGCGAACACCAGCACCACTGCCAGAATCGCAACGAAAGGCACTCGCCCTTTCAGATCCAGCTCTTTGAAGCTGTTGTACTTGATGTTGCTGACCATCAGCATGCCGGCAGCAGCAACCATCAGAGCAACAAGAAAGGACATCTTGGAACCCTGGATGCCGTAATCGCTGAATGCCCAGACAATCCCGGCCACCACACCCGCCGCGGCTGGACTGGCCAGACCAATGAAATAACGTTTGTCTGCGGTACCCACCTGAGTATTGAAACGCGCCAGACGCAATGCTGCGCCCGCCACATAGACGAAAGCGACCATCCAACCTACTTTGCCCATATCACCCAAGGCCCAGCCGAATGCCAGTAACGCGGGTGCGACGCCAAAGGCGACCATATCGGACAACGAGTCATATTCAGCGCCGAAGGCGCTCTGGGTATTGGTCATCCGGGCAACGCGGCCATCCAGCCCGTCGAGCACCATAGCGACGAAAATTGCGATCGCAGCAAAAGCAAAATACTTGCTCGCGCTGATCGCGTCACCGGCACTCAAAGCGCTCTGCGCGCTCATGGAGTTGATGATGGAGTAAAACCCCGCAAACAGGTTCGCAGTGGTAAACAGATTCGGCAGAAGATAGATACCACGATGCCGGACTTTACGGCCTTCAGCGTCATGTCCTTCTTCGACATGCTCATCGATCGGTAGCAGGCTTTCGGCGTCAGAGGCCTGTTTTGGCTCTTCGGGACGTTCGCTCATGGACATTACCTTGCAACGGTGTGGAAAGTTTCGACAGGTGTCTGCGACAACGGTTCGGACGCAAACGATGCAGCTTTATACCAGAACCTGTCTGCCCAAACGAAAAAACGCGGCCTAAGCCGCGTTTTCTCTTCAAGGCTAGAACTTAGTTCTTGGCTTTGTCGACGATCTTGTTAGCACCGATCCAAGGCATCATCGAGCGCAGTTGCTCGCCAATGATTTCGATACCGTGAGCGGCGTTGTTACGACGCTTGGCGGTCATCGATGGGTAGCCGGTAGCACCTTCGCTGATGAACATCTTGGCGTACTCGCCGTCCTGAATGCGTTTCAGGGCGTTGCGCATGGCCTGACGGGATTCGGCGTTGATCACTTCCGGACCTGTCACGTACTCGCCGTATTCAGCGTTGTTGGAGATCGAGTAGTTCATGTTGGCGATACCGCCTTCGTACATGAGGTCAACGATCAGTTTCAGTTCGTGCAGGCACTCGAAGTAGGCCATTTCTGGCGCGTAGCCAGCTTCAACCAGCGTTTCGAAACCGGCTTTGACCAGCTCAACGGTACCGCCGCACAGAACAGCCTGTTCGCCGAACAAGTCGGTTTCGGTTTCGTCTTTGAACGTGGTTTCGATGATGCCGGTACGACCGCCACCAACGCCAGCAGCGTAGGACAGAGCAACGTTTTTGGCGTTACCGGAAGCATCCTGGTAGATAGCGATCAGGTCAGGGATACCGCCGCCTTTGACGAACTCGGAGCGCACGGTGTGGCCCGGAGCTTTCGGCGCGATCATGATCACGTCGAGGTCAGCGCGTGGCACAACCTGGTTGTAGTGGATCGCGAAGCCGTGGGAGAAGGCCAGAGTTGCGCCCTGCTTGATGTTCGGCTCGATTTCGTTCTTGTACAGAGCGGACTGGAACTCGTCCGGGGTCAGGATCATGACCAGGTCGGCAGCGGCAACAGCGCTGGCAACGTCAGTCACTTTCAGGCCGTGAGCTTCGGCTTTGGCAACGGTCGCCGAACCTTTACGCAGACCAACAGTGACGTCAACGCCAGAGTCTTTCAGGTTGCAGGCTTGAGCGTGGCCTTGGGAGCCGTAACCGATGATGGCTACTTTCTTGCCCTGGATGATCGACAGGTCACAGTCTTTTTCGTAATAAACTTTCATGAATTTCCCCTATATATCCAGGCCTTTGAGGCCATTCGCTAATTTGAGTTAGATGCTCAGCACTTTGTCGCCACGGGCAATCCCGGTGACGCCACTGCGTACAGTCTCCAGAATCGCGGCAGTGCCGATCGACTGAATGAAGCTGTCGAGCTTGTCGCTGGTACCGGTCAATTGAACGGTATACACGCTAGCGCTGACATCGACTATCTGCCCACGATAAATGTCGGTAGTACGCTTGATCTCGGCGCGCTGGGCGCCGGTAGCCTTGACCTTGACCAGCATCAGTTCGCGCTCGATGTGAGCACTTTCCGACAGGTCGACCAGTTTGACCACTTCGATCAGCTTGTTGAGGTTCTTGGTGATTTGTTCGATCACTTCATCGTGGCCAACAGTGGTCAGCGTCAGACGCGACAGAGTCGGGTCTTCGGTCGGCGCCACGGTCAGGCTTTCGATGTTGTAGTTACGCTGGGAAAACAGGCCAACAACGCGAGACAAGGCGCCCGGTTCGTTTTCCAGAAGCAAGGAGATAATGTGCCGCATGATTAAGTACGCTCCGTCTTGCTCAGCCACATATCGCGCATGGAGCCGTCTTTGATCTGCATCGGGTAGACGTGCTCGCTGGTATCGACCTGAATATCAAGGAACACCAGGCGATCTTTCATGGCGAACGCTTCTTCCATCTTCGGCTTCAAATCCTTCAGATCAGTGATGCGTATGCCCACGTGACCATAGGCCTCGGCCAGCTTGACGAAATCAGGCAGCGATTCCATATAAGAGTGCGAGTGACGGCTACCGTAGCTCATGTCCTGCCACTGACGAACCATACCCAGCACGCCGTTGTTCAGGTTGACGATTTTTACCGGCAAACCATATTGCAGGCAGGTCGACAGCTCCTGAATGTTCATCTGAATACTGCCTTCACCTGTAACACAGGCAACGTCAGCATCAGGGAAGCTCAACTTGACGCCCATGGCCGCAGGGAAACCGAAGCCCATCGTGCCCAGGCCACCAGAGTTGATCCAGCGATTAGGCTTGTTGAACCGGTAGTACTGAGCCGCGAACATCTGGTGCTGACCCACGTCGGAAGTCACGTAGGCATCGCCTTTGGTCACTTCGCTGAGGGTTTCGATCACAGTCTGCGGCTTGATGATGCTGCCGTCGCCCTTGTCGTAAGGGAACAGGCCACGATCACCGCGCCACTCCTCGACTTGCTTCCACCAACTGGCAACGGACTCCTTGTTCGGGGTCTCGCCAATTTCCTTGAGGGTGGCAACCATTTCGGTCAGCACGCTCTCGACCGGACCCACGATAGGCACGTCTGCCTTGATGGTCTTGGAGATTGAAGCCGGGTCGATGTCGATGTGAATGATCTTGGCATTCGGGCAGAACTTGGCCGGGCCGTTGATCACGCGATCATCGAAACGCGCGCCGACTGCGAGGATCACGTCCGCGTGGTGCATTGCAAGGTTAGCTGTGTAGCTGCCGTGCATGCCGAGCATGCCGATGAACTGACGATCAGTGCCAGGGTATGAACCCAGGCCCATCAATGTATTGGTCACCGGCAGATTGAGCATTTGCGCCAGTTCAGTCAGCGGTGCGGAGCCGCCACCGAGGATCACGCCGCCGCCCGCGTAAAGAACAGGGCGCTTGGCCGCCAGCAGCATTTCTGCCGCTTTGCGGATTTGGCCGGAGTGACCACGAACAGCCGGGCTATAGGAACGCAGCTTGGCTTTTTTCGGGAAGATGTATTCGAACTTCTCGGCCGGGTTGGTCATGTCTTTCGGGATATCGACCACGACCGGACCAGGACGACCGGATTGCGCCAGGTAGAACGCCTTCTTCATGACTTCCGGGATCTCCGACGCATGCTTGATCATGAAGCTGTGCTTCACGATCGGCCGGGAGATACCGATCATGTCGGTTTCCTGGAACGCATCGGTACCGACCATGGTGCTAGGCACCTGACCGGAAATGATCACCATCGGAATGGAGTCCATGTAGGCCGTGGCGATACCAGTAATAGCGTTGGTCGCGCCTGGGCCAGAGGTCACCAGTACCACGCCGGCTTTACCGGTGGCACGAGCGTAGCCGTCAGCCATATGGGTCGCGGCCTGTTCGTGACGAACCAGGATGTGGGTCACTTCCGGTTCTTTGAACAGCGCATCGTAAACATGAAGAAGAGCACCACCCGGGTACCCATAGATGTATTTGACGCCTTCGTCACGCAAAAAGCGGACGAGCATCTCACCGCCAGATAAAAGCTCCACGTTGTTCACCTCTAAAACGCCAGAATACCGTTCACTAAAAAGGGAACGGGTCTTAATAGGTTTACTGCTTAGCAGAGCATGAGCGACGGTGGTCGCCGACTACGTCAGCACTGACTGAGCAAGTATTGGGAGCTCCCCAAGTGTTGCGGGGTTTTCCCACCCAGCGCGAGGTAACGCGTTGCGGGTGTAACAGGTCGGCGCGGATGTGCACCTCATGATCTGCTGAGCGGGTCTGCTTCTGGCAGTCCCTCTACAGCGGACTTTGGATTCTTCTGTTTCGCCCTCTCCAAGTCAAGTCGTCAATGTGCTTTATTCGAACTAAGCACATGAGAAAGCAAGAAAAAACCTTTAAACAGCAACTGTGTTAGCTTCAATTGCGCAACCCATGACAAGGAAATGGCATGCGAACGTTTTTCTTCACGGCCAGCCTGCTGATTGGCCTGAGCCCTTTGTGCATGGCCGGTCAGATCTACAAATGGGTCGACGCCCAAGGCGTTACCCACTTCGATGCACAACCGCCCCAAGGCCGGGAAGCCAGCATCGTGGTGACGCCCTCCCCGCCCGCAGGCAAACCGACCGCACAGCCGCGCAGCCGCGCCATCGGCGATCAACAGGCCATCGACAACAACGTGAAAAAGCAGGTTACCGAGCAGCAAGCCCAGCTAAAAGCGTTCTGCGAACAGGCCCGAACCAATTTGGCTCAACTGCAGAACAATCCGCGACTGCGGGAGGAGGTCGACGGCGAGATGCGCCGCCTGACGGACCAACAACGTCAGGAGCGCATCACCGAAGCACAAAAACAGATTGCGGATAACTGCCAGTAGGTACTGTAGGAGCCGAGCTGAACTCGATGACGGCCGGACATTCAAAAGATATGTTGAACGTTACACCGCTATCGCGAGCAAGCTCGGCTCCTACAAGGGTTCGGGGGTCAGCGGGAGGCGGTGATCAGTAGATCGAACTCTTTGAGCAAGACCTGCAGCTGCCGATCCTTGCCCTGGACATTCCTGGCAGCGAAGACCATTTCGGCCATCTCCTGAATACCCGAGACATTGGGCAGCGGTAGATCGTTTTCCAAAATCGTTTTCATCCGCGGCAGGAAGATCCATTGCAGCCATTGCTCGAAGTCCAGGGTATCGATCGAGAACGGTTCGACACTGAGCAGAGCTTCTGCCGATGGCGAGACTTCGTCCCACCAACCCTGAACTCGCAGTTCACGCTCGATCAACAGGAGTTGCTCGGCAATTTTCGGAAAACGTGCATCCATCAGATAGAAACCTTGGCCTTCTGACGAGCCAGTGCCGCGCCTGCGGAATCACCTTGTTTCTCGCGTGCCTGAGCGATCAAACCCCACAAGCTTGCCTGAAGATCCGGACGACCATTGGCGAAAGTCAGCCCCCGACGAGCGAACTGTTCGGCTTGCGCCGCATCACCCTGGGCCATGCGCACCTGTGCCAAACGATAAAGCACTTGCGGCTCACGAGGAGCAACCCGTTGGGCGCGCTCAAGGCTGGAAGAAGCACCGTTCAGGTCACCGCCCGCTTGTTGCTGCTGAGCCGTGGTCAGCAAGGCTAGCACCGGGCCATCCAATTGTTCGTCAGCAGACAGACCGCCGCCGCTGCTTCTGGCGGAAGGAATCCCGCTCGGCGTCGCCGGCATGCTGTAGCTGCCCTGATTGATCGGTGCCGACTGTACCGGTGCCGTATCAATCGGCCCTGGAGTGATCGGACCTGGGGTAATCGGCGCACTGCTGATCGGCGCCGAAGTAGTCGCGCCACCGCCCGGAATCATCACCACCACCCCCTCGCCTTGCGGGATGGCTTGAGTCTGAGCTTGCACCGGACGCTTGACGGTCGTCTGACGATAGCCACCATTGGCCGAGATCCGCTCACTGTTGGAAACGGCGCTGCCGGAATCCACCACCGGAATCGAGCCGCGCTGCACGTTGGCGCAACCGTTGAGAAAAGCCAGAGCTGTAATAGCTGGAATCCACCACTTGTTCACTTCAAATCCTCTTTGCTTAATTCAACCAGCCCTTGACCCAATCCATCACCTCATTGACGGGCGCTGGGATATCGCCAGCACACGCGGCACCGGGTGGCGGTTCACTGCCGCGAATATACGGCATCTGCACCGCGCCCGGACAACTCGCTTCGGAACCCTGCCCGGTACGGGAGTCGACCCAAGCCTGAACAACATTATCCGGCTGTGGCATATCCAGCGGTAACGGATCAGCCTTGCGCATGAAGCTGGTCCAGACCTGCAACGCGCCGGTGGCGCCGGTGAACGGTGTTTTACCGTTGTCATCACGACCGAGCCAGACCACCGCCAGCAAATCCTGGCTGAAACCGGCGAACCAGCTGTCCCGCGAATCGTTACTGGTACCGGTCTTACCCGCCAATACCAGGGTTTTCGGCAGAACGTTATAGACCGAACTCGCGGTACCTTCGCGCATCACCCGCTGCATGGCGCTCTGGATCAAGTAGATCGAACCCGGATCGAAGCGCTGCTGAATCTGGAACGGATAACGCTTGAGCGGTTCGCCTTCGGCGGTCAGCACACTACGAATCCCACGCATCGGCGTATTGAAACCACCGTTGGCCAGGGTCTGATACATGGTCGCCACTTCTATCGGGGTCAAGCCACCGGCCCCCAGCAGCATCGACGGGAAAGCCGGGAACTCACGGGTTACCCCCAGCCGCGCCAGCGTCTTGAGGACATTTGGCACACCGACTGCCAGGCCCAGGCGCGCGGTCGACAGGTTGTAGGAATGCGCCAATCCCTGGTACAGAAAGATCGTGCCATGGGAACGGCGGTCATAGTTCTGTGGCTTCCAAATTTGACCATCAGCGCCTTTTACCGAAAAAGCGTCATCGGAGAGCCAACTGGTCAAGGTGTACTGACTCGGCTTTTCAAGCGCAGTCAGGTAAACCGCCGGCTTGATCAGGGAACCGATTGGACGCACGGCATCCAGTGCACGGTTGAAACCGGCAAAACTTGCCTGACGGCTGCCGATCATGGCCTGGACCTCCCCAGTTTCCGGGTTGGTCACCACCATCGCGGCTTCGACCTCATCCGAACCCTTGCGTCCAGAAAGACGCTTGAAGGTATCGTTGACCGAAGCCTCTGCCTTCATCTGCAGGATCGGATCGAAACTGGTGAAAATTCGCAGCCCTTCTTCGGTCAAGTCTTCGTCGCGATAGTCTTCACGCAACTGCCGTTTGACCAGATCAAGGAAGCCCGGGAACGAACTGTCGGCCAGACTGCCGCGTTTGGTTACGCCCAGCGGCATCTTCTTGGCCGCTTCCACTTGCTCGGCGGTCGCTACACCTTGCTGTTCCAGCAGATCAAGCACCAGATTGCGGCGCTCGAGCGCGCGCTCGGGGTAACGACGGGGGTTGTAGGAGGATGGCCCTTTGACCATACCCACCAGCAATGCTACTTGATGCAGTTTGAGTTCAGCCAGCGGTTGGCTAAAGAAGAACTGACTGGCCAGTCCGAAGCCGTGCACCGCCCGCTGGCCGTCCTGACCGATGAAGACTTCGTTGAGGTAGGCCTCAAGAATCTCGCGCTTGTCGTAATGCACTTCAAGCAGCAAGGCCATCATCGCCTCGGTCAACTTGCGGGTCAGGCTTCGCTCATTGGTCAGGTAGAAGTTCTTAACCAGCTGCTGGGTCAACGTACTGCCGCCCTGACGCATTTGCCCTGACGAGGTGTTGACCCAAATGGCCCGGGCAATCGACTTCGGAGAAACGCCGAAGTGGTGATAGAAATCCCGATCCTCCACCGCTACCAGCGTATCCAGCAGATACGGCGGCACCTGATCGATCTTGATCAGAATGCGATCTTCAAGGTTTTTCGGGTAAAGACCGCCGATCAATAACGGCTCAAGACGCACGACCGAGACTTTCGAACCATTGGTCGCCGAGAGCTCGGCCACATAATCCCCGGAGAAGCGCACGCGCACCGGCTGAGCCTGCTCCATCCCTTCATAGAACTGGAAGCCGCGGGTATTCAAATCGACTGTATTGCCATTGACCGATGCCGCACCGGGACCATTGACGACGCTTTCACGGCGGTAACCCAGAGCATCGAGCTCAGTCAGGAAATCTTCCTTGCTGAGCTTTTGTCCGACGAACAGCTCCAATGGCCGGGCATAAACCTTGGCCGGAATGGTCCAGCGCTTGCCGGAGAACTTCTCCTGGACCACAGCGTCGAGATAAACCGCAAAGCCGGCGAGCACAACCAGGCCGACCAGACTGAGCTTCAGGGCCCAGCCTAACCAGGGGCGCAGGCCACCAGAGGGACGTTTTTTAGCGGTACGGGGGGATCGAGTACGAGTCATGGCGGCGGATTATACGCACTTTATTCCTGATCAACAGGAGCCCTCCGAGGTTTGCACTACCGTCGCTTGCAGCCATAATGACGCCCTTGAATTTTCCACGAATCTGAAGGATCGCCTGTGAGCCAGTCCCTGATCGCCGCCCTGCAAAACCCGGCCCTCTACCCTCATCCCGTAGAAGGGTTTCAGGTCATCGAGACCCATATCTCCTGGGTGCTGCTCACCGGCCCCTATGCTTATAAAGTGAAGAAGCCAGTCAACTTCGGCTTCCTGGACTTCACTGGCCTGCAAGCGCGCGAACACTTCTGCGGCGAAGAGCTGCGTCTAAACCAGCGTCTGACCCATGATCTGTATCTGGAAGTGTTGCCGATTACCGGCAGCGCTGAAGCTCCGCAATTGGGCGGCAGTGGTCCGGTGATCGACTACGCGCTGAAAATGCGCCAGTTCCCTCAAAGCCAGTTGCTCAGCACCCTGCAAGCCAATGGCGAGCTGACGACCGCGCATATTGATGAAATGGCCCAGCAGATTGCTCAGTTTCACCTGAGTGCACCCGTGGTCCCGACGGCTCACGAAGCCGGCACACCGGAAAGCGTCATGGCACCGGTACGCCAGAACTTCGAACAAATTCGCCCGTTCCTCAGTGACAAGGCCGACCTGCTGCAACTCGACGCCTTGCAAGCCTGGGCCGAAAGCAGCTTCGAACGCCTCAAGCCACTGTTCGCCCAACGTAAGGCCGAAGGGTTTATCCGCGAGTGTCACGGTGACATCCATTTGGGCAACGCTACCGTGATCGACGGCCAGGTCGTGATTTTCGACTGCATCGAGTTCAATGAGCCGTTCCGCTTCACCGACGTTTATGCCGACACTGCCTTCCTCGCGATGGACCTGGAAGATCGCGGACTTAAAAGCCTGGCACGGCGCTTTATCAGCCAGTACCTGGAGCTGACCGGCGATTATCAGGGGCTTGAACTGCTGAACTTCTACAAGGCCTATCGCGCGCTGGTTCGCGCTAAAGTCAGCCTGTTCAGCATGCCAGCCGAAGCCGACCCGGTGCAGCGTGCGACCACACTGCGGCAATACCGCAACTACGCCAATCTGGCAGAAAGCTATAGCACAATCCCATCACGCTTTCTGGCGATCACCCACGGTGTTTCGGCCGTGGGCAAAAGCCATGTGGCCATGCGTCTGGTAGAAGCATTGGGCGCGATCCGCCTGCGCTCCGATGTCGAGCGCAAACGACTGTTCGGCGAGCAGCAGGTCCAGAACGACCCACAAGCGGGTATCTATAGTGCCGAGTCGAGCGTTGCCACCTACGCCCGCCTGCATGAAATTGCCGATGTGATTCTGCGCGCCGGCTTCCCGGTGGTGATCGACGCCACTTACCTCAAACGCGAGCAACGCGACTCAGCTGCGAAAATCGCCGAGGCCACCGGAGCGCCGTTCCTGATCCTCGATTGCAATGCACCACAAGCAGTCATCGAGAGCTGGCTGGCGCAGCGTCAAGCAGACAAGAATGATCCGTCTGACGCCACCATGGCGGTTATCGAAGCGCAGCAAGCCAGTCGTGAGGCACTGACAGCAGTAGAAATTTTGTGCAGCAAACGCGTCGAGACTAATGAAAGCGGCACGCTTGATACCGTCGTTGCGCAAATTCGCCAACGCCTGCCAGGCCTGTAAGTAACTATTTCAGCCGTGGAACCGGGAACGGCTTCACGGCTGCAAAATAGTGGCACTATACTGGCGTCATAAATCCAACAGGTGACGTCCCATGAGCCAGCCGAAATTTCTCGACACCCCGCTGTACGCGTTGCTACACAAAGACGACATCGAAGGTTTCAATCGAGAAAGGCCTAAAGACGGGCCTGTCGACATGCGTGGCGGTGATTTCCGTGGGCTCGATTTACGTGATCTGAATGCCGAAGGCATCGATTTCACTGACGCCTATTTCCGCTCGGCTGATTTGCGTGGCCTGGATTTGCGTAACTCTTCCATGGAAGGCGCGAGCTTGGCACATGCGCAAATCTCGGGTGCCTACTTCCCGCCAGAGCTGACAGCCGATGAAATACTCATGTCGGTCAATTTTGGCACGCGCTTGCGTTACCGCACCAAGTAAGACCCTTGCACACCTTAAGTCCAGCGCCCTCTCTTCGCGCTGGGCTGTGTGCATCGTATTGCTAGCTGTACCAGCTTGCTTCCTCTCGACTCTCCTCCCACTGCGCTTGCAGCCCTTTCTACAGCTTTCTGACCTTACGGCTTAGAAGCTTTTTCGTCGAAACCGACCAAACAACTACGCTTTTCCTACTGACCGCTACACTCCTTTGAGGCTCGCCCACGCACCGTTCGGCCGTCGCAAGGAGGCTTGATGAATGATGAACTGCAACACCTGAAAAACCTTGGCAAGACGTCGGCGCAATGGCTGCATGCGGTGGGCATCCATAGCGCTTCTGACTTGCGTCGCCTGGGGGCGGTGGATGCTTATCGAGCCGTACGAACCCGGGGGTTTCGTGCGTCGAAAGTGTTGCTGTATGCAATTGAAGGCGCCCTGATGGACGTGCATTGGAACGACATCCCGGCAGAGCGCAAAGAGGCATTGAATAAACAGTTGGACGCCATATCGTCACGCCATAAAAACTGAGCGGGCGAAACCTCTCGACCTCATTGTCGGCCAATCAAAGAAGTCATCCGCCTCCATTTGCTCAAAGAGAGCGCTGAAGCCCCCTGTTTACGGGCGTTGCGAAAGAGCGCCTGGCTCAATTCACAGGAATGAGAAAACAGCTGTTGACTTAGAAATGAGAATCGTTATGATTATCACAACTGGTCGCGAGGCCAGTCGATGACCTGGAAGACCAGTGGTTCGGACTCTCAGATTATCTCCTCATCAGGCTAATCACGGTTATTTGACCCGGCTCTTGCCGGGTCTTTTTTTGCCTGGTTTTTTACTTACGCAATTGAGCGCAATAGTCCTGCTCCGGCATAGCAGCGGTGTACCAGACATAGTCCGCCATTCCAGGTGTAACCTCGGCACCTTCCTGCGCCAGTATCAACACGACCGTTCCATGCGACGCACCAAGGTCAAGCAGGTGTACCGGCACTCCGACATCCATGCGCGCGTGGTAAGCGCCGGCAAACAACAGCGAAGGCATGGGTGCCGCCAGCAGGCGCTCAGCCATCCGCCGATCACGTTGCTGCTGGACAGCCAGCATCGCGGGCATTTGCGTTTCCGGCAGCAGACCGCAATGGGATTCGCGTACTTGCGCCAGCAGTTCGTCCTTTACCGAAGCCGAATTAGAACGAGCACCACTCAAGACCGGCGCTTGAGCGTAAATGCGCCGCACTTCACTTGCGTCAAGGTTGGCCGCCAGTAACGGATAAGGCTGAGCCAAGGCAAAGCGCACGACAGGGCCGTACAGCATCCAGTCCCAGCCGGATTGCCACGCCAACGCCTTAGGCAAATCGTCAGGCCAGCCAATCGTTTTCAGCTCGGTGCGGACCTTATTGACGCGAGGTTGCTGATCCGGCGTCAGCATCTCCAAAAGAAGGCTGCCTTGGGCGCGACGATCAGCCAACGCCCGCAACAATCGCAATTGCAGCGCATGGTGATCGGGGTTGTCGTGCTGCTCGCCGACGATTACCCGCGACGCCTTGGCCAAGTGCCCAACCAGCTCGTCGGTTGTCAGCACCTGTCCGCTGTTGAGATCACGGATCATCCCGATGGGCTCTTTCGAGCTGCTTGAAGCAGGCGCGTTCGGCAACATCAAGGCGCTTTGACACGCACCGAGCAGCATCAAAGCCAGTAGCAAAATCGCGCGCATGCTTTTACTCCAGGAAAAGACCTAACGGGCGATGATCAACGGATGCCCCCGCTCCGGATGTTGCTGCACCAGCACATCCAGCCCGAACACGGCCTTCAGCGGTTCCGGTCGCAGCACCATCGCCGGGCTGTCTAGCGCATGAGGGCGTCCGCCCTCAAGCAGCAACAGACGATCACAATAGCGCGCCGCCAAATTCAGATCATGCAGGATCACCATCACTGCGGCGCCATGATCGGCGAACTCGCGGATCGCCTGCAACGTGGTGTGTTGATGCAGCGGGTCGAGCATCGATGTTGGTTCATCGAGCAGTAGCGTTTGCCCGCCCTGCCCCGGCCACAGCTGTGCCAGGACTCTTGCCAAGTGCACACGCTGCCTCTCGCCTCCGGACAACGCCAGATAACTACGCCCACTCAGATGCCCGGCGTCAGCCGCATGCAGAGCAGCGGCAATAATTTCGTCGTCGCGGATTCGACCGCTTTGATGGGGCAAGCGCCCCATGCCGACCACCTCTTCAACCCGAAAAGCAAAATCCAGCGTCGAGGTCTGTGGCAGCACCGCCAGACGTTGCGCCCTTTGCACGCCATCCCAGTGCCCCAACTCACGATCATCCAGCCAGACTTTCCCCTGACTTGGACGCAGTTCGCCGCACAACGCGCCGAGCAAGGTGCTTTTGCCAGCACCATTGGGCCCGAGCACGCCGAGCACTTCGCCCGGTTTAAGCTCCAGATCGATATCCGCCAACACCGTCTTCTTGCCACGGCGGATCTGCAGGCTCTCTGCTCGCAGCATCAGGCACGCCCTCGTAACAACAAATACAGGAAGAACGGTGCGCCGATAAACGCCGTGACGATCCCGATCGGTAACTCGGCGGGCGCCAAAGCCAAACGCGCCACCAGATCGGCAAACAGCAGCAGACTCGCCCCCGCCAACACCGAGGCAGGCAACAAAACCCGATGATCCGGCCCGGCCAACAGCCGCACCAGATGCGGCACCACCAATCCGACAAAGCCAATCATGCCGGCCGCCGCAACTGCTGCCCCTACGCCGAGTGCCGTGCAGAACACCAATTCACGCTTGAGCCTTTCGACGTCGATGCCCAAGTGGCTGGCTTCTGACTCTCCCAACAACAGAGCATTCAGCGCCTTGGCCCGTCGCGGTAACCACAGTGCCACCGCCGCGCTCACCAGCAATAGCGGCCACAGTCTGGAATAGCTGGCGCCGTTGAGACTGCCCAGGTTCCAGAAGGTCAGCGTGCGCAAGGTGGCGTCATCCGCCAGATAGGTGAACAAGCCGACTGCCGAGCCGGCCAGCGCGGTCAGGGCGATGCCCGCCAACAACATGGTCGCCACATTGGTTTGACCGTTGCGACGGCCGAGGCGATACACCAGCGCCGTCACCCCCAACCCGCCAAGAAAGGCGCACAACGAAAGCAGGTAAGGGCCAATCACTTCGGGCAGTCCGCCAAATACCGAACCACCGACAATCGCGATCGCCGCGCCCAACGCCGCACCACTGGATACGCCGACCAGCCCCGGGTCGGCCAGCGGATTACGAAACAAACCCTGCATCGCTACACCGGACAAGGCCAGTACCCCGCCCACCGCAAGCCCCAGCAACGTGCGTGGCAGACGAATTTGACCGAGAATCAGCTCAGCCTGCTCCAGCCCTTCTGCCGGTATCGGCAGCCCGATCAAGCGCAATGCTGCGCGCAAGGTATCCAGCAGAGGCAAGCTGACCGGCCCCAACGCCAATGACAACCAGATCGCCAGCAGACACAGCAGGCTCAAGCCAATGAATAACGCTCGCGGTTTAACCAGAGTAGTCATGGTGCCGTTTTAGCCTTGGCCGTTTCGCCGGGATAGAACCTGGCCGACAACACCACCAGGCTCTCTGGCAAACGTGGACCGAGCCCACCTACGAGCAAGGTCGGATCGAGCTCGAACACTCGCCCGTCCTTGGCCGCACGGGTCGAGGCGAGGATTGGATTTTCCTTGAACAGTGCAGCACGCGCCGCCTCGCCACTCAGGCTGCGGTCGGCGAAGACCAGCACTTCGGGATTCAGGCTGGCCAGAGACTCGACCGAAAAAGGTTTGTAGCCGCTGTGAGTCGCCAGATTCTGCCCGCCGGCCTGTCGCAACAACCAGTCAGCCGCCGTGTCCTTGCCGGCAATCAAGGGATTGCCGCCCGCGTGTCCCAGCAGCAACAGCACACCCGGGGCTTTTTGTCTGGTTTGCGCCTGGTTGACCCAGCTCTTCTGCTCTTCAAGCTGCTGCTGATAATCCTGGAACAGCCGCGCGGCCTTGTCTTCGTTGCCCAACAGCTTGCCCAGATGCTGCAGGTTGCCCTGCAAGGTCAGCAGATCAGGCTGCGCCGAGAACAGCTCGACCTGCACGCCTGCACTACGAATCTGCGACAGCGCCGGCGGCGGCCCCATTTCTTCGGTACCCACCAGAATCTGTGGGCGCAAACTCAAAATACCTTCAGCCGACAATTGCCGTTGATAGCCGATACTGGGCAGAGCCTTTAGTGAATTCGGGTGCTGGCTTGTAGTGTCCACGCCGACCAGCTTCGACTCGCCGCCCAATGCGCTCACCCACTCCGACAACGCTCCACCGGCACTGACCCAACGCTGTGGCAATTCGGTCGCTACCGCGCCATGGTTGAGCAAAAGTCCGACACAGAACGCAATAGCGCTGGTACTGAGGCGCATAAGAGGTTTTCCTTTGAGGCTGTCTCACTGGACCACGCGTCAATGTGACATGCCAAGGATTCCTGGCATCGTAATCAGCGAGTGCATGCTTAGCGGACGAAGCGGCCATTTGATAATTGCTTGCATTTGCACGTCAAGCACAGACATGTTTCGTCACATGCCCATAACAGCCTGAGCGTAGAGCCTTTGGCACTTGAGGATAGACATGAAGTTTCTTTGCACCCACGCCGAACTGGTCGATTCCAGCAGCCGCGGCTTTGATATCGACGGCCAGAAGCTGTTCGCCGTACGCCGTGAAGGCGAGGTCTACGTCTATGTAAACCGCTGTCCGCATCGGGGCGTCGCGCTGGAATGGCAACCCGACCAGTTTCTCGACCAGAGCGCCAGCCTGATCCAGTGCGCGACCCACGGTGCATTGTTCCTGATCGAAAGTGGCGAATGCGTCGCCGGCCCCTGTGCAGGGCAATCCTTGACCGCCATTCCCTGCAAAGAAGACGGTCAAGGGATCTGGGTACAGCTTTAGTGGCCTGCGTGGCTAGCCGTTCAGAATGACCTCCAGGCGTCGGTCGATGCAGACCTCCTCTGCGGTCAGCCGTACGCCGTAAGCCAATACCTCGACCCCGCATGCAACCGCCTCACGCAGCGCCGCGGCATAACCCGGGTCGATTTCCTCGGCCGGACGCACCGCCTCGATGCCCGTCAGATTGACGCAATACAGCTGTACTGCGCGAATACCGTCCCGCGCCAGACAGGCCAACTCCCGCAGATGCTTGGCACCGCGCACAGTCACTGCGTCGGGAAATGCGGCAATAGGTGAACCATCGAAGCCTAGCGTGACACTTTTGACTTCGACAAACGCCGGACCACTCGGGTAATCCAGGCGGAAATCGATTCGGCTGTTTTCCTGACCGTAAGCCACTTCGCGCTTCAGCCCAGTGAACCCATTGAGCTCAGTGATCAACCCAGCGCACAAAGCCTCCTCGATCAAGCCATTGGCCCGCGCCGTGTTGACGCACGCCAAACGCCCCTGCGGGGTTTCGCTGATTTCCCATGTGCCGGGCAATTTGCGTTTGGGGTCATTGGATCGACTGAACCAGACCTGCCCGCCTTCCACCATGCAGTTAAACATCGAGCCGGTATTGGGGCAGTGAATGGTCAACAACTCACCGTTAACGGTTTCGATATCCGCCAAAAAGCGCTTATAGCGACGGAGTAATCGACCTTCTTCGAGTGGAGGATGAAAACGCATCAGCCTTGCCAGCTCCGCAAACCGCGAGCAATCCGCCCGACGGCTTCCTGCAAACGATCCAGGTTCTGGGTGTAGGCAAAACGCACGTGATGGCCGGCCTGATAACGGCCGAAGTCCAGCCCTGGCGTAATCGCCACGTGCTCGGTCTCAAGGAAATGTCGGCAGAAAGCAAAGGCATCGCCACCAAACGCACTGATATCCGCGTACAGGTAAAACGCACCTTCAGGCTCCACAGCGATGCCGAAACCCAGCTCCCGCAAGGCTGGCAACAGGAAGTCCCGACGCCGTCCAAACTCGGCACGCCGCTCTTCCAGAATGGTCAAGGTGTCGGGCTCAAAGCAGGCCAATGCGGCGTACTGGGCCATGCTCGGTGCGCTGATATAGAGATTCTGCGCAAGTTTTTCCAGTTCGCCGACGGCGGCGGGTGGCGCCACTAACCATCCCAGGCGCCAGCCGGTCATGCCGAAATATTTTGAGAAGCTGTTCAGGACAAACGCGTCGTTATCGACCTCCAGCACGCTGGCAGCGTCAGTGCCGTAGGTCAGGCCGTGATAGATCTCGTCCACCACCAAATGACCGTTGCGCGCCTTGATCGCGGCAGACAGTCCGGCCAGTTCGTCACGGGTCAAAATCGTCCCGGTCGGATTCGCCGGCGAAGCCACCAGCGCACCGACGCTGTCCTGATCCCAATGACGCTCGACCAGTTCAGGGGTGAGCTGATAACGCACATCCGGGCCGACCGGTACCAGCTGCGCCGCACCTTCCACCAGACGTAGAAAATGCCGGTTACACGGGTAACCCGGGTCCGCCAGCAGCCAGTGCTTGCCCGGGTCGACCAGCAAACTGCTGGCCAGCAGCAACGCGCCCGAACCGCCGGGGGTAATCAGAATCCGCTCGGGGTCGATGTCCAGACCATAACGCTGTTGGTAAAAACCGGAGATAGCGGTCCGTAACTCCGGGATTCCGCGGGCAGCGGTGTAACGGGTTTTCCCCGCTGTCAGCGCAGCCTGACCGGCTTTGATGATTGGCTCGGCCGTGGTGAAGTCCGGCTCGCCGATTTCCAGATGGATCACGTCGTGGCCAGCCGCTTGCAGCTCGTTGGCGCGCGCCAGCAATGCCATGACGTGGAAAGGTTCGATAGCGCGGCTGCGCGCACTGTAGGGCTGAGCCATTAGCCTTCCTTCAATAGGGAGCAAAACCCGATTCTACCCAACGACGGGAACGATGGAGAACCTAAAGCAGTCTGAACCGTAAGATATCTGGAACAACTCAAGCGCTTGGCCCAAGTTTGACTAAAATCAATAATTGATCAGGCCTCCAGACGTACCAGCCGAGGCTTTGCAACCTTTTGCAAGCACCACGGACCGCAGGCTCGACAACCGGGAGTAGCGCGGCCCGATTTGATCTGGTAAGTTCGCCCGCTTGCAGCCGCAGGGCCGGCAGGTGTCGGTATGGAACATTCCTGCGCAATGGATTACAAGAGTAGAGGCGGTCCATTCATGCCCACCCAAGCAAAGCAAAAGCAGAGCCAGTCGATCAGCGGCTTCGAACCCTACGTTCAGACGAAGGGCGAGGAGTACATGGGCGAGCCCATGCGCAAGCACTTCACCAAGATCCTGAACAAGTGGAAACAGGACTTGATGCAGGAAGTCGACCGCACTGTTGATCACATGAAAGACGAAGCGGCCAACTTCCCTGACCCGGCCGACCGTGCCAGTCAGGAAGAAGAATTCAGCCTTGAACTGCGTGCTCGCGATCGCGAGCGCAAGCTGATCAAGAAAATCGACAAGACCCTGCAGCTGATCGAAGACGAAGAATACGGCTGGTGCGAATCTTGCGGCGTCGAGATCGGCGTCAAGCGACTGGAAGCGCGCCCTACCGCCGACATGTGTGTCGATTGCAAAACGCTGGCGGAAATCAAGGAAAAGCAGGTCGGTAAGTAACAGCCGATTTGAACGAAGAACGGAGCGTGCAAACGCTCCGTTTTTGTTTCTGGGGATTTTGAATAACATCAGGACTTTCCAGTAACATCGCGCCCATGACTGCCATTACCTCCCCCGCGTATATCGGGCGCTTCGCCCCCACTCCCAGTGGTTATCTGCACTTCGGCTCGCTGGTCGCTGCCGTGGCCTCGTACCTCGACGCCCGCTCGGTAGGCGGACGCTGGCTGGTGCGCATGGAAGACCTCGACCCGCCACGGGAAGAACCCGGCGCTCAGGTTGCAATCCTTGCGGCCCTGGAGCACTACGGTTTCGAATGGGATGGTGAAATGGTCCGCCAGAGTGAGCGCCACGACGCCTACGCCGAAGTGCTCAATCGCCTGTTCAATCATGGCTTGGCCTACGCCTGCACCTGCTCGCGCAAACAGCTGGCGCCCTATCACGGCGTCTATCCCGGGTTGTGTCGCAATGCCGGGCACGCCATTGAAGGTGCCGCAATCCGCCTGCGGGTACCGGAACTGGAATACCACTTCGAAGACCGGGTGCAGGGCGAGTTTCGTCAGCATCTGGGTCGCGACGTTGGTGATTTCGTTATTCGTCGCCGCGACGGGCTGTACGCCTATCAACTGGCGGTGGTGCTCGATGACGCCTGGCAAGGTGTGACCGATATCGTCCGCGGTGCCGATCTACTGGACTCCACACCGCGTCAGCTATACCTGCAAGAATTACTCGGCCTGCCGCAACCGCGCTATCTGCACGTGCCGCTGATCACTCAACCCGACGGCCACAAGCTGGGCAAATCCTACCGCTCACCACCGCTGGCCAACGATCAAGCCACTCCATTGTTGCTTCGCGCGCTGCGTGCTCTGGGCCAGAAACCCGGTAACGAACTCGACTATGCAAGCCCCCGGGAAGTGCTGAATTGGGGCATCCGGCACTGGGATGCAGCGCTGATCCCGCGCACACTGACCTTGCCCGAAGCGCAAATACACTGACGGCGCTTGCAGCTTGGCGCCCATCCGTTACCATCGCCGCACGTTTTCGGGCACGCGCACAATAAAGAGAGGCCAGGATGTACATCTATCGTTTGGTCCTGCTCCTGGTAGTCGGGATCTATCTGTTCTCCCCGGCCATCATGGATTGGTGGATCGACGCCACTGGCGCCTGGTATCGCCCTTATCTGCTCTGGCTGATTCTGATCGTCGTGACCTTCATTCTGCAGAGCCAAAAAGATGCCGATGAGCTTTAGCCTGACCCAGATGATCCTGATCAGCGCCGCCTACCTGGCGGTGCTGTTCGGAGTGGCCTGGATCAGTGAACGCGGGATGATCCCGCGTTCGATCATTCGCCACCCGCTGACCTACACCTTGTCTCTGGGTGTGTATGCCAGCGCCTGGGCGTTTTATGGCACCGTTGGCTTGGCCTATCAGTACGGTTACGGTTTTCTGTCCAGTTACCTCGGGGTTTCCGGGGCTTTCCTGCTCGCGCCGGTGCTGCTCTATCCGATTCTGAAAATCACCCGCACCTACCAGCTATCGTCCTTGGCCGACCTGTTCGCGTTCCGCTTCCGCAGTACCTGGGCCGGTGCGTTGACGACGATTTTCATGCTGATCGGCGTCTTGCCGCTGCTGGCGTTGCAGATTCAGGCGGTCGCCGACTCCATCGGTATCCTCACCCGAGAGCCAGTGCAGCATCGCGTGGCCCTGAGCTTCTGTGCACTGATCACCCTCTTCACCATCTTCTTCGGCTCGCGGCATATCGCTACTCGGGAAAAGCACGAAGGCCTGGTGTTCGCGATTGCTTTTGAGTCCGTGATCAAACTGATCGCCATCGGCGGCGTCGGCCTGTATGCCCTGTACGGCGTGTTCGATGGCCCGCAACAGCTGGAACTGTGGCTATTGCAGAACCAGACCGCCCTCGCCGCCCTGCACACACCGCTGCAAGAAGGTCCATGGCGCACCCTGTTGCTGGTGTTCTTCGCCTCAGCGATCGTCATGCCGCACATGTACCACATGACCTTCACTGAAAACCTCAACCCGCGCTCTTTAGTGAGTGCAAGCTGGGGTCTGCCGCTTTTTCTGTTGTTGATGAGCCTCGCGGTACCGCTGATCCTCTGGGCCGGTCTGAAACTAGGCGCCACCACCAATCCGGAATACTTCACCCTCGGCGTCGGCATCGCTGCCAACAGCAAGGCACTGGCGCTACTGGCCTATGTCGGCGGGCTGTCGGCCGCCAGCGGGCTGATCATCGTCACCACCCTGGCACTGTCCGGGATGGCCTTGAACCACCTGGTGTTGCCGCTCTATCAGCCGCCGGCCGAAGGCAATATCTACCGTTGGCTGAAGTGGACCCGCCGTGCATTGATCGTTGCGATCATCATGGCCGGCTACGGGTTCTATCTACTGCTGGGGGCCGAGCAGGATCTGGCCAACCTCGGCATCGTCGCCTTCGTCGCCACGTTGCAATTCTTGCCGGGCGTGCTGTCGGTGCTGTATTGGCCGACTGCCAACCGTCGCGGCTTTATCGCCGGGTTGCTGGCGGGGGTTCTGGTGTGGCTGGTGACCATGTTGTTGCCGCTGATCGGCAACCTGCAGGGCTTCTATATTCCGCTGTTGAACATGATCTACGTACTGGATGACACCAGCTGGCACATGGCGGCCATCGCCTCCCTCGCCGCCAACGTACTGATGTTCACCCTGATCTCGCTATTCACCAACGCCAGCAGCGAAGAAGCCAGTGCCGCCGAAGCGTGCGCGGTAGATAACGTCCGTCGCCCGCAACGCCGGGAACTGCACGCTGCCTCGCCCCAGGAGTTCGCCACGCAACTGGCCAAACCGCTGGGGGCCAAAGCTGCACAGAAAGAAGTCGAACAAGCGTTGCGCGACCTGTATCTGCCCTTCGATGAACGCCGCCCTTATGCCTTGCGCCGGCTGCGCGACCGTATTGAGGCCAACCTCTCCGGCTTGATGGGCCCCAGCGTTGCTCAAGACATGGTCGAGACTTTCCTGCCGTATAAGGCCGGCGGCGAGAACTATGTCACTGAAGATATCCACTTCATCGAAAGCCGCCTCGAGGACTACCACTCGCGCCTGACGGGCCTGGCCGCCGAGCTCGATGCTCTGCGTCGTTATCACCGACAGACCTTGCAGGAGCTGCCGATGGGAGTCTGCTCGCTGGCCAAGGACCAGGAAATCCTCATGTGGAACAAAGCCATGGAGGAGCTGACCGGCATTGCCGCCCAGCGCGTGGTGGGTTCGCGCCTGAGTACCATTGCCGATCCGTGGAAAGAACTGCTGCAAGGCTTTATCAACCTGCCGGACGAACATTTGCACAAGCAGCACCTGGCCCTCGACGGCCAGACCCGTTGGTTGAACCTGCACAAAGCCGCCATTGACGAGCCGTTGGCCCCCGGTAACAGCGGCTTGGTGCTGTTGGTGGAAGACCTGACTGAAACCCAGATGCTCGAGGACAAACTGGTGCATTCCGAGCGGCTGGCCAGTATTGGTCGACTGGCTGCCGGCGTGGCCCATGAAATCGGCAACCCGATCACCGGCATCGCCTGCCTCGCGCAAAACCTGCGCGAAGAACGCGAAGAAGACAGCGAGCTGACCGAAATCAGCGGCCAGATCCTCGAGCAGACCAAGCGCGTATCACGCATCGTTCAGTCGCTGATGAGCTTCGCCCACGCCGGCAGCCATCAACACAGTGACGAGCCGGTGTGCCTGGCTGAAGTGGCGCAGGATGCCATTGGTTTGCTGGCACTGAACCGACGCAACTTCGAAGTACAATTCTTCAACCTGTGCGACCCTGAGCACTGGGTCGATGGCGATCCGCAGCGGCTCGCCCAGGTCCTGATCAACTTGCTGTCCAATGCCCGCGACGCCTCACCGGCTGGCAGTGCAGTACGGGTCAAAAGCGAAGCCGGCGAACACACGGTCGATCTGATCGTTGAAGACGAAGGCAGCGGTATCCCGAAGAACATCATGGACCGATTGTTCGAACCCTTCTTCACCACCAAGGATCCTGGCGAAGGCACCGGTCTGGGCCTTGCACTGGTCTATTCCATCGTTGAAGAGCATTATGGACAAATCACCATCGACAGCCCGGCTGACACCGAAAGCCAACGCGGCACCCGTATCCGGGTGACCTTACCGCGTCATGTCGAAGCGACGTCCGCTGTGAACTGAGACCGTCGAGAGAATCGAATCAATGCCGCACATTTTGATCGTCGAAGACGAAACAATTATCCGCTCCGCCTTGCGCCGCCTGCTGGAACGCAACCAGTACCAAGTCAGCGAAGCCGGTTCCGTGCAGGAAGCACAAGAGCGTTTCAGCATTCCCACGTTTGACCTGATCGTCAGTGACCTGCGCCTGCCCGGCGCGCCTGGCACCGAGCTGATCAAGCTTGGTCAAGGCACTCCGGTGCTGATCATGACCAGCTACGCCAGCCTGCGCTCGGCAGTCGACTCGATGAAGATGGGCGCGGTGGACTACATCGCCAAGCCTTTCGATCACGACGAAATGCTTCAGGCCGTCGCACGCATCCTGCGTGACCGGCAATCGGCTCAGACTTCCCCGAGCGAACGTCCTGCCGACAAAGCGGTCAACGGCGCAGAGAAGGCCGGTGTCGATAACAGTAATGGCGAAATCGGCATCATCGGCTCCTGCCCGCCGATGCTGGAGATGTACAGCAAGATCCGCAAAGTTGCCCCGACCGACTCCAACGTATTGATCCAGGGCGAGTCCGGTACCGGTAAAGAGCTGGTCGCCCGCGCTCTGCACAACCTGTCCAGACGCGCCAAGGCACCGATGATTTCGGTGAACTGCGCAGCCATTCCGGAAAGCCTGATCGAGTCCGAACTGTTCGGCCATGAGAAAGGTGCCTTTACGGGTGCCAGCGCTGGCCGTGCGGGTCTAGTGGAGGCCGCTGACGGCGGCACCTTGTTCCTCGATGAAATCGGCGAGCTGCCACTGGAAGCTCAGGCGCGTTTGCTGCGCGTGTTGCAAGAAGGCGAAATCCGTCGCGTTGGCTCGGTGCAATCGCAGAAGGTCGATGTACGCCTGATTGCCGCGACTCACCGTGACCTCAAGAGCCTGGCCAAAATCGGCCAGTTCCGTGAAGACTTGTATTACCGCCTTCACGTGATAGCCCTGAAATTACCGGCCCTGCGCGAGCGCGGGGCCGACGTCAACGAAATCGCCACCGCCTTCCTGGCCCGGCAAAGTGCTCGGGTCAACCGCACTGACCTGAAGTTCGCCCCGGACGCCGAGCAGGCGATTCGTCATTACTCCTGGCCGGGTAACGTTCGCGAACTGGAAAACGCAGTCGAACGTGCAGTGATTCTGTGCGAGAGCCCGGAGATTTCCGCCGAGCTGCTGGGAATCGATATCGAGCTGAGCGATCTGGAAGATGACGACTTCATCGGTCTGGCGCCGCAACAGGGTAGCGCCAACAACACCAGCCACGAGCCTACCGAAGACTTGTCACTGGAAGACTACTTCCAGCACTTCGTCCTTGAGCATCAAGACCACATGACCGAGACCGAGCTGGCCCGCAAACTCGGGGTGAGCCGCAAGTGCCTATGGGAGCGGCGTCAACGCCTGGGTATTCCACGGCGCAAGACCGGGGTTGCCAGCGAAAGCTGAATGGCAGCTGTCTAGAGCGTGGGTAACACTCGACTTTGTGAGGAAACTGTTACCTCGGCAATTTCGCGTAACAAAAGCCGGGGCTTACGGTAACGAAGCCCCGGCTTTTTTTGGCCCTCCGAAAACCTGAATCATGGCCTAACCCCTTGTTTTGCGGGACCTCACAAAAGTTGGCACGACACCTGCTATATGCTTAATACAAAAACAATAACAAGCAATGTAAAGACAATAAAAATAAGACGTATCGGCTCACGCACAATAAAAACAACACGGCGGAGGCGCAGCTAACTGATTCTTTTGGAGAGGCGTTGTATTTGGGGCTTGCCCCGCAACCAGGCTGAGAACAACAAAAAACTGTCCTAAGACAGAGCCTGAACTGGTTGGATCACTGGATCATGCAACACAGCGACCAAAGCAATCCGTTTGCTCTTGGCTCCCGATTGGGAGGGTCACGAAGGCAAAACCTCGTGACAAGGGCGATCAACAAAAACAAGAAGCCCAACACCAATAATAAAAATAGAGCATGCAACTACTTCTTGGGGAGCTTCGGCTCCCCTTGTAGTTTCTGGCGTTTGCCCCTGTAGCAGCTGCCGCAGGCTGCGTCCGGCGGCGAAGCCGTCGCAATAGGGACAACCGGTTTCATGTGACATACCGCGAACTCAGATTTACGACTGCTCCGCAGCCGGACGCAGGCTTCGCCAGCTGCTACAGAGATCGGCTTCATCCCCTTGCGCACGCTTCCTACACCATCCCCCGACTAAATGCTAGAATCCCCGCCCATCATGCGGTCATTCTTCGTTATGGCCGAACATTCCTTCAAACAGTGCATCCCATGCTGAAGAAGCTGTTCCAGTCATTCCGTTCTCCCTTGCGTCGTACGCAACACATCCGCAGCACGCCTGAAGTGCTCAACAGCAGCCAGCATTCGCTGCAACGCGCTCAGTTCAGCCGTTATGCGGTCAACATCGTCGAACGCTTGCAGAACGCCGGATACCAGGCTTATCTGGTCGGTGGCTGTGTGCGCGACATGCTGCTCAACATCACACCCAAAGACTTCGACGTCGCCACCAGCGCCACGCCGGAACAGGTTCGCGCCGAATTTCGCAATGCGCGGATCATCGGCCGTCGCTTCAAACTGGTGCATATCCACTTTGGTCGCGAAATCATTGAAGTCGCCACCTTCCGCGCCAATCACCCGCAAAACGACGAAGAGGAAGACAGCAACCAATCCTCACGTAACGAAAGCGGGCGCATTCTGCGGGACAACGTCTATGGCACGCTGGAGGAAGACGCTCAACGTCGCGACTTCACCATCAATGCCCTGTATTACGATCCGGTCAGTGAACGCATTCTCGATTACGCGAACGGCGTACACGACATTCGCAATCACCTGATCCGTCTGATCGGCGATCCACAGCAGCGTTACCAGGAAGACCCGGTACGAATGCTGCGGGCCGTGCGTTTCGCCGCCAAACTGGACTTCGGCATCGAAAAGCACTCCGCCGCGCCGATTCGCGATCTGGCGCCGATGCTGCGGGAAATCCCCTCGGCCCGACTGTTCGAAGAAGTGCTCAAGCTATTCCTTTCCGGACACGCCGCAGACACCTTCGAAATGCTGGTGGACCTGCAGTTGTTCGATCCCTTGTTCCCGGCCAGCGCCGAAGCACTGGAGCACAACCCGACGTATACCCATACACTGATCAGCGAAGCCTTGGTCAATACTGACCTGCGCATCAAACAGAACAAGCCAGTTACCCCGGCCTTCCTCTTCGCCGCCTTGCTCTGGCCTGCCCTGCCGGCCCGCGTGTTGCGTCTGCAGGCCCGCGGCATGCCGCCGATTCCGGCGATGCAGGAAGCCGCTCACGAGCTGATCAGCGAACAGTGTCAGCGTATCGCTATTCCGAAACGCTTCACCATGCCGATCCGCGAAATCTGGGACATGCAGGAACGCCTGCCGCGGCGCAGTGGCAAACGGGCCGACCTGCTGCTGGACAACCCGCGTTTTCGTGCTGGTTATGACTTCTTGCTGCTTCGCGAAAGTGCTGGCGAACAGACCGATGGCCTGGGCGAATGGTGGACCGATTATCAGGACAGTAACGACAGCGAGCGCCGCGACATGATCCGCGACCTCAGTAGCAAGGACGACGGCGCCAGCGGTGCTCCGCGCAAACGTCGCCGCAGTGGTGCCAGCAAACGCAAACGCAGCGCCACTGCACCGAGCCCGTCGGGCGAGTAAGTTCATGGAACGCATCTACATCGGCATGGGCAGCAATCTGGCAGCCCCAGCAGAACAATTGCGCAACGCAGTCGATGCGTTGGCGCAGTTGGCTCAGACCGAACTGGTCGGAGTATCAGCCTTTTATCAAAGTGACTCTCTGCTCCCCGGTCAGCCGCGTTACACCAACGCTGTGGCCGTGCTGGACAGCAGTCTTGCGCCGCTGGAGTTGCTCGATGCGCTACAAGCCATCGAAAACGATCAAGGCCGCGAGCGCAATGAACGCTGGGGACCGCGCACGTTGGACCTGGACATTCTGCTGTTCGGTGACCGGTTGATTGACGAACCGCGCCTCAAAGTCCCCCACTACCACATGCAGGCCCGAGCCTTCGTGCTCTATCCCTTGGCTGAGCTGGCCGCCCCCTCGCTGCAACTGGCAGACGGCCGCCTTCTCAGCGAACTGCTCGCCGACTGTCCATTTATCGGGCTCGAACGTCTGGCGCAGGTTTGATTTTTTGTAGGAGCCAAGCTTGCTCGCGATGAACGATAACGCGTGCTCCAGATAGACCGCGTCGCCCCTATCGCGAGCAAGCTCGGCTCCTACAGGGTACAGCGTTGCTGAATCGCATCAGTAACATGGGTAACACCACCGGCGTAACAATGCGGTAACACACACAATTGACTTCCAGAGTTCTCCTCACGACTATAGGCGTCCCGCTGCCGCCAACCCGGCACTAAAGGGCGCAATCCAGGCCTTATAAGCACGGCAAAAGAACGTGCGCCTGTATAAATGATGAATCACGCGCGTTACTCGCAGTAGTTTCCACAGCGCCTGAATGAGGACACTTTTCATGCCAGACATCACCCTGACCACCCTGCAAAGCCTCAAGCAGAAAGGTGAAAAAATCACCATGCTGACCTGCTATGACGCGACCTTCGCCCACGCCTGCTGTCAGGCTGGCGTCGAAGTGCTGCTGGTGGGCGACTCCCTCGGCATGGTGCTGCAAGGGCATGACAGCACACTGCCAGTCACCACTGCCGAGATGGCTTACCACGTTGCGGCCGTCAAACGCGGTAACACGGGGGCGCTGATCCTCGCAGACCTGCCGTTCATGGCCTACGCCACCACCGAACAGGCTATGAACAACAGCGCCCTGCTGATGCAGGCGGGTGCGCACATGGTCAAAGTCGAGGGCGCGCTATGGCTGGCGGATTCGATCCGACTATTGGCCGAGCGCGGCGTGCCGGTCTGCGCACACATGGGGCTGACCCCGCAGTCGGTGAACATCCTCGGTGGCTATAAAGTCCAGGGCCGGAATGAAAACCAGGCCCGGCAGATGCGCGCCGACGCTATTGCTCTGGAGCAGGCTGGCGCAGCGATGTTGCTGCTCGAGTGCGTACCAAGCGAACTGGCACATGAAATCACCCAAGCGGTGAAAATCCCGGTGATCGGGATCGGCGCCGGCAGCGCCACCGACGGTCAGGTGTTGGTGCTGCACGACATGCTCGGTTTGTCCCTCACTGGCCGTGCACCGAAGTTCGTGAAGAACTTCATGGCCGGTCAGGACAGCATTCAATCTGCTTTGAGCGCTTATGTCGCCGACGTCAAAGCCGTGACTTTTCCTGGCGCTGAACACGGATTCTCTGCATGAATACTGTCAAGACCGTACGCGAGCTGCGCGCCGCTGTAGCCCGAGCCCGCAGCGAAGGCAAACGTATCGGCTTCGTGCCGACCATGGGCAACCTGCACAGTGGCCACGCGGCACTGGTGACCAAAGCAGCCCAAAGGGTGGACTTCGTGGTGGCGAGCATTTTCGTCAATCCGCTGCAATTCGGTGCCGGCGAAGACCTCGACAAATACCCGCGTACCCTGGCCGCCGACCAGGAAAAACTGCTCCAGGCCGGCTGCCATCTGCTGTTCGCCCCCAGCGTTGAAGAAATGTACCCGGGCGGCATGGCCGGCCAGACTCGCGTCAGCGTTCCGCAATTGTCCGAAGGACTGTGTGGAGCTAGCCGTCCCGGTCACTTCGAGGGCGTGGCGACGGTGGTCTGCAAGCTGTTCAATATGGTCCAGCCAGATCTGGCGATCTTTGGCCAGAAAGACTTCCAGCAGCTGGCGGTCATTCGCGCCCTGGTCCACGACCTGAACCTGCCAATCCAGATTATTGGCGAGCCGACCGTACGCGCCGCTGATGGTCTGGCGCTGTCCTCGCGCAATGGCTACCTCACTGAAGAACAACTCGCCATCGCACCAGCGTTGTACCGCAGTCTGTGCCAGATTGCCGAAGCCATCGAACAGGGCGAGCGCGATTACCCCAAGCTGCTGTCAGCGCATAACCAGCAGCTCAAAGCCGTCGGTTTCCGGCCCGATTATCTGGAAGTCCGCCACGCACTAAGCCTGCGTCCGGCTACCCCGGATGACCGCGATCTGGTGATCCTCGTTGCGGCCTATCTGGGTGCCACCCGGCTGATCGACAACCTGCATTTGAACCTCGACGCTTAAGAGATCGCAGGCTGCGCCAGCTCCTACGCCAATCGAGTACATCCGCGGATCAGCAGATGTATGCAAATCCCATAGGAGCTGCCGGAGGATCGGGCCGCGTTCGGACGATCTTTTAGGCCGCACAGAGAACTCTGCTGATCAAAAGCGTCATATTGCCCACGCCGAAGGCTTCGGGCAAACTGCCCGCCGTTCGGATCTGACCAAGGAAACATTCATGCACGCCATCATGCTCAAAGCCAAGCTGCATCGCGCCGAAGTCACCCACGCTGTACTCGACTACGAAGGCTCTTGCGCCATCGATGGCGAATGGCTGGACTTGTCCGGAATTCGTGAGTACGAACAGATCCAGATCTACAACGTCGACAATGGTGAACGCTTCACCACGTACGCGATCCGTGGCGAAGAAGGCTCGCGGATGATTTCGGTCAACGGTGCGGCTGCGCACAAGGCCAAGGTCGGCGATCGCGTCATCATCTGCGCCTATGCCCATTACAGCGAAGCTGAACTGCTCAACTTCAAACCGCGCATGCTCTATATGGCACCGGGCAATGAACTGAGCCACACCAGTAATGCCATCCCGGTCCAGGTCGCCTGATCGACCGCGCATCTCTTTGCATTGAAAGCCTGGCTGTTATGTCCATTCGCGATGTTATAAAAAAGTACCGGTCGCAGGTCAGACAAAGCCAAGACAGATCAAGACGCGAGGTTTACTGTATTCGCCCTGCGCTATTGAATCGTATCAACGCAGGTTGACTGGATATTGTCTTGTGACTGAACAGGACATTCCGGGCTTTTTAGTGTCCAAAAGGCAGTTCAAGTAAAAGGAAATCCGCAGCGATGGCGTACTACCGCACTCCTCACGACGTTACCGCTCTGCCCGCCTGGGAAGCGTTGAATCAACACCGCGAAGCCATGCAAGACTTCAGCATGCGTGAAGCGTTCAATGCCGACCCTCAGCGCTTCAATGAATTCACCCTCAGCAGCTGTGGGCTTTTTCTCGATTATTCGAAAAACCTGATCAACAAAGAAACCCGCGACCTGCTGGTCGGGCTGGGTAAAGAAGCCGGTTTACAGGACGCAATCAAAGCACTGTTCGCCGGCGAGCTGGTGAACTCCTCGGAAGGCCGTCCCGCCCTGCACACCGCTCTGCGCCGTCCAGTGGGCGACAAGCTGTCGGTGAACGGCGTCAACGTGATGCCGGAAGTACACAAGGTTTTGAACCAGATCACCGACCTGGTGGGCCGCATCCATGACGGTCTTTGGCGCGGTTACACCGAGAAGCCGATCACCGACGTGGTGAACATTGGCATCGGTGGCTCGTTCCTCGGCCCTGAGCTGGTCTCCGAAGCACTGCTGTCCTACGCCCAGAAAGGCGTGCGCTGCCACTACCTGGCGAACATCGACGGCAGTGAGTTCCACGAACTGACGATGAAGCTTCGTGCCGAGACCACACTCTTCATCGTCTCGTCGAAATCCTTCAACACCCTGGAAACCCTGAAAAATGCCCAGGCCGCTCGCGCCTGGTACCTGGCCCAGGGCGGCTCTGAAGCCGAGCTGTATCGCCACTTCATTGCGGTCTCGAGCAACAATGCCGCCGCCGTAGCGTTCGGTATCCGCGAAGAGAACATCTTCCCGATGTGGGACTGGGTTGGCGGGCGTTACTCGCTGTGGTCGGCCATCGGTTTGCCGATCGCCCTGGCTATCGGCATGTCCAACTTCAAGGAGCTGCTGTCCGGTGCCTACACCATGGACCAGCACTTCCAGAGCGCACCATTCGAAAATAACATGCCGGTGCTGCTGGCGTTGCTCGGTGTCTGGTACGGCAATTTCTGGGGGGCGCAAAGCCACGCGATCCTGCCGTACGACCACTACCTGCGTAACATCACCAAGCACTTGCAACAGCTGGACATGGAATCCAACGGCAAGAGCGTGCGCCAGGACGGTACACCGGTGTCCACCGACACGGGCCCGGTCATCTGGGGCGGCGTGGGTTGCAACGGTCAGCATGCCTACCACCAATTGCTGCACCAGGGCACCCAACTGATTCCGGCCGACTTCATCGTGCCGATCGTCAGCTTCAACCCGGTGTCCGATCACCACCAGTGGCTGTACGCCAACTGCCTGTCGCAAAGCCAGGCACTGATGCTCGGCAAGACCCGCGCCGAGGCCGAAGCAGAGCTGCGCGACAAAGGCATGAGCGAGGACGAAGTGCAGAAGCTTGCTGCGCACAAGGTGATCCCGGGCAACCGTCCGAGCAACACCCTGGTGGTCGAACGCATCAGCCCACGTCGCCTCGGCGCACTGGTGGCAATGTACGAACACAAAGTCTTCGTGCAGAGCGTGATCTGGGGCATCAACGCCTTCGACCAATGGGGCGTGGAGCTGGGCAAGGAACTCGGCAAGGGCGTCTACAATCGCCTGACCGGCAGCGACGAAGAGCCGGCCGACGATGCCTCGACTCAAGGTCTGATCAACTATTTCCGCGGTCGTCACCGCGGTTGATGTGATCTTCGCTCCCACAGGTCAGCGCCGAACCTGTGGGAGCGGGCTTGCCCGCGAAGGGGCCCTCAAAGCCGCAAAAAGCTTCGCGGGCAAGCCCGCTCCCACGAGTCGCCCCTCCCCTCTTGAACCCTCCCGTCACTCGGCGCATCTTTATCTCTTGTCGCAAAAACAAGAATAAGGAACCGTCATGTTCGATATCAGCCACTTTCCGAAAGCCGATGCCGTCCGCCGGGCTGCACAACTGAGTCAGGACGACTACCATCGCCTGTACCGCCAATCCATCGAGCAACCCGATATTTTCTGGGCCGAACAGGCCAAGCGTTTTCTCGACTGGTCAACACCGTGGCAAAGCGTTCAACACGCAGATCTGAAGACCGGTGCGGCGAGCTGGTTTGCCGGCGGTCAACTGAACGTCAGTTACAACTGCATCGACCGCCATCTTGAACAACGCGGCGACCAGATCGCTATCATCTGGGAAGGCGACGACCCCGCCGAGTCGGCGCAGATCACCTACAAAAAACTTCATCACAACGTCTGCCGTCTGGCCAATGTGCTGAAAAGTCGCGGTGTCAAGAAAGGCGATCGGGTCTGTATCTACATGCCGATGGTCCCCGAAGCGGCCTACGCCATGCTTGCCTGCTCGCGAATTGGTGCGGTGCACTCGGTGGTGTTCGGCGGCTTTTCCCCTGACTCCCTGCGCGACCGTATTCTCGACGCCGACTGCCGCACCGTGATCACCGCAGATGAAGGTGTACGCGGTGGCAAATACATTGCGCTCAAGCAGAACGTCGACAAAGCCCTGCTCAGCTGCCCGGACGTCAGCACCGTGCTGGTGGTCGAGCGCACCCAAGGTGAGGTCAACTGGGTCGAAGGCCGTGACCTCTGGTATCACCAGGCCCTGCGCAGCATGAGCGACGACTGCCCGCCCGAGCCAATGGGCGCCGAAGACCCGCTGTTCATCCTTTACACCTCCGGCAGCACCGGCAAACCCAAAGGCGTACTGCACAGCACCGGCGGCTATTTGCTGCAAGCGGCGATGACCTTCAAATACGTGTTCGACTACCGTGACGGCGAAGTCTTCTGGTGCACCGCCGATGTCGGCTGGGTCACCGGCCACAGCTACATCGTCTACGGTCCGCTGGCCAATGGCGCGACCACGCTGATCTTCGAAGGTGTACCGAGCTACCCGAGCAGTTCGCGGTTCTGGCAGGTAATCGACAAGCATCACGTCAACATCTTCTACACCGCGCCTACCGCCTTACGCGCGCTGATGCGCGAAGGTCTGGAGCCGTTGCAAGCGACATCGCGCAGCAGTCTGCGCCTGCTGGGCAGCGTGGGTGAGCCGATCAACCCGGAAGCCTGGGAATGGTATTTCAATGCCGTCGGCGAGCAACGTTGCCCGATCGTCGACACCTGGTGGCAGACTGAGACTGGCGGCATCATGCTCAGCCCGCTGGTCAGCGCAACCCGAATCAAACCCGGCTGCGCCACCCAACCGATGTTCGGCGTGCAACCAGTGTTACTGGACGAACAGGGCAAGGAAATCAGCGGTGCCGGCAGCGGCATACTGGCGATCAAGGCCAGCTGGCCGGCGCAGATTCGTAGCGTCTACGGCGACCCCAAACGTATGCTCGAAACCTACTTCAAACCCTTCCCTGGTTATTACTTCACCGGCGACGGCGCCCGTCGCGATGAAGACGGCGATTACTGGATCACCGGGCGTATCGATGACGTGATCAACGTGTCCGGGCATCGCATCGGAACGGCTGAAGTAGAAAGCGCGTTGGTATTGCACGACAGCATTGCCGAAGCTGCGGTGGTCGGTTATCCCCATGACGTCAAAGGTCAGGGAATCTACGCCTTCGTTACGCCGATGAATGGCGTCGATCCAACTGACGCGTTGAAGAAAGAACTGCTGGCACATGTCAGCAAGGAAATCGGCAGCTTCGCTAAACCGGATTTGATCCAATGGGCACCGGCCTTGCCGAAAACCCGTTCGGGCAAGATCATGCGACGGATTCTGCGAAAGATTGCCTGTAATGAATTGGACAGCCTGGGCGATACTTCAACCCTGGCCGATCCGAGCGTGGTCGAGGGTCTGATCGACAAACGCCTGAACACATAAACCTGCGCGGCCGATGCCGTGCCTTCGCCTGAGCCGTCATGAAATTCATTCGTAGTCGTATCGAAACCCAGATCATGAGCCTGAGCGGCCTGTCCCTCGGCAAGCTTGATCTGGAGAACCCCAAAGGCGATCCCGGCCTGTTCGGGCCGGACTCGGTCAGTTGGCAAGTGCATGGCGACTTCAGCAGTATGTTGATCGGCGGCATCTGCGCTCTGATGCTGCAATCCCTGCATCCGCTGGTGCTTGCCGGCGTCTGGGATCATTCAAATTTTCGTGAAGACATGCTTGGCCGGCTGCGCCGCACCGGACAGTTCATTTCCGGCACCACCTTTGGCTCGCGTCAGGACGCCGAGTGGCTGATCGACAAGGTTCGCACCATTCACCTGCAAGTGACCGGCACCGCGCCCGATGGCCAGCCTTATGCGGCCAGCGACCCGGATCTGCTGACCTGGGTCCATGTGGCCGAGGTCAGCAATTTCCTCGCCGCCCACCTGCGTTACCGCAACCCGAATCTGTCGCCGGCCGATCAGGATCGCTATTACGCGGAAATCGCCCTGGTCGCCGAGCGACTGGGCGCCCGGGATGTGCCGCGCTCACGACAGGAAATAGCCGACTACCTTGTAAGAATCCGACCGCGACTGGTGTGTGACGAGCGCAGCCGCGAAGTGCTGCGTCTGCTGCTGGCCGCTCCCTCACCCAGCCGCATGGCCAAGCCTTTTGGGGCGCTGATGATGCAGGCCGGTATCGACTTGTTACCGGACTGGGCCAGCGACATGCTGGGTGTCAGCCAGGGTCCGTTGCAACGACAATTGATCCGCGCCAGCGTCAACCGTAGTGCGCCGGTGCTGCGCTGGGCGGTACGCAATGGCTCGGTACAGCGTGCCAAACGACGCATGGGGTTGCTGACCTGAAGATCGCTCCCACGCTCCGCGTGGGAACGATCACGCAGCGGCCCTTAGCTGTTAAACTCTCGCGCCAAATTCCCCTGCAAGGCGCCCAGCATGTCTTCCTTGAATCAGGCGCTGCGCGCCGCCCTCGATCATCGCCAAGACCTGCTCACCGAGCTGCATCAGCAAGGCACCGACTGCTATCGGTTGTTCCATGGCAGCCAGGAAGGTGCCGGTGGCCTGACCATCGACCGTTATGGTCCGCAACTGCTGGTGCAAAGCTTTCACCAATCGCTGGAACGCGACGCGCTGCTGCAACTGCATGAAGCCATCAATCAGCACCTCGACCTGAACACTCTGCTGGTCTACAACGACCGCTCCCGGGGCAATTCGCGCATTGACCGGGAAGACTCGGTCTACCGTGCCGAAGACGCGGCTCTGGAAGACATGATCGGCCATGAATGGGGTCTGAACTATCGCGTACGGGGTCGCCACGCCGGGCAGGATCCATTGCTGTTCCTTGACCTGCGCAACGCTCGCGGTTGGGTCAAAGACCACAGCGTCGGTAAAAGCGTGCTGAACCTGTTTGCGTACACCTGCGGTGTTGGCTTGAGCGCAGCCGCCGGCGGCGCCAGCGAAGTGTGCAATCTGGACTTTGCCGAAGGCAATCTGTCGGTCGGCCGTGAGAACGGCCAGCTCAATCCGCAGTTGCCAAAGATGCAGTTCATCCAGTCCGACTACTTTGCGGCGATCCGTCAACTGGCCGGTTTGCCAATCATTCAACGTCGTCACAAATTGCCGAGCTACCCACGCCTGGAACAGCGCCAATACGACCTGGTCCTGCTCGATCCTCCCGCCTGGGCCAAAAGTGCTTTCGGCACCGTTGACCTGTTGCGCGACTATCAAAGCCTGCTCAAACCGGCTCTGCTGACCACCGCCGAAAATGGCGTACTGATCTGCTGCAACAATCTCGCAAAGGTCAGCATGGACGACTGGCGTGAACAGGTTCTGCGCTGCGCCGAAAAGGCCGGGCGACCGGTGCGCGACTGGCAAGTGTTGACTCCAGGCAGTGATTTTCCGTCCATGGATCAACAACCGCCGCTGAAAACCTTGATCCTGCAACTCTGAGCCAGGCAAGTGCTGGGCGAATAAAGGCAATTGCTTCGGAACCGGAATCGCGTGCCATACTCCAAGGCACTTCCGATATCAGATAGATGAAGCCTCACATGCCCAAAGGATTGATCCGCGCCATTGGCGTCTTGTTGACCGCTCTCGCCCTTTATAGCTTGCTGGGGTTTCTGATATTGCCAGGCATCGCTTTGCGGGTTGCTAATCAACAATTGGCCAACTACGCAACGGTGCCGGCGCGAATCGAGCGGATCGAACTCAACCCCTTCAGCCTTGAACTGACCCTGTGGGGGTTGAAAATCGGTGAGCCGGGCAAGGAGCAAGTGGCCTTCGAGCGCCTTTACGCCAACCTGGAGCTCGACAGCCTGTGGACCCGTGCCCTGCACCTGGCCGATGTCGAATTGCTCAACCCAAAGAGCGAAATCCTCTTCGCCAAAGACGGCAAACTCAACCTGCTTCAGCTGTTCAAGCTGCCAGCCAGCGAGCCGACCCCGCCCAATCCGGACAGCAAGCCATTTCCACTGCGCATCGAACGGATCAAGCTGGCTGGCGGCTATGTGCACTTTCAGGATGTACGTCCCAGCGAGCCGATCGAATTCCTCTACGACAAGCTCGACTTCGAGCTGAAGAACCTCAGTACCTTGCCCGACGATAACGCCGACATGACTCTGGTCGCCGTCGGCCCCAACGGTGGGCAGCTTGACTGGACCGGTAACTTCAGTCTGGTGCCGATTGCTTCCGAAGGCAGGCTCAAAGTCACCAACGGCCAGATGAAAGCCTTTTGGCCCTATGTGCGTGATGCCGTGCCGCTGGTGCTGGAAAACGGCGTTCTGAACCTGAGTACTGATTACAAATTCAATCTCTCCAAAGAAACCGAACTGCTCCTGAGCAACGCCTCGCTGAGCGTCGCTCCGTTCGCCATCAAGGCACCGGATGGTCGGCCGCTGGCGCGTCTCGAACGGCTGGACGTCAGCGAGACCACGGTCGATCTGGCCAAGCAGCAAGTGGTGGTCGGCAAGATCCGCAGTCAGAAACTGGAAACCTGGGCCGCTCGCGAAGCCGACGGTCAGCTCGACTGGCAGAAGCTATTCGCCAGCCAACCGGCCAAACCCACGCCGGAAACCGCTCCAGCCGCTGGCTCGCCCAAACCAGAAACGACAGCCCCAAGCAAACCCTGGCAAGTGCTGGTGAAGGACGTGCAACTGCGCGATTACCAGGTCCATTTGGCAGACCGCCAGGCGCAACCGGCAGTGGCGCTGGAACTCGGCCCGCTGAACCTGGATCTGCAAAACTTCGACAGCCTCAATCAATCGCCTTTCACCCTCAAGCTCGATACCGGGCTGGGCAAGCAAGGCAAGATCCTGGCAAGCGGCGAAGTCAATCTGAAACCGGTCAGTGCCAAGCTGCAGGTGCAGACCAAAGACATCGACTTGCGCGTCGCCCAGTCCTACATCAGTCCGTTCATTCGCCTGGAGCTGCGCAGCGGCATGCTCGGCAGTGATCTGGCGGTCGATCTTAAAAGCACTGAGCCGCTGGCGTTCAATGTCACCGGTCGGGCCCAGGTCGATCAACTGCACACCCTGGACACCTTGAAGACCCGCGACTTTCTCAAGTGGCAACAATTGGTGCTCGAAGGGTTGAATTATCAACATGGTGACAGCCTGTCGATCACCAAGGTCAACCTGTTGCAGCCCTATGTGCGCTTCATGATCAACGAAGACCGCACCACCAACATTGATGACCTGCTGATCCCGCAGGCAGCCGACGGCGGCGCAAAATCCGCTGCAAAACCCGTGGCCAGCAAAGACAAAGCGCTGGGCATTCACATCGGCGCAATCGCTATCAACGATGGATCGGCCAACTTCGCCGACTTCAGCCTGACGCCGAACTTCGCCACCGCCGTTCAAGAGCTCAACGGATCGATCGGCACCATCGACAGCCGCCAGGCAAAACCGGCCAGCGTCGATATCAAGGGCAAAGTCGACCGTTATGCACCGGTCACTATCAAAGGCAGCGTGAACCCGTTCGACCCAATGGCGGCGCTGGATATCGCCACCAGCTTCAAACGCGTCGAGCTGACCACCCTGACGCCCTACTCCGGCAAGTTCGCCGGCTACCGCATTCGTAAAGGCCGGCTCAATCTCGACCTGCATTACATGATCACCAAGGGCCAGTTGAAAGCCGAGAACAAAATGGTGGTCGAGCAACTGCAACTGGGGGAAAAAGTCGACAGCCCCGATGCCGTGGACCTGCCGATTCGCCTGGCGATCGCACTGCTCAAAGACTCGGATGGCAAAATCTCCATCGAGCTCCCAATCTCCGGCGACTTGAATAATCCACAGTTCAGCGTGATGCCGATCATCTGGCAAACCCTGCGCAATCTGGTGCTGCGTGCGGCTGAAGCGCCCTTCAAGTTCATTGGCGGTCTGGTCAGCGGTGGGGGCTCGGAAGACCTTGGAAGCGTGTCGTTCGCGCCAGGCTCCAGTGACCTGAATAAAGACTCCGAATCGACGTTGATCAAACTGGCCAAGGCTCTCAAAGAGCGTCCCGCCCTGCGCCTGGAGATTGAAGGCACCAGCGCGCAAAGCAGCGACGGCCCACCGATCGCCGAACAGCGGCTTGAACGCGAATATCAATACAACTACTACAAAATGCTCCAGCGCCGCGGTGACAAGGTCCCTGCACAAGCGTCCCTGTTAGAGGTTCCGGACAGCGAAAAGGCGCCACTGCTCGAAGGCATCTACCGCACCCGCCTGAAAACACAGCCACCGGCCGAATGGGCACAACTGAGCCGCGACGAACGCACAGCAAAATTGCGTGAAGGGCTGATCAAATTCTGGAGCGAAAGCGACGTGCTCCTGCGTCAATTGGGACAAGATCGGGCCAGCAGCATCAAGGACTTCCTGGTGGACAAAGGACAGCTGGCTGACGATCGGGTTTACTTCATCGACGCTAATTTGGGGCAAGCGCAGAGCGATGGTCGGGTGATCACGCAGCTTCATCTGGACAGCGAATGAACCTGCAGACACGCTTTTTGCTCAGCCTGGCATTGGCCGTTGCTGCCAGCCAGGCTCAAGCCGCCGATACGCTGCGCTGTGGCAGTCAATTGATCAGTGTGGGAGACCGTTCCGGCGAAGTTCTGCAAAAATGCGGAGAACCTGCTTCCCGCGACTTTTTGGGCTATAAGCGCAGTGCTAACCGACGCGAAGAGTTTCAGGTCGAGGAGTGGGTGTACGGGCCCAATAGCGGCATGTATCAATTCCTACGCTTTGAAGGCAATCGTCTGGTGCGCATCGACAGCAAGCGCGGCAACTGACACCTTTCCCCTTCGCCGATAAATTTCCCGTCCCAAATAGAACAGGCTCCGACACAAAGTGCCGGAGCCTGTAATGACCACATCCCTGTGGTCTTTCGCATGAACCTTGAAGGAAGGACAGGCGTATTGCTGGATCGCCCTGTCGTCCCCTTCTCCCGTCCAGGCGAGAAGCTTGAACCTTATTCGGCTTTCAAACCGTCAGCCGATACCGCTTTGACGCCTTTGATTTTTTTGGTGATATCTACTGCCACTTTCTTCTGTGCCTCAGTTACAGCAACAGTCGAGGACAAGGAAACCACGCCTTTGTTGGTTTCAACTTTGATGTCGGTGCCAGGAATGCCTTTCTCGGTGACCAGATCGCTTTTCACTTTGGTAGTGATCCAGGTGTCGGAAGTCGCTTCCTTGGCCTTGGTCATTTCACCGGCCGCCACAACCATTGGCGACTGGGTAGTTTGAGTAGTCTGGGCAAATGCAGCGTTGGCCATAGTCAGGGTCAGCGCGGTTGCAGTTGCGGCAGCAATAGCGAACTTCTTCATACGAGTAACTCCTGTTTTTCTAGAAATTCTGCACCGTGTCATTGGAGCAGGGGTACTGGATAGGTTGCAGGCGTTGTGCCAACTCTCCAGTTAAAAATAAACCGTTTAAAATCAATAAGTTATGTAAGATATAAAAATTCTTAATCGTGCAGATTGCATGACTACTGCAGCGTTCGCATGCAAGTTGCGGTTTTTGGCTCCGACACAAAGTGCCGGAGCCTATCGTCCCTCTTCTCCCTGTCCAGGCGAGAAGCTTGAACATCATTGGGTTTTCAGGCCGTCAGCCATAACGGCTTTGACACCTTTAATATGCTTGGCGATGGAGATTGCCTTGTCTTTCTCTGCTTGAGTCACTGGATTACTCGAAGACAGGGTTACAACACCTTCCTTGGTATCTACTTCAACGCCAATGCCAGGAACGCCTTTTTTGGCCATCAGTTCAGTCTTCACTTTGGTAGTGATCCAGGTATCGGAAGTCACTTCCTTGGCCTTGGTCATTTCACCGGCCGCCACAACCATAGGCGACTGGGTGGTTTGAGTAGTCTGCGCAAATGCAGCGTTGGCCATGGTCAGGGTCAGCGCGGTAGCAGTTGCGGCAGCGATCGCGAACGTCTTCATACGAGTAACTCCTGTTCTGCCAGAAAGTCTGCGCCGTATCATTGGGGCAGGGTTACCAGAGATATTGCAGGCGCTATGCCAACTGACGATCAGAATATAAAAACCTATAAATCAATAATTTATGAAAAACGCAAAAAACCGGAATCGTGCAGATTGCATGACCCATACGTAATTTGCATGCAAGTTGCAGGTTTCAGAAAGTTTCCAAGACCCTGAATTGCTGATCATTTCCGTATTTATCTGCCCCTGTATGACGAAGATTCAAACGGCGTCACTGTTTACACAGGGTTCATCTTGAGTTTTTCCCATAAAAAATGCCCCGACTTCACCAGACGGGGCACTTTTTACTGGATTGCCAGAAGACTACGTGCCAGAGGCGGTGCAACCTTTTGGAGAGTAGTCAGGCGCTACGGTGGTTGCGCAAGACCAGCCCCCGGCAAGTGTGCGAGAAAGAGTGATGGTTTTGTTTAGCACTGGACCCGGAGCATTCAAGAT
This sequence comes from Pseudomonas sp. H11T01, assembly GCF_048515765.1. Lineage (NCBI taxonomy): Bacteria > Pseudomonadati > Pseudomonadota > Gammaproteobacteria > Pseudomonadales > Pseudomonadaceae > Pseudomonas > Pseudomonas sp. H11T01. The sequence continues at coordinate 201,143 of NZ_JBLYED010000010.1, read as the reverse complement.
TGTGCAACCGATTGAGCCTACCCCCGTCGAGGAGGTACCTGATGCGGTAACCGTACAATTACCCGTTGTCGCGACGCCTCCTACCAGGGCTAATGTGGGATCGGTGCCCTGATTCATAATGTCTTCAAAAGGAACTTTCAGCGCCGAGATCTCCGCCAATCCGGCGGTAACCTTGGCTCTGGCTTGGTACTTCGAATAAGCCGGTATCGCAAACGTTGCCAAAATACCGATGATCGCGACCACGATCAGCAGCTCGATCAAGGTAAAACCCTTCTGACTATTCATAGATAAGCTCCAAGCATTAAGTGAAGTCTCATGACCTTAACAGGTTAAAGCACAGCACATGCCAACCCCTTTGAGCCCATGTCATTGGGCCCACATCGGTGCTGGCGCATCGCCTTTATCCTCAGAAGCTGCACAATCTGACACTTTTTGTCACCCGCCCGTCCCTGATTAGGCTGATCCGACCGACTACGCTATAAGTCTCTGACTGATTTGCGTTTGGTGCTCGAATGAATGACATCGCCCTCACCGGCCTGGCCAAGCAATTGGTGCTGGCCGAGCTGCTCACGGACCAAAGCGCGCAACAGGCGTATCAACAATCCCAACGCAACCGCGTTTCTCTAGTGACCTACCTGGTCCAGAACAAACTGGTCAAAAGCCGGCAAGTGGCGCAAATCGCTTCTGAACATTTTGGCGTGGCCTTTCTTGACCTCAGTTGCCTCGATAAAGAAACGCAGCCTCGCGGTCTGGTCAGCGAGAAGCTGATCCGCCAACACCACGCCCTGCCCCTCTGGCGTCGTGGCAACAAGTTGTTTGTCGGTATTTCCGACCCGACCAATCACCAAGCCATCAACGATATCCAGTTCAGCACCGGGCTGACCACCGAAGCCATCCTGGTGGAAGACGACAAGCTCAGCGACGCCATCGACAAGTTCTTCGACACCCAGTCCAACGGCCTGGAAGACCTGGCCGATGTCGATCTGGATGGTCTGGACATCGAGTCCATCGACGATAAAAAAAACGACGCCATTGCAGGGCAAGACGCTGACGATGCACCCGTGGTGCGCTTCGTCCACAAGATGCTGCTGGACGCGATCAAGGGCGGTTCTTCAGACCTGCACTTCGAACCCTATGAAAAGATGTATCGGGTCCGAGTGCGCACCGATGGCATTCTTTGCGAGGTCGCCAGACCGCCACTCCATCTCGCTGGCAGGATCGCCGCGCGCCTGAAGGTCATGGCCAGCCTGGATATCTCTGAGCGCCGCAAGCCGCAGGACGGGCGGATCAAGATGCGCATATCGAAGAGCAAATCCATCGACTTGCGGGTCAATACCTTGCCGACACTGTGGGGCGAAAAGGTCGTAATGCGAATTCTCGATCCCGCCAGTGCACAAATGGGCATTGATGCCCTGGGCTATGAGCCCGAGCAGAAAGACCTGTACCTGGCGGCGCTCAAGCAGCCCCAGGGACTGATTCTGGTGACCGGGCCGACCGGTTCAGGCAAAACCATTTCGCTGTACACCGGCCTGAATATCCTCAACACCGTCGACATCAATATTTCCACCGTCGAAGACCCGGTGGAAATCAACATGGAAGGCATCAACCAGGTCAACGTCAATCCCAAACAGGGGCTGGATTTTGCCCAGGCCTTGCGCTCGTTCCTGCGCCAGGACCCGGACGTGATCATGGTCGGCGAAATCCGCGACCTGGAAACCGCCGAGATCGCCATCAAAGCGGCACAGACCGGGCACATGGTGCTTTCAACCCTGCACACCAACAGCGCCGCGCAAACCCTGACCCGTCTGCACAACATGGGTATCCCGGGCTTCAACATCGCCACCTCGGTGAACCTGATTATCGCCCAGCGTCTGGCCCGCAAGCTGTGCAGCCACTGCAAAAAAGAAATCGACGTCCCTCACGAAACGCAGCACAAGGAAGGCTTCGCCGAGGAACATATCGGCTCATTCAAGATCTATGAGCCGGTCGGTTGCGATCTCTGCAATGGTGGTTACAAGGGGCGAGTCGGGATCTATGAAGTGGTGAAAAATACGCCGGATCTTCAACGTCTGATCATGGCAGAAGGCAATTCACTGGAGATTGACATTCAGATGCGCAAGGACGGTTTCAACGACTTGCGTACCTCCGGCCTGCTCAAGGTCATGCAGGGCATTACCAGCCTTGAGGAAATCAACCGGGTCACCAAGGACTAAACGATGGCGGTCAAAGCAGTCAAAGTCAGTGTTTACGCTTGGGAAGGCACCGATAAGAAAGGCACCAAAATGACCGGCGAATTAAACGGTCATAGCCCGGCGCTGATCAAGGCGCAATTGCGCAAACAAGGTATTACGCCGGGCAAGGTACGCAAGAAAAGCGTCCCGCTATTCAGCGTCGGCAAACGCATAAAACCCCTCGATATCGCCCTGTTCACCCGCCAGATGGCGACCATGATGAAAGCCGGGGTGCCGTTGCTTCAGTCCTTCGACATCATCGGCGAGGGGTTCGATAACCCGAACATGCGCAAGCTGGTGGACGAGATAAAACAGGAAGTCGCGGCCGGTAACAGCTTCGCCGCTGCGTTGCGTAAAAAGCCGCAGTATTTCGATGACCTGTACTGCAATCTGGTGGACGCCGGTGAACAAGCTGGTGCCCTGGAAACCTTGCTGGAGCGGGTGGCGACCTACAAAGAAAAGAGCGAAAGCCTCAAAGCCAAGATCAAGAAGGCCATGACTTATCCCTTGGCGGTGATCTTCGTCGCGATCATCGTGGCCGGCATTCTGCTGGTCAAAGTGGTCCCACAGTTCAAGACGGTATTTTCCGGTTTTGGCGCGGACCTCCCGGCCTTCACCCTGATGGTCATCGCCCTCTCCGAATTCATGCAGGAGTGGTGGTGGCTGATACTGATCGGTATCGCCGCCGCCGTGTTCGGTTTCCGCCACGCACGCAAACGCTCTCAACGCTTTCGCGACTGGCTGGACATCAGCCTGCTGAAACTGCCGCTGGTCGGCTCGCTGATGTACAAATCATCCGTGGCCCGCTATGCCCGTACGCTGTCCACCACCTTTGCTGCCGGTGTACCCCTGGTGGAAGCCCTGGACTCGGTGGCCGGCGCCACCGGCAATATCGTCTTCAGGAACGCGGTCAACCGTATCAAGCAGGATGTTTCGACCGGCATGCAGCTGAATTTTTCCATGCGCAGCTCCGGGATCTTCCCGAACATGGCGATCCAGATGACCGCCATCGGAGAAGAATCCGGTGTGCTGGACGATATGCTGGAAAAGGTCGCGACTTACTATGAGGGCGAAGTCGACAATATGGTCGACAACCTGACCAGCCTGATGGAGCCATTCATCATGGTGATTCTTGGCGTCGTCGTCGGCGGTCTGGTGGTTGCCATGTACCTGCCCATCTTCCAACTTGGCTCTGCGATCTGAACATGTCCTTGAGTGATTTTTTGATCAGCTATCCGCTGGCCTTTGTTTTATCGGCGCTGGCCCTTGGCCTGATTGTCGGCAGCTTCCTCAATGTGTTGGTCTGGCGCCTGCCAAAGATGCTCGAACGCGAATGGCGGGTAGAGGCTCACGATGTGCTGGGTTTACCGCCAGAGCAGTCGGTCCCGACCTACAACCTCTTACTGCCGCACTCTCATTGTCCGCACTGCGCTCACCCGATCCGCGCCTGGGAAAATATCCCGGTCCTCAGCTATCTGCTGCTCAGAGGCCGCTGTTCGAAGTGCAAGGCACCGATCAGCAAGCGCTACCCGATCACCGAACTGGCCTGTGGCCTGCTCACGGCCTTCGTTGCCTGGCATTTCGGTTTTGGCTGGCAGGCGGGGCTGGTGGTGATCTTGAGTTGGGGCTTGCTGGCGATGAGCCTGATCGATGCCGATCATCAGCTGCTGCCAGATGTACTGGTGCTGCCGTTGCTCTGGCTGGGGTTGATCGTCAACAGCTTCGGTCTGTTCGTGCCCTTGCATGACGCGTTGTGGGGCGCAGTGGCCGGTTACATGAGCCTGTGGTCGGTGTATTGGCTGTTCAAGTTGCTCACTGGCAAGGACGGCATGGGCTTTGGTGACTTCAAGCTCCTGGCGATGCTCGGTGCCTGGGGGGGCTGGCAAATTCTGCCGCTGACGATCCTGCTGTCCTCCCTGATCGGCGCCGTGCTCGGGCTGATTTGGTTGCGTGTGCGTAACGCACAAACCTCGACGCCCATCCCTTTCGGCCCTTATCTGGCGATTGCCGGCTGGATTGCGTTGCTCTGGGGTGGTCAAATAACCGACTCCTATTTGCAGCTTGTCGGTTTCAAATGAATACCTCTGATCTCAAACCCTGGATTCTTGGTCTGACCGGCGGAATCGGTAGCGGAAAAAGCGCCGCTGCCCAGCACTTCATCGACCTCGGTGTGCACTTGGTCGATGCCGATCATGCCGCCCGCTGGGTGGTCGAGCCAGGGCGTCCGGCACTGGCGAAGATCGCGGAGCACTTCGGTGCAGGCGTGCTTCAGGCAGACGGTCAACTGGATCGCGCGGCGCTGCGCAAGCTGATCTTTGAAGTGCCTGAAGAGCGGCGCTGGCTCGAGTCCCTGTTGCACCCACTGATCGGACAGGAGATCGCCAGTCATTTGGCCAAGGCTCAGTCGCCATACGCGATTCTGGTCTCGCCGCTGTTGATCGAGTCCGGGCAGTACGCACAGACTCAACGCATCCTGGTAATCGATGCGCCAGAGCAACTGCAAATCGAGCGAACCCTACTGCGCGACCAGACCAGCGAGCAACAGGTCCAGGCGATTCTCAAAGTCCAGGCCAGCCGTGAAGAACGCTTGCGTCATGCCAACGATGTGCTGGTCAATGACCGCGATCTAAACTGGTTACATAGCGAGGTCGAACGCTTGCATCACTTTTATCTTACTTTGCGTGGAGGCCAGTCATGAGCCAACCCTTGACCGTCGAATGCCCAACCTGCGGCGCCCCTGTGGAATGGAGCGCAACCAATCCCAACCGGCCGTTCTGCTCGGACCGCTGCAAACTGATCGACCTGGGCGCCTGGGCGTCTGAAGAGCACAAGATCCCCGTCAGCCCGGATGCCGAAGACGAGATGTTCTCCGAGGACTTCGATCCTCGTAGGCACTAATTAAAAAATCACGGCCGCATAAAACCGTAATCCTGCCCGTCGTCGAGGTTCTCGGCCAGATACTGCAATTCATCCGCCAGATCCTCGACACTGCGTACGCCCTTGCTCTGCTGCACCACCGCACTGAGTAAGGCGCGCAGACTCAAACCCGGGTCAAAACCCACTTCTTGCGCCGCATCCAGACTCTGACGCAGTTCCTGCCTTGCCCATTCGTAGACACTCATGACCATGCTCCTGAAGATTTCCCAAAGCATGCAGGGCCTCATGATTTGAGACCTTGATGTGGATCAAGGTCCTCACTACCGATCAAGATCGCGGATCAAGATCGCGGCGGCTCATCGTCCTTCCACGGTGCAGATAGGTAGCGCGTGCGATTGAAGGTCTCCAGCCACTCGGGGCAGAACACTACCAACGCACTGACGATCATGCCGTTGATGAAGGCCTCGGGGAAAATGATCAGCCACAGATAGCCCACAAAGTCCTCCAGCCATTCCGGCATGGCAAAACGCCCGTCGAACCACAGCAAGCCAAGCGCCAGCAACAGACACAACAACGCCGAAAGCGCCGCCGCAAAAAAGCCGGAACAAAAGATATACACAAAGGGATTACGTGGCTGCGCCCGCTCCACGAGGATCGCGCAGCATTCGGTGATCAGCACTGGCAGCACTATCAGTAAAGCGCCATTGACCCCGACCGCCGCCAAATCCTGACGACCCAGAGCCACCAGCCCGAGTTGCGCCACCAGGCCGCCGACAATTGCCAATGGCCAGTCCAGCAGCAAGGTCACCGCTGTCATGCCGATGAGGTGATAGGACACACCAGTATCGAAGTCCTGCCGCACCAGCCACAGCACAAACAGCGTGAACACCGTACCGAACAGCAGGTGCTGACGACGGCTGTCGGTGAACAGCTCGACCCACGGCGCGCGCGCAATCGCCCAGACCAGCACCGGCACATAGATCAGCCAGCCGACCGTGAGGGTTTCCGGCGACAGCACCGCGGCACTGATCATCGCTGGACCTTCTCCGGCGCCCACTTCGGCACAAGACTCAATAACATCACTGACCAAACCTTCACTTCAGACTCCTTGCGCAACAGGGCTCGATGTCACAAGTAACCAGTCTACACCGCCCTTTTCACCCCCTTCGCTCAACGCTCGCCGCTCTTAAAACCATCAGGCCCAGTGCCGTGGATCTTTTAAAGCGCTCTCATGTTCGGCGAACAGTTTGGGCAACTCGGCCTTGAGAAAATCAACCCAGGTCCTGACTTTGGCATCGAGAAAGCGCCGTGATGGGTAGAGCGCATAGACATTGCGCTCCCGTAGACGATAGGCCGCCAGCAGGCGCAGCAACTTGCCTTCGTTCATCGGCCGCGTCGCGGTATAGAACGGCAGCAGACTGATGCCCATACCGGCCTCAGAGGCTTTGACCATGGACTCAGCGACATTGCACTGAAAGGTCTTGCCGGGGATGACGCGATGCTCGCCCTGCTCGTCGTGAAATACCCATTCATCACTGTACAAAGGGTCGAGCATTCGCAGACAGCGATGCTCATTGAGGTCCAAAGGGTTGCCGGGCACGCCATGGCGTTCCAGGTAATCCCTGGAGGCACACGGCACGCTGTAAATCTGTCCGATGGACTGTGCGACAAATTGCGTATCGGCTAATTCCTGAGCAATCGAGATGACTACATCATGGCCTTCTTCCAACGGGTCTGGATTGCGCTGCGACAGGGTCAGCTCGAACACCACGTCGGGGTAGAGCTCTCCATATCGAGCGATCAGCGGCGTGATCAACACGCCCAGGCCGTTCATGCTGTGTACCCGTAGCCGACCACTGGGTTTGAGATGGGCGCCGCGGGCTTCAGCGGTGGCCTCGTTCATTTCCTCGAGTATCTGCCGACCACGCAACAGAAATCGTTCGCCGGCTTCGGTCAATACCAGTCGCCGGGTGGTGCGTTGCAGCAGGCGCGCTTGCACGTGCTGCTCCAGGTCGGCTACCAACCGCGAAACTTGCGCAGTCGACAAGTCGAGCGCCTGCGCGGCTGCGGTAAAACTGCCGCTGTCCACCACGCGGACGAACACCCGCAAGCTATTGAGCAGGTCCATAAGCCCTCCAGGCGCAGCAACTGTTGCGTTTCATGTAAGGCTGCATCAAGCGAACCGCTCTTTATCCAAAACAGGCGAGGAATAGACTTTAGACATCAGGATCACCACGGAGAAAAATGAAATGAAAACGTTGATCAGTCTGTTTCTGGCAGTCATCGCCACCTCGGCCATCGCGGCCGGCAACGAACAAATCCCGGCGACTCAGTACAACCCCGCGCAGCCGCTCGATATCGCCAAGGTGATATCGGTAACACCCACTGCAAACGCCTGCGAACTGGTGCCAGCGACTATGGTGTATGTCGATCACCAGGGTGAAACCCATCGCCTGGTTTATCAGGTAATGGGCGGCTGCTCGGGTAACGCTTGATCAAACCCGGGCAGCACGGCTCACGCGACACCAGGCCAACACCACAGCGCTCACGCCTGCAATCATCAACAGCAGTCCCGCCCAGACTTTGCGTGCCATATGAGCCTCCATGCCGATCAAAGCAGCGTCCAGGTGTAACTGAGGATCAGCCGGTTCTCGTCGATATCGCTGCGGTAGTTGGAACGCGCCATGGCGTTGCGCACCCGCACCCCAAGCCCCTTCAGGGTTCCGCTCTGTACCACGTAGCCGAGATCGAGATCGCGCTCGCGATCCTTGCCTTCGAAGCCCTTGCCGGTATCGACGTTATTGCCCGTGATGTAACGCACCGTGCTCGTCAGACCGGGCAACCCCAGGGCCGCATAGTCGTAGTCGTAACGCACTTGCCAGGAACGCTCATCGGTGAAGGCGAACTCGTAGGTCGGTACCTCGTTGCCCAGCGGTGTGATGTTGGCGAATACCCGTGGGAAGGCGCTATCGCCATACATTCCCTGATAACCGAGGTAGAAGGTATGGCCACCGTGTTTGGCCGACAGCAAGGAGAAAAACGTCCGGTTATCGATCGTGCCCAGCAGCTTTTTCCCGTCCTCTTTGGAGTCGTAGTAACCCAGGTTCGCGCCCAAGGTCCAATCACCGAACGGTTCGCTGTGTTTGAGGCCAAGGAAGCGCTGGTTATAGATATCTTCCAGTTGCCCATACCAGGCACTGACTGACGTGCGTTTGTCATTGAAGGCGTAATCTGCACCGGCATAGTTGAAGCCATCACTGCTGACCTGGCGTTGCGGCACATGACCGAGCATCGCCTGCATTTTTTCGTCACCGGCCTCGTTACGCAGGCTGGTTGAACTCAAATGACCGCCCTGCAAGGTCAGGCCATTGATCTCGGCGGAGCTGATGCTCACACCCTGATAGCTGGGGGGTAGCAGCCGGATATCGCTGAAGGCCAGCACCGGAAGATTGGGTTGCAACTCACCGACCCGCAGTTCGGTCTTCGAGTAACGCAGCTTCAGTGCAGCCTCCAGACGGCTGTACTCATTCGGCGCACGACCATCGCTCTGCACCGGCAACAGCCCGGTGTTGGCCCGGTCCGGGCTGCTGTCGAGCTTGATGCCCATTAGCCCTAAAGCGTCCACACCTACCCCGATTGGCCCTTGGGTATAACCCGACTTGAAATTGAGGATAAAACCTTGCGCCCACTCTTCGGCCTTCGACTGTTTGTTGGCCCCGACGATGTCGGAAAAATCGCGGCTGAAGTAGTAATTGCGTGCCTGCAAGGTGGCACTGGCGTCCTCGATGAAACCGCCCTCGGCGGCCATCAGGCCGCTGGAAAAACTCAAGGCGAGCGCCAGGGACAACACTGAACGAGTTGCTGGAAAAGTCTGTTTCATCGTTTTGCTCTTATTGTTATTAATCGACAGGTTGCAGTGCTCCACCCGCACCGAGTTTCGATACGGGTGTGATGGACGTCAGCGCGCCACCTCCTGGCCGCTGGCTGCCTGAGTAACGGGGGCGGGTCGCCGGGCACTCAGCAACAGGTGCGTGGCCATGCCGAAAATCAGCCCCCAAAAGGCCGCGGACAAACCGAACAGGGACATACCCGATGCCGTGGTGAGAAAGGTCACCAGCGCCGCCTCGCGGTCATTCGGTACCGCCATGGCGCCAGCCAGGCTGCCGGCAATCGCGGCGAACAGTGCTAGCCCGGCCAAGGCCGCTATCAGCTCTTTGGGAAAGGCGGAAAACAGTGAGACCAACGTGGCGCCGAAGATGCCCAGCAGCAGGTAGCAGAGGCCACCCACTACCCCGGCGATATAACGTTTTCCGGGATCTTCATGAGCTTCACGCCCGGTGCAGATGGCGGCGGTAATGGCCGCCAGGTTCAGACCATGGCAACCGAAGGGTGCCAATAGCGCAGTGCCCAACGCGCTGCTGGCGATGATGGGGCTGGCCGGCGTGGCATAACCGCTGGCACGCAGCACCGCCATGCCCGGCACGAACTGACCGGTCAGTGCCACCATCACCAGTGGCAAGGCGATATTCAGGGCTGCGCTCAGGCTGAAATGCGGCGTGATCCACATCGGTGTGGCCAGACCGATCACCAGCGCCTCGCGATGCAAATCGCCCGCGAGCAAGGCGATGGAGCAACCGACCAGTAGCACCACCAACACCGCGTAACGCGGTATCACACGCTTGCACACCAGATAGGTGACGAACATCGTCAGAACCAGTAGCGGCTTGCTCTGCAAGGAAACAAACAACCCGGTACCAAAGCTGAACAGAATGCCCGCCAGCATCGCCGCGGCGATCGCCGCTGGCAGCTTGCTGATGATGCGGTCGAAAGCCCCTGATACCCCGACCAGAAAAATGATCAGACTGCTGATCAGATAGGCGCCCACTGCCTCGTTCATGGAAATACCCGGCAGGAGTGCCACCAGCAGTGCTGAACCGGGTGCCGACCAGGCGATGATCACCGGAGCCCGATAACGCAGGCTCAGGCCTATGCCAAGCAATGCACTGCCAATGGAAATGGCCCACACCCAGGACGACAGCACTTCACGGGATAGATGGGCGGTTTCGGCAGCCTGAAAAATGATCACCAAGGGACCTGCATAGGAAATCACCGTGGCGATAAACCCGGCGACCGCGGCGGACAGGGAAAAGTCGTGGAATAACGCTTTCATGGGACCTCATCGCAAGGCTCATCAGGCATCCATGGCGCGCGGCCCGGATGCTCTTGTCAGGGGAAAATCGATTTGTTCAGGAGCGACCGGAGGCACGGCAGAACGCCGCTCCTCCAGTCCTCAGGCTTGTTTTTGATTCAGGCCCCGGTTGTCTCCAGCGCCGACGCAACGCCATTGGCGGAGCGCTGACTGCTGATGGCGAACAAGGTCATGGCGATGGCGGCGATGGCGCCCGGCACGGCGAAGGCCATGAAGTTGAGCTGCAGCGGCAGGTTGATACCCAGCAGAGCGCCGCCTAGCAGTGGGCCGACGATGGCACCGTTGCGACCAATGCCTGAGGCCCAGCCCAGGCCGGTGGAACGAATGCTCATGGAGTAAAACTGCGCAGCACAGGCATACAGCAGAATTTGCGATCCGATGGTGGTGGCGCCGGCAATGGCGATCAGCAGGTACAGCACGGGCGTCGGGCTCTTGAAACCGAGCAAGGTGATCGACACGGCGGCAAGGGTGAAAAACACCGCCAGTACCCGCGGCAGATTATGTTTATCGCCCAATACCCCGCCGCCTATCGCACCGAAGATCGCGCCGAAATTGAGTACCAGCAGGAAGGACAGACTTGAACCCAGGCTGTAGCCGGCATTGGCCATCAGCTTCGGCAGCCAGGAACTCAAGGCGTAGACCATCAGCAGGCAGCAGAAAAATGCCGCCCAGAGCATCAGCGTGCGCATCGCACGCCCTTCGCGGAACAGTTGCAGAACCGGAGTGCCAATGCCTATTACTTGCGCCATGTGCAAATGATCAGTGGCCTGTGCCACATAACCCGGGTCGATCCGTTCGAGGACCTTGCGTGCCTCTTCATTACGCCCCTGGCGCAGCATGAAACCCACCGACTCGGGCAGGAAGTACATGATCAGTGGCAACAGCAGCAACGGCAGCGCCGCTACATAAAACACCGCCTGCCAACCGAAGTTGGGGATCAGCACAATGCCCAGCCCGGCGGAGAGCATGCCACCCACCGAGTAACCGCTGAACATGATGGCCACCAGCGTGCTGCGGATTTTTTTCGGCGCGTATTCATTCATCAGCGCCACCACATTGGGCATCACACCGCCAATGCCGAGCCCGGCAATGAAACGGCAAATACCAAACTCCGTGGGACTACTGGCAAAACCATTGAGCACGGTGAAACCACTGAAGAGCATGACGCAAATAGTGATGGCTTTTTTTCGGCCGATCTTGTCCGAGAGCGGACCGAAAAACAGCGCCCCGAACATCATGCCGAACAACGCATAACTGCCCAACGCACCCGCTTCAACAGGGCTCAGCCCCCACTCCTTCATCAGCATCGGCAGAACCACGCCGTAGATCACCAAGTCGTAGCCATCGAAGATGATGATCAGGGCACACCAGAACAACACCATCCAGTGGAAGCGGTTGAAGCGGGCGTTGTCGATAACCTCATGTACGTCGATATTGCGCATGGCATCTGTCTCTTGTTGTTGTTTTTAGAACGGCGGACGAGAACTCCATCGTTTTTGTTGAGGCCATGTGAGGTTATGGAGGCGAAAAGGAACGCAATATCCGCCCTGTGCAGATCGCTATCCGTTTTGTGCAGAGGTGACTTCAGGGTGCCCAAGGTCCAATAGCTCGCATCAAAGGCATGACAGCCTTTACTCTTGTGCGAGAGAAGTTCTTCTTTCGGATCACATTTGGACGCTAAGCTTGGCGTATGGATGACTCAGATTATTTGCGCCTGCTCACCATCGCGGCCGAGCAAGCCAACGCGTTCCTGTCCAATGCCCGCAAATGGGAGCGTGAGCGTTGGGTCTGCCAGCGCCTGCTGCAAGGCCTGAACATTCCCTATCGTGCCGACGAATTCGCTCCCGCCGGCGAACCACCGGACGTGTTGTTTCGTGACGCGAGTTTCGAGGTGTTCTTCGTGCTCGATGAAGGTCGACGCTTGAACGATGAATGGCGCGACGAGCTGCAACGCCGTCGCAGCGCCTTTTCATTGAGCCAACTGGTGCGCCGCGAAGCCAAACCCCGACGCATTCCCGCCAACGAGTTCTTGCTGCGATTGGCGCCGACCTTGCGCAAAAAAGCTCACAACTACAAAGAGCGCGGCATGGACCTGGGCGAGCTGGACATCATTGCCTTTGCCAGCCTCAAGCGTGAAGTGCTCGACCTCAACAGCCATTTCCCGCCGCCCACCGAATACTTGCGCCAGGGTTGGCGTTCGCTGTCGCTGGTGGGTCCGACCTTCGCCCGCGTGCTGTTCGCCCACCCGGAAGCCCCCGATTTTCTGCGCAATAACCTGGGACGCAGCATCGTCTTTGACGTTGGTATCAGCCTGTGAGCCCGCGAGCGGCTATGCTCCGTCAGCGCCGGATGAATCCGTGTAGCTTCTACACATTTCGCAACGTCTACCTGACGAGGCCTTTATGACCAGCCGCCTGAACCCCGACGATCAAAAGCATGTCGAAGAGTACCTGCAACTGTCCCAGCACCGAGTCGAGCGCCGGCCATTCCGGCCCTGGATGCTCCTCCTGGTGGTATTGGCAGTGACAATTGGTTTGGGCCTGCTGAGCCGACTTTTGAGTTATCTGACGCTATGAGCTGCGTGGCGCTCGCTCGGATAACTGCACCGATTTCTTTTAGCCTTGCGAGATATCCCTATGACCCATCGTATTGTCATCGTTGGCGGCGGCGCCGGCGGCCTGGAGTTGGCTACCCGTCTGGGTAAGACCCTGGGTAAGCGTGGTACGGCCAGCGTGGTACTGGTCGACGCGAACCTGACCCACATTTGGAAACCGCTGTTGCACGAAGTCGCAGCCGGTTCTCTGAACTCTTCTGAAGACGAACTCAATTATGTTGCCCAGGCAAAATGGAACCACTTCGAGTTCCAGCTAGGAAGTATGAGCGGGCTTGATCGCGAACAGAAGAAAATCCAGCTCGCGGCGACACTGGACGAAAAAGGCGAAGAGCTAGTTCCTGCCCGTGAGCTGGCCTACGACTCGCTGGTGATTGCCGTCGGCAGTACCACCAACGACTTCGGCACCCAAGGCGCCGCGCAGCACTGCCTGTTCCTCGACACCCGCAAACAGGCCGAGCGTTTCCATCAGCAATTGCTCAATCACTACCTGCGCGCCCACGCCGGGCAAACCGACGCGGTCGAACAGATCAGCGTGGCTATTGTTGGTGCCGGCGCCACGGGCGTTGAACTGGCAGCCGAGCTGCATAACGCCGCCCATGAACTGGCAGCTTATGGTCTTGGCCGAATCAAACCGGAAAACATGCATATCACCTTGATCGAAGCCGGCCCACGGGTATTGCCAGCCCTGCCGGAGCGTATCGGTGGCCCGGTGCATAAAACCCTGGAAAAGCTCGGGGTCACAGTGCTGACCAATGCGGCGGTCAGTGAAGTCACCGCTGACAGCCTGATCACCAGCAGCGGCCAGGTGATTGCTGCCAGCCTGAAAGTCTGGGCTGCCGGGATTCGTGCGCCAGGATTCCTCAAGGATATTGCCGGCCTGGAGACCAATCGTATCAATCAGCTACACGTACTCCCAACCCTGCAAACCACCCGCGATGAGAATATCTTCGCCTTCGGTGATTGCGCGGCCTGCCCGCAGCCGGGGACTGATCGCAACGTGCCGCCACGGGCACAAGCTGCGCATCAGCAGGCTTCACTGCTGGCCAAATCGCTGAAACTGCGCATCGAAGGCCAGACATTACCCGAGTACCGCTACACCGATTACGGCTCACTGATCTCGCTGTCGCGTTTTTCGGCTGTGGGCAACTTGATGGGCAATCTGACTGGCAGCGTGATGCTGGAGGGGTGGCTGGCGCGGATGTTCTATGTGTCGCTGTACCGCATGCACCAGATGGCGCTGTACGGGGCGTTCCGCACGGCGATGTTGATGCTTGGCAGCAAGATCGGACGCGGGACTGAGCCGCGCTTGAAGCTGCATTAAAGGTCCAATGCTGGACCTGAAACAACTCGGTCCAGTGTGGGAGCGGGCTTGCTCGCGATTGCATCGGCGCGGTGTATCTGAATGACCGCGTCGCCTGTATCGCGAGCAAGCCCGCGCCCACATTTGATTTTCATTGCCCCGACTAACTGTGTCTCACTGTATCCCCGCCCCCAATTCAACCCTTCGCTTACAAACTCCCCCCGTGCACGACACAGTAGCGATACACCGCCCCCGCTAAATGGCCACACCCGAGCAAGGCCCCGCCTGCTTCGGTTACCACCGCACTCACGCGGTGTCCTTTATCGAGCGGTTGTGTCGTGCAACCCAGGAGAATGTAATGTCCCGTACCACTACTCTCAGCAAAAACACCATTGGCCTGCTCGGCGCTGTCCTGGCCGGTGGCATGATGTTGTCCGGCTCCGTGTTTGCCTCGCAGCCCCTGACCCAAGGCTACATGCTGGCGTCGGCCGAACAGGTCGTGAAGACGCCTGAAGGCAAATGTGGCGAAGGCAAGTGCGGTGATGCATCGATGGCCAAGACTGACACCGACGGCGATGGCCAGGTGTCCCGTGCGGAATTCTTGAAAGTTGCACCCACGCACGCTGCCGACTTCGACAAGATCGACGTCAACCACGATGGTCAAATCTCGGAACAAGAGGCTTTTGATAACGTGAAATCTACCTACGAAGCCAATGGCAAAAAAATGCCAAATAACTTGTTCGAGCACCTGCAAGACAAAAGCTAAGACCTAAAGCAACGCAACCCACGCCCTGCCTCTCGCCCCCACCGAGAAGCAGGGCTTTTTTTTGCATGTTTCGGCAAACAAAAAGTCGGCAGACAAAAAGTCGGCAGACAAAAAAAATCCCCGTATCTTTCGATACGAGGATTTTTAATATGGTCGGGGTAAGGGGATTCGAACTCCTGACATCCTGCTCCCAAAGCAGGCGCGCTACCGGACTGCGCTATACCCCGGTAAAAAAAAGGCACCCTTTAAAAGGCGCCTTCTGCGATCCAGGCTTTTGGCCTTGGATCTTAAGATTTAATCCCAGCGAACTGGTATCAAAAATGGTGGGTCGTGTGGGATTCGAACCTACGACCAATTGGTTAAAAGCCAACTGCTCTACCAACTGAGCTAACGACCCAAAAATGGTCGGGGTAAGGGGATTCGAACTCCTGACATCCTGCTCCCAAAGCAGGCGCGCTACCGGACTGCGCTATACCCCGGCTTGAAATTGGCTCCGTGACCAGGACTCGAACCTGGGACCCAATGATTAACAGTCATTTGCTCTACCGACTGAGCTATCACGGAACTACATATTTCAATTACAACATTTACCGCTACTTCGCTCTCTTCGACCCGTTCGCATCGCTGCGTTCGTGTGTCTGAGGCGCGCTATTCTACAATTTTAAAAACCCCTGTCAACCCTTTAAATTGCTTTCAAGACAATGATTTGCGTCTTGTTTCAGATTTCTTCTTGGGGAGAAGAAACCCTTGGGCTGACATACTGCGGGGCGCACTTTACAAGCCTTTGCCTTACAGTTCAACGCCCTATCGAAAAAAAAAGGCCTCGCAGTGCGAGGCCTCTTCTATAGCAACGTAGTAAACGATCAGGCGAACACGATTTCGTCGCTTTCTACAGTCCCCTTCACAGTGGTCCCGGGCATAAATTGCCCAGACAGGATCAACTGCGCCAACGGGTTCTCGATCCAGCGCTGGATCGCCCGTTTGAGCGGCCGTGCGCCGTAGACCGGGTCGTAACCTACCGCGATCAACTTATCCAGCGCGTCGCTGTTCAGCTCCAGCTTCAGATCGCGCTCAGCCAGACGGCTGCGCAGACGACCCAGCTGGATTTCGGTGATGCCGGCAATCTGATCCCGGGCCAGAGGCTCGAAGATCACTACTTCATCGATCCGGTTGATGAACTCCGGACGGAAGTGACTGGATACCGCATCCATCACCGCAGCCCGCTGCGCTTCACGATCCCCCACCAACTCCTGAATCTGCACGGACCCCAGGTTGGAGGTCATCACGATCACCGTATTGCGGAAATCCACGGTCCGCCCGTGGCTGTCAGTCAATCGGCCATCTTCCAGGACTTGCAGCAGCACGTTAAACACGTCCGGATGGGCCTTCTCGACCTCGTCCAGGAGGATCACCGAGTAAGGCTTGCGACGCACCGCCTCAGTCAGGTAACCGCCCTCCTCGTAGCCCACGTAGCCCGGTGGAGCACCAATCAGACGCGCCACCGAGTGTTTCTCCATGAACTCGGACATATCGATCCGCACCATGGCCTCTTCAGTATCAAAGAGGAATTCAGCCAGTGCCTTGCACAGCTCGGTTTTACCCACACCGGTAGGGCCCAGGAACATGAACGAACCACTTGGGCGATTCGGATCGGACAACCCCGCACGGGAACGCCGCACCGCGTTGGCTACCGCCACCACGGCCTCGTTCTGACCAATAACGCGCTGGTGCAACAAGCTTTCCATCTTCAACAGTTTGTCGCGCTCGCCTTCGAGCATTTTCGACACAGGAATACCGGTCCACTTCGAAACGACTTCGGCGATCTCTTCTTCGGTCACCTTGCTGCGCAGCAACTGATTTTCGCTTTTGCCGTGCTGATCGACCATCTGCAAGCTGCGCTCCAGGTCGGGGATCACCCCGTATTGCAGCTCAGCCATGCGATTGAGGTCGCCTTTGCGGCGCGCAGTTTCCAGTTCCTGACGGGACTGTTCGATTTTCTGCTGGATCTGCGCCGAGCCCTGTACTTCGGCTTTTTCCGAGGTCCAGATTTCTTCCAGATCCGAATACTCACGCTCGTGCCGGGCAATTTCTTCCTGCAGCTTTTCAAGACGCTTCTTCGCCGCTTCGTCGTCTTCTTTCTTCAGTGCCTGGGCTTCAACCTTCAGTTGAATCAAACGCCGCTCCAGACGATCAAGCACTTCTGGCTTGGAGTCGATTTCCATACGAATGCGGCTGGCCGCTTCGTCGATCAGGTCAATGGCCTTGTCCGGCAGCTGGCGATCCGTGATGTAGCGATGACTCAGCTTGGCCGCTGCGATGATCGCGCCGTCGGTGATCGCCACCTTGTGGTGGACCTCATAACGCTCTTTCAAGCCGCGCAGAATGGCAATGGTGTCTTCTTCGCTCGGCTCGTCTACCAAAACCTTCTGGAAACGCCGCTCGAGCGCCGCGTCCTTCTCTATATATTGACGGTACTCATTGAGGGTGGTCGCGCCAACGCAATGCAGCTCACCTCGTGCCAGAGCCGGCTTGAGCATATTGCCAGCATCCATCGAGCCTTCGCCCTTACCGGCGCCGACCATGGTGTGCAGTTCGTCGATGAACAGAATGATCTGCCCTTCCTGCTTCGACAGCTCATTGAGCAACGACTTCATGCGTTCTTCGAACTCACCACGGAACTTGGCACCGGCGATCAGCGACCCCATGTCCAGTGAGAGCAGGCGCTTGCCTTTCAGGCCATCCGGCACCTCACCGTTGATGATCCGTTGCGCCAGGCCTTCGGCGATGGCGGTTTTACCCACGCCAGGCTCGCCGATCAGCACCGGGTTGTTCTTGGTGCGGCGTTGCAGCACCTGGATGGTCCGGCGAATTTCGTCGTCACGGCCGATCACCGGGTCAAGCTTGCCTTCCTCGGCGCGCTTGGTCAGGTCGACGGTGTATTTGTCCAGGGCCTGGCGCGACTCTTCGTGGTTGGGGTCATTGACCGCCTCACCACCGCGCAGGTTGTTGATCGCGTTCTCCAGGGCTTTCTTGCTGACGCCCTGCCCCAGCAGCAATTTGCCGAGTTTGCTGTTCTCGTCCATGGCGGCGAGCAGCACCAGCTCGCTGGAAATGAATTGGTCACCTTTCTGCTGGGCCAGGCGATCTGCCTGGTTGAGCAGGCGCGCCAGATCCTGCGACATGTTCACGTCGCCAGTGGGGTTCTGGATTTTTGGCAGATGGTCGAGCTCTTTGGTCAGCTCTTTGCGCAAGCTGGTGACGTCAAAGCCTACCTGCATCAACAGGGGTTTGATCGAACCACCCTGTTGTTCAAGCAGAGCCTGCATCAGGTGCGCTGGCTCAATGCCCGGATGATCAAGGCCGACTGCCAGTGACTGGGCATCAGATAAAGCTAACTGTAACTTGCTGGTTAAACGGTCTATACGCATGGGTCACCTTCCTAGTTGAGCAGGCCGGAGCGATGGACACACCTAAATGAAGAAACCTGCCAGATACCTCACTAGATGCGGTCGATTCTGGAAGATTCAAGCGGCGCAGGGTTGACGCAGATCAGGGGAGTCTAGCGTTCAAGCCAGATAAGGGAGGCAAACCGACCGGTGCGCGGACTGCGGCGGTAAGAATAAAAGCGCGGGTCGGTCACGGTGCAGAAACCGCCGCCATACACCGCTGTTACACCGCATTCGGCCAGACGCAGGCGCGCCAGCGAATAGATGTCAGCCATAAAACGCCCGGCGTTGAGACTTGGCACAAAGGCCTGGGCCGCTTGCGCAAGATGCTGAACAAAGGCTTCACGGACTTCCGGGCCGACTTCAAACGCTTGTGGGCCGATGGCGGGCCCCAGCCAGACCAGCACCTCGGAAGGCGGCACGGCGAGACTGTCCAGCGTAGCTTCAAGCACGCCAGCAGCGAGCCCGCGCCAGCCGGCATGGGCTGCGGCGACGCGAGTACCGGCGCGGTCGCAGAAGAGTGCAGACAGGCAGTCCGCCGTCATGACCGCGCAGGCAATACCCGGCGTCGCGGACCAACTGGCGTCGGCGGTCGCGATCAACCCCGGATCGGCATGCGCCACGGCAATGCCGTGAACTTGCTGCAACCAGGCCGGCTGAATAGAAAAGTGATCGGTCAACCGACGGCGATTCTCGGCAACAGCCTCAGGGCTGTCTTCGACATGGTCGCCAAGGTTGAGGCTGTCGAACGGCGCCAGACTGACGCCGCCCGCTCGGGTGGTGACGCAGGCTCTCACCCCGGCAGGCGCAGGCCAGTCAGGAATCAGCCAGTGGGTCATCCGATGAACGCCTCACGATCCTGCTTGAGCAGCGACAGCAACCAGACGAAGTCGTCCGGCAGCGGCGATTCCCAGCTCATACGCTTACCGGTCGTCGGATGATCCAACTCGAGGAAGCGTGCGTGCAGAGCCTGACGCGGGAAGGTTTTCAGCGATTCGACCATGGTCATGCTGGCTGCCGGCGGAATGCGGAAACGTCCGCCGTAGGCAGGATCTCCGACCAGCGGGTAGTTGATGTGAGCCATATGCACGCGAATCTGGTGCGTACGACCGGTTTCCAGCTTGACCCGCACGTGAGTGTGGGAGCGGAAACGCTCGAGCACGCGGTAATGACTGACCGCCTGCTTGCCACCTTCCATCACCGCCATGCGCTGACGCTGCTGGCCGTGACGACCGATCGGCGCGTTGATCTTGCCGCCGGCGGTGACCACACCAATCACGATGCACTCGTAGATCCGGCTGACGCTGCGGCTCTGCAGCTGGGTGACCAGCTGGGTCTGCGCCTGAATCGTCTTGGCCACCACCATCAAACCGGTGGTGTCCTTGTCGAGACGGTGCACGATACCCGCGCGCGGCACATTAATAATGTCCGGCACGTGGTGCAGCAGGGCGTTGAGCAAGGTGCCATCAGCATGACCGGCAGCCGGGTGCACCACCAGGCCCGCGGGCTTGTTGATCACCAGGATGTCGTCATCTTCATAGACGATATCGAGCTTGATGTCTTGAGCGATCCATTCTCCTTGGGCTTCCTGCTCGGCAGTCAGCTCAAGAATGGCGCCACCATGGACTATGTCTCGCGGGCGGATAACCGCTCCATCCACAGTCAGGCGGCCGTCTTTGATCCAGGCGGAAAGGCGCGAGCGCGAGTGCTCAGCGAATAATTGTGCGGCGACTTGATCGAGGCGTTGGCCGCCCAATTCGGACGGCACCTCTGCGCGAAGTTCAATTTTATCGGACATGCTCAGACTAGGCGTCGGCACAGCTTTTGGTTTCGGCTGCGCGCTTGTGGTTAAATACGGCGTCTTTTGCCCCGAGGCTTCCAACGGGGCGCTCATCATAACAGGACGGCCACGCCCAAGACAGCGGCCGTCATAGGGACGCAAGCCGCCATGCAAGTGAAACACCTGCTGCTGATCGCCATCCTCGCATTGACCGCTGCTTGCTCATCGAAGGAAGTCGTCGATGAAAACCTGAGCGAGGTCGAGCTGTACCAGCAGGCGCAGGCCGATCTGGACAACCACAACTACACCAGCGCCACAGCCAAACTGAAGGCCCTGGAGTCTCGCTACCCATTCGGTCGTTACGCCGATCAGGCTCAACTTGAGCTGATCTACGCCAACTACAAGAACACCGAGCCGGAAGCTGCCAAGTCCGCCGCCGAGCGTTTCATCCGGCTGCACCCGCAGCATCCGAACGTGGATTACGCGTACTACCTCAAGGGTTTGACCTCTTTTGACCAGGACGTCGGCCTGCTGGCGCGCTTCCTGCCACTGGACATGACCAAACGTGACCCGGGTGCCGCTCGAGACTCTTACAACGAGTTCGCACAGCTCACCAGTCGCTACCCGAACAGCCGCTACGCGCCAGACGCCAAGCAGCGCATGATTTACCTGCGCAACCTGCTGGCATCCTACGAAATCCACGTAGCCGACTACTACCTGACCCGTCAGGCCTATGTAGCCGCTGCCAACCGTGGTCGTTATGTAGTGGAAAACTTCCAGGAAACCCCTTCGGTCGGTGACGGTCTGGCGGTGATGGTCGAGGCCTACCAGCGTCTGCACCTGGACGAACTGGCCAATACCAGCCTGGAAACCCTCAAGCTCAACTACCCGAACCACCCAACGCTGGTGGACGGTCAGTTCGTGCCGCGGGTTGCCGAAGCCGACAACCGTTCGTGGCTGAGCAAGGCGACCCTGGGTCTGATCGAATCCCGCCCACCGCTGCCGCCGGGCGAGACCCGCGCCAACCAGGACGTGCAGAAGCAGTTCCAGGATGCCAAAGACGCGATCCCGGCCGACCTCAAGCCTAAAGATACAAACGGCGATGCCGTCAAAGAAGAACAACACGAAGCGCAAGGCAACAACAGCGACCGTTCGTGGTTCAGCTACATGACCTTTGGCGTGTTCGACTGACGCCAGCGTGGTGCCAAAAGGGAGACTTTCGAGTCTCCCTTTTTTATGTCCGCATTTTATTGCGCTGTGCGCCTGTCATGTCCTTGGCTAAACTGCCAGATTATTCATCAAATAGCTGATCACCATGCTTCGTTTACTGTTCTGGATCGCTCTGATTGCTGCTGCGGTATGGTTCTGGCGCAAGTTCAAGGCGGGCCCGGCTTCTGTGGCCAACACGCCAAGCGAGCAAAGCGCGCCGCCCATGGTCCGCTGCGCCCACTGCGGTGTGCATTTGCCCCGTGATCGGGCACTAAGCCTTCAACAGCAGTGGTATTGCAGCCAGGCTCACCTGGAGCAAGGCCCGGGTTCACGTGACCGCTGAGACCTTAAGTCCCGGCGGTAAACAGGCCCAGCGCTTGCTGCGGCTCTATCATCTTTACCGTTTAAGTATCGGCATCACACTGGTGTTGCTGATCTCCAGCGACATGGACAACCAGCTTCTGGAGCTCGCAAACAACGAGTTGTTTCGCGCCGGCAGCTGGTTGTATCTGATTCTGAACATTCTGGCGGTTGTCCTCCTGGAGAACCCCAAACGGCCCGCTGAAGTCTTCAGCCTGGCCTTGGCAGACGTCGTGCTGCTTTCAGGCTTGTTCTATGCCGCCGGTGGAACGCCGAGTGCTATTGGTAACCTGCTGATCGCCTCAGTGGCCATCAGCAACGTGTTGTTGCGCGGGCGCATCGGCCTGGTGATTGCGGCGACCGCTGCCATCAGTATCATTTCCCTGACCTTTTACCTGGGCCTCAGCCGCCCGATGCTCGCCAACTATTACTTGCAGGCAGGCGCCCTTGGCGTCTTGTGCTTCGCCGCGGCGTTTCTGGTACAGGGTTTGACCCGCCTACTGGAGGTCAGCGAGATGTTGTCGCAGCAGCGCGCCAGTGAAGTCACCAGCCTTGAAGCCCTCAACGCGCTGATTCTGCAACGTATGCGCACCGGCATTCTGGTGCTCGACGCCCAACGCCGCACCTTGCTGGCGAATCAGAGTGCATTAACCCTCCTGGGCCAGAAAAGCCTGGAGGCTGAGTTGATCGACATTTACTCGCCGCAATTGGTCGAGCGCTTACAGATATGGTTCAACAATCCCACCTTGCGGCCACAAAGCCTGAAAGTCGCAGGCAACGGTTTGGTGCTACAGCCAAGTTTCATCGCTCTGGGCCCAGACGAGCAACGCCAGACGCTGGTGTTTCTCGAAGACATCGCGCGAGTCACCCAACAAGCCCAACAACTCAAACTCGCAGCCCTCGGCCGCCTGACCGCCGGGATCGCCCATGAAATCCGCAATCCGCTAGGCGCTATCAGCCACGCCGCGCAGTTGTTACACGAGTCCGAGGAACTGATCGGCGCTGATCGACGTCTGACCCAGATTATTCAAGACCACTCCAAGCGAATGAATCGGGTAATAGAAAACGTTCTGCAACTGTCTCGCCGCCAGCAAACCGAGCCACAACGACTCAATCTGAAACCGTGGCTGGAGCGTTACATCAGTGATACGCGTAGAGACATTGCTGACAAACAACAGATTCATCTGGAAATCGCTGCGGGCTCTTTCGAAACGTTGATGGACCCGGATCAACTGGCCCAGGTGCTAAACAACTTGCTACAAAATGCCTTGCGCCATAGCGCTCAGGTTCATGAGCACGCCGAAGTCTGGCTCAAGCTGTTTATCGAACCCGATCGCGAGCTGCCGACACTGGAAGTGCTGGATAACGGCCCCGGTGTGGCCGATGAACAACTGCCACGCTTGTTCGAACCCTTCTTCACCACCGAGACCCAAGGCACTGGCCTGGGTCTCTATCTGTCCCGTGAGCTGTGCGAAAGCAACCAAGCCCGCCTAGACTTCAAACCACGCCAAGGCGGCGGATGCTTTCGCATCACTTTTGCTCACGGACGGAAACAGTGTTGAACATAAGCTCACGGCAAAAAGTCCTGATCGTCGATGATGAACCGGATATTCGCGAACTCCTGGAAATCACTTTAGGCCGGATGAAACTCGACACTCAGAGCGCTCGCGATGTCAGCGAGGCTCGTAGCTGGCTGGCTCAGGAGCCGTTTGACCTGTGCCTGACAGACATGCGTCTGCCCGATGGCACCGGGCTTGAACTGGTACAGCACATCCAGCAGCGTCATCCGCAGGTTCCAGTGGCGATGATCACCGCCTACGGCAGTCTGGAGACGGCGATTAGTGCCCTGAAGGCCGGCGCCTTCGACTTTCTGACCAAACCGGTGGACCTCACCCGCCTGCGAGAGTTGGTGACAAGCGCCTTGCTGCTGCCGGCATCGAGCAGCCAGCCGCCGTCCATCGACAATCGTCTGCTCGGCGATTCGCTGCCCATGCGCGGCTTGCGCAAACACATTGATAAATTGGCCCGCAGCCAGGCGCCGGTGTACATCAGCGGCGAATCTGGCAGCGGCAAAGAACTGGTGGCCAAGCTGATTCATGAACAAGGCCCACGCGCCAGCGGCCCCTTCGTGCCGGTCAACTGTGGCGCGATTCCGTCCGAATTAATGGAGAGCGAATTCTTCGGCCATCGTAAAGGCAGCTTCACCGGCGCTATCGAAGACAAGCCCGGGCTGTTTCAGGCGGCCAATGGTGGCACGCTGTTCCTGGATGAAGTGGCCGACCTGCCGTTGGCGATGCAGGTCAAACTGTTGCGCGCGATTCAGGAGAAAGCCATTCGTAGCATCGGCGGGCAACAGGAAGTCGTGGTAGATGTGCGTATTTTGTGTGCCACGCACAAGGATCTGGACGCCGAAGTCGCTGCAGAACGCTTTCGCCAGGACCTTTACTATCGGTTGAATGTGATCGAACTGCGCGTGCCGCCCCTGCGTGAGCGGCGCGACGATATCGAGTGTCTGGCCAGCAATGTCCTCAAGCGACTGGCAGCGAACAGCGGCTTGCCAGCGGCGAAGCTCCACCCGCAAGCCCTGGACACGCTCAAAAGCTATCGCTTTCCCGGCAACGTGCGCGAGTTGGAGAACATGCTCGAACGGGCATATACCCTCTGCGAAAACAAACAGATCCAAGCGAGCGACCTGCGTCTGTCAGAAAGCAGTTGCGCAGTCGAACCCGGCGCGCCGGATCTGGCGCACATCGACAATCTGGAAAACTATCTGGAAAACGTCGAACGCAAACTGATTCTCCAGGCCCTCGAAGAGACCCGCTGGAACCGCACGGCGGCGGCTCAGCGTTTGAATCTGTCGTTTCGTTCGATGCGGTATCGCTTGAAGAAGCTGGGGCTGGATTGAGCCGCTAAATCCGGCCTTGCGGTGCATACGGCGCAGGATCAATGACCGGTTCGCGGCCGAGCATCAAGTCCGCGAACAACTGGCAGGAGGCCGGCGCCAGCACCAGACCATTGCGGTAGTGCCCGCAGTTGAGCCACAACCCTTCAAAACCCGGAACCCTACCGATATAGGGAATCCCTTCCGGCGATCCCGGTCGCAGGCCTGCCCAATGCCCCACCACTTCGGCATCCACCAGCGCCGGAATCAGCTCGACGGCCGAGGCCTTCAGGCTTTCCAGTGCAGATTGAGTAGGTGTTTTGTCGAAACCTTCATGCTCCAGCGTACTGCCTATCAACACATGGCCGTCACGGCGTGGAATCGCGTAGCGCCCCTTGGCCAGGACCATGCTCGAAAGAAAGTCCGACGCGCACTTGTAGAGGATCATCTGACCTTTCACCGGTTCGACCGGCAACTCAAGACCGAGACTCTGCAACAAATCGCCGCTCCAGGCACCCGCCGACAGCACGACCTGATCAGCCTGAATCTCGCCCGCTGACGTCTCGACACCAACGATACGCTCACCCTTGCGAATAAAACCGCTGACTTCGCATTGCTCATGGACCGTGACATTGGGTAACGCCAGTAACGCGGCCTTGAGCGACTTCACCAGCCGCGGATTACGCACGTTGGCCACATCCGCCATGTAGATCGCCCGCGAGAACCCGGTGCCCAGCACAGGCACCGCATCGTGGGCGGCCGAGATATCCACCCTGCTCAGCGGACGATTTTCCCGCACGGCCCAGGCCAGCGCTTCGGCTTCGTCATCCAGATCAAGCCAGTACAGGCCGGTCTTGTGCACTTCAGGATCAACCCCCGTTGCTGCAAACAGGCGCTCGGCGAGCTGTGGATAAAAATCCTGCGACCAATGGGCCAGCGCGGTGACCGCCGGGCTGTAGCGCCACGGGTACAGCGGCGAAACAATCCCGCCACCCGCCCAGGACGATTCCTGCCCCACATTCGAGCGATCCAGCAGGATCACACTCTGCACTTCAGAAGCCAGATTAAACGCGGTCAGCAGGCCGATAACCCCACCGCCGACAATCACCACTTGCTGTTGCTTAGCCATCTTCTGATCCAACAATAAAAAGACTAAGGGCACAAAGCGCGCCCGAAAATGAACTCAACGACCCCAGCAATCTTTGGTGGTCAGACCGGTAGTCGCATTGGTAATAGTTCTGAGGCCGGTATTGGTGATGGTAAAATCCCCGCACTTGTCGCTCGCCATCATTGATCCGCTTTTACGTGCCGCCGTCAGCGAGA
Organism: Pseudomonas sp. H11T01; assembly: GCF_048515765.1. NCBI lineage: Bacteria > Pseudomonadati > Pseudomonadota > Gammaproteobacteria > Pseudomonadales > Pseudomonadaceae > Pseudomonas > Pseudomonas sp. H11T01. The sequence continues at coordinate 175,147 of NZ_JBLYED010000010.1, read as the reverse complement.
AAGTCTGATCGGTCAGCGTCGGAGTAATGGTGTAGTAGTCGTTGCCCGCACTGAGGCCGGTGGCGTTGGTGTACACGCTGTTTTTCGAATAGAACCGTTCCAGATTTTGCGCCTGTTCGGAGAGCAGTCCGGCGATTTCAGTGCGGTGGGTTTTTTTCACGTACTCGGTAATGCCCGGGTAGCCGATGGTCACCACAATCCCGATGATCGCAATCACGATCATTATTTCGATCAGGGTAAAACCTTGGTTGAATCTGCGCATGCATCAACTCTCACTTACTGTATTTGTCGCCACATGATCCGTCGGCTTCCGCCGCCCGGTTTTTCGACCAGCGTTGCAACGCTACCGCTGGAGTCGTTGACAATTTTGCGGGTAGCGCCGTTGACGATGGCGTTCAACGTTGGAATACCGCCGGTAAAGATGACGCCACTGGACGGTAGGTCCGTGCTGTCAATTACCCCATCACCGTTGTTATCGAGTACCGCGTAGTTGAGCATCTTACCGCTGAACGCCTCCAGTTCGACCAGTTTGCCGGTACCGAAGCTGGAACAGGGATCAGCGGTGTCTACACTGGCGCTGGTAAACACAATGCGCCCCAACACCAGGCTGGCCTGATTGATGACGCGTTCACCGGTCAGCACGCTGTTGTAAACCAACGGCAGGTACCAGCCCTTCTCCGCCGGATAGGTCACATCATTCTGGGTCGTGGTGATAAATTGCCCCGCACTCCCCGCAAACACTCCCGTTATCGCCTGGGCCTGCAAACTGGAAACCGTGATCTGCCCCGCACCGCCATCTGCATCCCATACGGCATAGAACGCCTGCAGATCCTTGTTCAATTTGTCCGCAGTCTCATTGAATTTACCCGTCCCGAAAAACACCACTTTGCCGTTGGTGGGATGGTCCGCCAGCAAGGGTTGCGCGGTAATCGGCTGGGTCGCGCCACCGGGCGTGGTAAACAACGGTTTTCCGGAAAAGGCCACACCCCAGCTGTCGGTGGAGGAACTGCTCAAATCAAACTTCCATAGCCGGCCCTTCAGGTCTCCGCCATACGCAGCCTGTACCACGTTCTGCGAATTGACCTTGAGCTTCACTGAGGAGAGCCCATTGGTCGTTTCAGTGCTGTCGATGACGATTTTCTTGATCAACGAACCATCGCGAATATCCACCACATACAACGCCGCCACCCCCGAGTTGCTGCCATAGCCGTTGGAAATGAACGCCGCCCACCGGCCATCCGCCAAGCGTGCCACTTCCGGGCGGGCGTAGGCATAACCCAGATCATTGAATGTGTTGGCTGTATTGGCCGTCGCCGGCGCACTGATTTCCCACAACGCTTTGGTGACGTTCCCCGCCGAAGCATCGAAAAGCTGTACCGCATAGAAGGTTTTGCCGCCTGCCCCTACCCCGCCAAGGACCAGGGTTTTCCAGGCGCTGTTGAGTTGGGCATCAAAGACCCCGAGCTGACCGTCATCGAGAAACTTGTGACTAAGGCCGTTGATGTAGCCGCTATCGGCGATGTAATGCAGCGATACCAACACACTGGAAGGCATGTAGGCATAACGTCGAGTACCACTGGCGGCGTTAATGACGCTGAGAAAGCCATCGTTGGCATTCACCACCAGACTGGCAGTCATGTTTGCAGCCTTGGTGGTCAAATAAGCGCTGTAAGTCGTATCGCCCACCAGGTCAGAGGCCGTTTTGTCTGTGGGCGCCGCAAGCACCAACGGTGAGTTGATGATGTCCCCGAGCAGAACCGTGCGAACCTTCAACCCGGTTTTGTTGGTACCTTTACTCCACTCCACCAGGTCATTTCCGGTGATGCCGGTCGGCAGGCTCTGACTCAGCGCAGTTTGCTGAATGCTGGAAAAGTTGCTGTACGCCAGGGTAACGGCCGCGTTGCTCGCGGTGTTCCACGACTGGAAGGTCGGCGCCGTAGCGGTTGGCACGATGGTCGTGTCGGTGTTCCAGAGCACCGACGCGGTATTGACCGCACCGCTTGAAGTAAAGCCATAGGACTTGATCGTGCCTCGCCAATCCTTGGGGTCATAGCTGGTCTGGTAGTAACTCGAGCCGCTGACCAGGATCGTGCTGCTGGTCGCGCCACTGCCACCCGAGCCGGCCTTGGAGGTGATGTCGTTCAAGGCTGATGATAGAGCGCTGCTCAGACCGGCACTGTCAGTGGCCTGGTAGTACTTGCCCGATCCGTAGTTAGCCGCATCGGATAGCATCTGATTCGTCGCGGTAAACCCCACGGTGTAGGTGTTCATGTACTGCTTGGGAAAATCCGCGGACGCCCAGCTTTTGCCCGCGAGATCGGTCCCGGTTGAACGCATGTCAATGTCAAAGGCGAACTTGGCAATGTCATCCAGATACAGCGTGTCGCCTTCGCCATCGCCGTTCAAATTATCGCCGTCATTGTTCACGCCATCCCAATTGGGCAGCTTGCTGCCACCCAGAGGGTCGTTGGTGGGGAACGTTCTGTCATAGGTTGGCAAACCGTCGGTGATCACTACGCCGTAGTTTTTCTGGCAGCGATACTGGATCGGGCTGGTGTAGCTGGTGGGTGTCGAGTTGTAGAACGGTGCCATGCCACGGAAATAGCGGGTGATCTCGTAATAGGTTTCGGCCAGCGGTGTATTGGCCACCGCGTCCAGCCCGCTGATTGCGTCGGTCAGTGCCTTGTAATTGGCATCCGCTTTAGACTGAGTCACCGTGCCACTGACCACTGTCAAATCACTGACCGGGAGGGCAATAAAACCGCCGGGACCTGCGTTGTTGCTGGTCGGCGGATTGAACGTCGCCAGGCCGATGCGCAACGAGCGGTTGCTGGTCACCAATGCAGTGGACACATCGCGCGCCACGCTTATTCGGTAGTCATTGGGGATAGCGCCAACGCCCGTCGTGAAGTCTCTGTCGGATCCATTGGCCAGTGCAAGCAGGTAGGCCAGGTAATTGGCCGTGTAACGAGTATTCTCGTTACCCACCGGGTCAGGAAGCTTCAAGCAAACGGGGGTTAACCCTAAAAAACCGCGATAGAAGCCATACCACCTGCCATTGGTGGAATTTGTGGAACACCCTCCCCGATTCAAGCTCGACAAAAGGATATTGTCATTACTCATATCAAGGTACTGGCCCGCGATACAAAGGCTATCAGCACTGCATATAGCCACTTGAGGGCGGTTGACCGCAGGGTCGAAACCTGCAGCCCAAATAATATTGTTCATACTCCCCGAATCATCGATCAACAGCATCACATTGGGCGCCACTGCTGCGGCGCTCAATAGCGGTGAGTCCGAAGGTGTAAAGGCGTAAGCCGGCGCCGTCAGGTACAGACTTAACACGGCGCCGCAGACCAGCTGCAGTAGCCAGCGCCGCCAGCCTGTGCGGGCCTCAAAACTTCGCATAAATACTCTCCAGTACGCTGCGCGAAGTACCCACCTGGGCTACCGATGTGACCCGGTACAGCGTCGCGGAGGTGCCGCTCGGTACATTGACGGCAGTCACCGTGGTGCCGATGTTCTGTACCCCATAGAAGCCGCTACCGGCGGCGATCCAGGTCACGCCGGAGGTGGAATTGAACCCTGTTGCGCTCACCGACGACGATTCAGCAGGCGGCAGGCATTGAGTACCTGAACAAACTGGCAGTGAGTAGGCATCCAGCTGCACCGCGCTTTCACCGATCCGCAATGCCGCCTCGGCCACTTGAAAAGACTGATTACGCAGGGTCACGCTGCCGGCCATTTTTTCCTGCAAGGTTGCGTTCTGCATCGACGAAATGCCGATCAGCGTCAGCAGGAGGAGAAACACCAGGCTGACCAGCAGCGCCATGCCGCGCTCGGATTTGGTCGTCATTCGGCGATTACTCATCGGCACTCCACCTACATCAACCGGTTACGCAAAGCGGCAGCCACGTTGTAGGTCTGGTTGCGGACTCGGTTGTTTGGGTCCGTCAGGGTCAAGGTCAAGCGCACACTTCGTATACGCGCGGGATCGGACGGGTTGCTGGTGTAGCTGGAGGCGGCGATATCGGTGGCCGAACTGGCCATGCCGAAGGTCACCGCAAAAGCGTTGACGTGGTCCACCAGCACCTGGCTAGCACTGGTGGCAGGGCCGGTGCTCATAAGCAATTGATTGTTGCTGAAGGTGTAGGTCAGCCGACGAATCGGGAACGCCAAATACCCGGTCGGGGCTACACGGAGGCCGGAATAAGCCGTTGCTGTGTTTCGACAGTCGGAGATAACGGTCCAGGTCGGCGCACCGCCATTATTGCCGACATCGGCGGTCACCAGGGTCAGCTTGAGATTGGCGTTGTCCCAGCTGATGGGCGTTACCGAGCTGGCAGCGAAGTCCGCGGCCGAGCTCGAATCGGTGATCGATCCAAGGCAACCGAACATGCCGACCATGCGGATTTCCTGAAGCATTTTGCTCAGGACGAAACGCGCATCCTCCTGCATGCTGGCTGACGCGTTCTGGCTGACGTAGGTGTTTTTCGCGGAAATGAATATCTGCGCAACGCCCAGTACCACAATCAGGCCCAACGCCAGCGACACCATCAACTCGATCAGGCCAAAACCTCTGACACGTCTGTTCATGGCGTCACCGCAGGGTCGACGGCAACGCGGCTGGTCAGGACAAAAGTCCGCTGGGGTGGATCGCCCTGAGTGGGGCTGGCCGCGCCCACCGCCCGTGAATCGCTCCAATTGATGGTGATCGTGAACACTCGCTGGTTCACCGTAACGCTGCCAGTCGCGGTGGGGCCGCCAAAGGCGACGATATTGGTGGTGAAGTCATAGAGGTCCTGATCCCGGGCGACGTTAAGGTTGCTCGAACCAGGAGGCGTGACGGTGTAATCGGCGCCGGAGTTGGCGCGGATCCGGTCCAGCATGTCATAGGCGATAAAACTGGCCTGGCTGGTCATCAGTGAACTGTCGGTGTACTTCAGCGCATTCAACTGAACCACCGCCGCGCCCAACAGGCCCACGCCGAGGATCAGTACTGCAACCAATACTTCAATCAGTGTCATGCCGTCCTGTGCACGCCTGTCCGATCCCGTCATCCGCAATTTCCGCCTAAAACAACTCGTCCATTCAGACACACATTGATCGTCCTTGTTTGCGCACCCAACACATAATTAATGGTCACGGCTGTGGCAGATGCTGACAAGCCGCCCAGATTGTTGAAATCGATGGTGGTTACACCTGAGGTTAGCGTCAACGTGGCGCCGCTGCTCATGGCTGGAACAACCCGCAATACATTCGCTGGAGTGCCGGTGCCGTCGTAAACCGTCAGTTCCGCGGTCCAGAGGCTGCCACCCGCGGTCGGCCTGAGCCGCGTAGTGATGCCTCGGTCGATCGCCTCCAAACGTGCGTAATTGAGCCCGCGCACCAGATCGCTGACCTCGGTATCGGCTTTGGCGCTCTGTACCGAACGGGTAAATGCCGGAATGGCTATCGTCACCAGAATCACAAAAACCGCCAGCGTGACCATCAGCTCGATCAGCGTAAAACCCTTTACGCGGTGACGCATCGCACGCTCCTCAACTGCCGTCGTCTATAACTAGCTCTACAACCTAGAACATTCGACAACTGAATGTACGGTTGATTTGCCAAGGCGCGCGCACGGATTGCCCACGCTCACACCATCTCCATGGAGGGAGACGCTATGCATCAAAAAGGTTTCAGCCTGATTGAACTGCTCACAGGGCTGGCGATTGCCGCCACTCTCTTGCAGTTTGTCGGCCCGCACTTTAAGGGGCTGATCGAATCGGTGCGCCGAGAGAATGCCGCTCAGATGCTCGCCAGTGGCCTGCGCAATGCCCGCACCGAAGCCATCCTGCGCAACCAGACCATCGTCATCCATGCAGTGGATGACAACTGGGGCCTGGGTTGGAGGATCATTCTGGATATCAGTGGCAAGGGTCATGAGGACAGCGATAACCCGGTGCTGCTCGAGCGCCAGGAGAGCGGGCGGGTGACGATTGTCGGGAATAGACCGGTGAAAACCTATGTTCGATTCACCGGTTTGGGCGAAGCGTTGCTGCCTGGTGGTGGCTTTCGCGCCGGGACCGTGCATGTCTGCGCCATGGACCAGAGCATTAGCCACCATCAAGTGGTACTGGCCAAATCCGGGCGCATCAGCCTGCGCAGCGATAAAACCGAGCAAAAACTGTGCGTGGGAGGAGAAGACTCACAGCAGCGAGCGAACGCGTAGCTCTTTGGGCATGGAGAACGTGATGTTCTCCTCGCGACCGGCCAGCTCATCGGCGCCGGTTGCGCCCCAGGCCTGCAATTGCTGAATCACGCCACGCACCAGCACTTCCGGTGCCGACGCCCCAGCGGTAATGCCAATCCGCTCGACGCCATCGAACCAGCTGCGCTGCAGGTCTTCAGCACCGTCAATCAGATAGGCCGGGGTGGACATGCGCTCGGCCAGCTCGCGTAGACGGTTGGAGTTGGAGCTGTTCGGGCTGCCGACCACCAACACCACATCGCACTCGTCCGCCAGTTGCTTGACTGCGTCCTGACGGTTTTGCGTGGCGTAGCAGATGTCGTCCTTGCGCGGACCGCCAATCGCCGGGAAGCGATTGCGCAGTGCGTCGATGACGCGGCTGGTGTCGTCCATGGACAAGGTAGTCTGGGTCACGAACGCCAGTTTCTCCGGGTTGCGTACGTGCAACGCGGCGACGTCCTTTTCATCTTCGACCAGGTAGATCGCGCCGCCATTGCTGCCGTCGTACTGGCCCATGGTGCCCTCGACTTCCGGGTGACCGGCGTGACCGATAAGGATGCACTCGCGGCCGTCGCGGCTGTAACGCGCGACTTCAATGTGAACCTTGGTCACCAACGGACAGGTCGCATCAAAGACTTTCAGGCCTCGGCCCGCCGCTTCGGTACGCACCGCCTGGGAAACACCGTGGGCACTGAAGATCACGATGACGTCGTCCGGCACCTGATCCAGCTCTTCGACGAAGATTGCTCCACGAGCGCGCAGGTCTTCGACGACAAATTTGTTGTGGACCACTTCGTGGCGCACATAGATTGGCGGCCCGAAGACTTCCAGGGCGCGATTGACGATTTCAATCGCCCGGTCTACACCGGCGCAGAAGCCACGGGGGTTGGCGAGTTTGATTTGCATACTGTGCCTCGTGGCTTGCGCGTAAGAAAATAGCGAAAACAGTGAAAAACTACTGTGGGAGCGAGCCTGCTCGCGATGGCGGAGTGTCAGTCAACATCAATGCTGAATGTCAGGTACTCATCGCGAGCAGGCTCGCTCCCACATTTTGACCGCATTGGGTCAGTTACAGCGCTTTGACGTCGATGATCTCGACATCAAAGGTCAAGGTTTTACCCGCCAGCGGGTGGTTGAAGTCGATGGTCACCTGAGCGTCATCGAAGGCTTTGACCACACCGGGCAGCTCGGTATTCGCCGCATCGTTGAAGATCACCAACAGGCCTTCGGACAGTTCCATATCCTGGAACTGCGAACGCGGGATGATCTGCACGTTTTGCGGGTTAGGCTGACCGAAAGCGTTTTCCGGCAGGATCTGCAGGTTGCGCTTGTCGCCAGCCTTGAAACCGAACAGTGCGACTTCGAAACCTGGCAACAGGTTGCCATCACCGACCTTGAAGGTCGCCGGGGCCTTGTCGAAGGTACTGTCGACAGTGTCGCCGTTCTCCAGGCGCAATGCGAAATGCAAGGTGACTTCCGTGTTCTGGCCGATGCGTTGCTCAGCCAATACCTGTTCAGTCATGAACGGTTTCTCCGGTTTTTTTACTTTTGAACATATCCAGCGCGAGCATCACTGCGCCCACGCTGATGGCACTGTCGGCAAAGTTGAACGCCGGGAAATACCAGCGGTTCTGCCAATGCACCAGAATAAAATCGATCACATGGCCCAAGGCAATACGATCGTACAGGTTACCCAGAGCGCCACCGAGCACCAGTGCCAGCGCAATCGCCAGCCAGGTTTCGTTGCGCCCCAGACGCTTGAGCCACACCACCAGCACCGCACTGACCACAATCGCGATCAACGCAAACAGCCAGCGCTGCCAGCCAGAGCTGTCAGCCAGGAAGCTGAACGCAGCACCGGTGTTGTAGGCCAACGTCCAGCTGAAGTAATCCGGGATTACCACAATTTGCTGATACATCGTCAGCGAGCCTTCGAAGTAGAACTTGCTGGCCTGGTCAATGACCAGTACCAGCACGCTCAACCAGAGCCAGCTCAGCCGTCCGAAACGGCTAGCAGCATTAGGCATAGTGACGAACCTCGCCAGCACCACTGATGTTGTCGACGCAGCGACCGCAGATTTCCGGATGCTCAGGATTAATCCCGACGTCCTCGCGGCAATGCCAGCAACGGGCGCATTTGACGAAAGCGGACTTGACCACTTTCAGCTTCAGGCCAGCCACCTCGGTTTCCACCGCATCGGCCGGCGCTTGTACGAATGGCGCTACGCTGGCGGTCGAGGTGATCAGGACGAAACGCAGTTCATTGCTCAGTTTGGCCAGATCAGCCGACAGCGCTTCTTCGGCGAACAGCGTCACTTCAGCCTGCAGGTTGCCACCGACAGCCTTGGCCGCACGCTGGATTTCCATTTCCTTGTTGACCGCAACCTTGACCGCCATGATCCGCTCCCAGTAGGCGCGGTCCAGCTCGATGCCTTCCGGCAGCTCGCTGAGGCCTTCGTACCAGGTGTTGAGCATGACCGATTCGTTACGCTCACCCGGCAGGTACTGCCACAGCTCGTCGGCGGTGAAGGCCAGGATCGGTGCGATCCAGCGAACCAGCGCTTCGGAGATGTGGAACAGTGCGGTCTGGCAGGAGCGCCGGGCCTTGCTGTCGGTGCCAGTGGTGTACTGACGGTCCTTGATGATGTCCAGGTAGAAACCGCCCAGCTCCTGCACGCAGAAGTTGTGCACCTTGGAATAGACGTTCCAGAAACGGTACTCACCGTAATGCTCTTGCAACTCGCGCTGCAGCAACAATGTGCGATCCACCGCCCAACGGTCCAGCGCGAGCATTTCTTCAGCCGGCAGGATGTCGGTAGCCGGGTTGAAACCGCTCAGATTGGAAAGCAGGAAGCGCGCGGTGTTACGGATCCGCCGGTAGGCGTCCGCACTGCGTTGCAGGATCTGCTCGGAAACCGCGATCTCGCCCGAGTAGTCGGTGGACGCGACCCACAGACGCATGATGTCTGCGCCCAGGGTGTCGTTGACCTTCTGCGGTGCGATCACGTTGCCCAAGGACTTGGACATCTTGCGGCCGCTTTCGTCGACGGTGAAACCGTGGGTCAGCAACTCGCGGTACGGCGCGTGGTTGTCGATGGCGCAACCGGTCAACAGCGACGAGTGGAACCAGCCACGGTGTTGGTCCGAACCTTCCAGGTACAGATCGGCACGCGGGCCGGTCTCGTGGCCCATCGGGTGCGAACCGCGCAGCACGTGCCAGTGAGTGGTGCCCGAGTCGAACCAGACGTCCAGGGTATCGCTGATTTTGTCGTAGAGCGGCGCTTCGTCACCGAGCAACTCGGCAGCATCCATCTTGAACCAGGCTTCGATGCCTTCGACTTCGACGCGCTTGGCAACTTCTTCCATCAGCTCGACGGTACGTGGGTGCAACTCACCGCTTTCCTTGTTCAGGAAGAACGGGATCGGCACGCCCCAGTTACGCTGGCGGGAGATGCACCAGTCCGGACGGTTGGCGATCATCGAGTGCAGACGCGCCTGACCCCAGGCCGGAATGAATGCGGTGTCTTCGATAGCCTTGATTGCACGCTTGCGCAGGGTCTCGCCGGTCGCAGGCTCTTTGTCCATGCCGACGAACCACTGCGCGGTGGCGCGGTAGATCAGCGGAGTCTTGTGGCGCCAGCAGTGCATGTAGCTGTGGCTGATGGTTTCGGTGTGCAGCAATGCACCGACTTCAGCAAGTTTGTCGACGATGGCCGGGTTGGCTTTCCAGATGAACTGGCCGCCGAAGAACTCCAGCGAAGTAGCGTACACGCCGTTGCTCTGCACGGGAGTGAGGATGTCGTCGTTGACCATGCCGTAACGCTTGCAGGTCACGAAGTCGTCTTCACCGTAGGCTGGCGCGGAGTGAACCACACCGGTGCCAGCGCCCAATTCGACGTACTCGGCCAGGTAAACCGGCGACAGACGATCGTAGAACGGGTGACGGAAATTGATCAGTTCCAGCGCCGCGCCCGGAACGGTGGAGATGACCGAACCTTCCAGGTTGTAGCGAGCCAGGCAGGATTCGACCAGTTCTTCAGCCAGCACCAGCAGTTTGTCGCCGACATCGACCAGGGCGTAGTTGAACTCTGGGTGAACGTTCAGCGCCTGGTTGGCCGGGATGGTCCACGGAGTGGTGGTCCAGATCACGATCGAGGCGGGTTTGCTCAGCGTTGCCAGGCCGAAAGCGGTCGCCAATTCGGCTTCGTCAACAATCGGGAAGGCCACGTCGATGGTCGAGGATTTTTTGTCCTGATATTCGACTTCGGCTTCAGCCAACGCCGAGCCGCAATCGAAGCACCAGTTCACAGGCTTGAGGCCCTTGAATACGAAACCGCCCTTGACCATTTCTGCCAGGGCGCGGATTTCACCGGCTTCGTTGGCAAAATTCATGGTTTTGTAGGGATTGGCGAAGTCGCCGAGCACGCCGAGGCGAATGAATTCGGACTTCTGCCCTTCGATCTGCTCGGTGGCATAAGCACGGCACAGCTCGCGGGTTTCGTCAGCGGACAGGTTCTTGCCGTGAGTCACTTCGATTTTGTGTTCGATCGGCAGACCGTGGCAGTCCCAGCCTGGAACATAAGGCGCGTCGAAACCCGAAAGGGTTTTCGAACGGACGATCATGTCCTTGAGAATTTTGTTCAGCGCATGACCGATGTGAATAGTGCCGTTGGCGTACGGAGGACCGTCGTGCAGAACGAACTTCGGACGATCCTTACCAATCTCACGCAACTTCTGGTACAGGCCAATGCTGTCCCAGCGCTGCAGAATCTGCGGTTCGCGCTGAGGCAGGCCGGCCTTCATTGGGAAGGCGGTGTCCGGAAGGTTTAGCGTGGCTTTATAGTCGGTCATTTAAGGCTCTTCATTAGCGATTGGCGCTAGGTGCGGCATAGGCACGGGCGGCGGCGACATCCGCATTGATCGCCGTCTTAAGCGCCTCCAGAGAGGCGAAACGCTGCTCTTCGCGCAGCTTGTGGTGGAAAACCACCGTCAAACGCCGGTCATACAGATCGCCGGCAAAATCTAAAAGATGGACTTCCAGGTGGGCTTTGCCGTCACCTGCTACCGTTGGCCGAACGCCGATATTAGCGACACCGGGCCAATTTTGACCGTCGAGTTCGACACTCACCAGGTAAACCCCGGTCAGCGGCACACGACGGCGTTTGAGTTGCACGTTGGCCGTTGGCGTGCCCAATTGGCGCGCCAGCTTCTGCCCATGCAGTATCCGCCCGGCAATCTGGAACGGACGACCGAGCAAACGCTCGGCCAAAGCAAAATCAGCAGCGGCCAGGGCATTACGGACCTGGGTGCTGCTGACGCGAATACCGTCCAGTTCGACGGTCTGTGCCGCTTCGACGGTAAACCCTTGAAGGACCCCGGCCTGTTGCAGGAAATCGAAATCCCCTACCCGGTCGCAGCCGAAACGGAAGTCGTCACCGACCTCCAGATGCTGCACTCCGAGGCCGTCGACCAAAATGGTATCGACGAACTCCGCGGCGCTGAGCTTGCTCAAGCGCTGATTGAAGGCCAGGCACAAGACCCGGTCGACCCCCTCGAGGGCCAGCAGCTGCAGCTTGTCGCGCAAGCGCGCCAAACGGGCTGGTGCCGTGTCCGGGGCGAAGAATTCGCGCGGCTGAGGCTCGAAAATCACCACGCAGCTGGGCACGCCCAACTCGAGCGCACGCTCACGCAGCCGAGCCAGGATAGCCTGGTGACCACGGTGAACACCGTCAAAGTTGCCAATAGTGGCGACGCAGCCCCGATGCTGGGGGCGCAAATTGTGGAGGCCTCTAACCAGCTGCATAACGCGCTTCTTGCTCATAAAGTGGTCGATTATAACCACACCCGGCGGCCGACGACAGGCAACACCGTAACCCAAAGTGATCGAATCGATAAAACCGACGTTTGACCCGCACTTCTCGATGAGCAGTCTTCAGCCCCGTGCTTTGCGATCGAAGTCCTTCAAACGGAACCCCATCAGCGCCAACATGCCGAAATATGCCACCACACCCGCTACGACCAAAGCCCCCAAACGCAGTAAGCGCTCAAGCATGTGCCCCTGATCCCAAGCCGGCATGAACTGCATCAAGCCCAGCAACACCGCGGACATTACCGCCACGGCGACCACCAGCTTCAGGCCAAACTTTCCCCAGCCCGGTTGCGGCTCAAACATTTGCTGCTTGCGCAGTTGATAAAACAGCAGACCGGCATTGATGCAGGCACCGACACTGATCGCCAACGCCAGCCCCGCATGTTTCAGCGGTCCGATAAAGGCAAGGTTGAGCAACTGCGTGACGATCAGCGTGAAGATGGCGATTTTGACCGGCGTGCGGATGTTCTGCTGCGCATAAAAGCCGGGAGCCAGCACCTTGATCACGATAATCCCGAGCAGGCCCACGGAATAAGCGATCAACGCACGCTGGGTCATGGACGCGTCAAACGCACTGAATTGGCCGTATTGGAACAGCGAAACGGTCAGCGGCTCGGCAAGAATTCCCAGCGCCAGGGAGCACGGCAGCACCAGCATGAAACACAAACGCAGACCCCAATCGAGAATCCGAGAGTACTCGTGGCGATCCCTGCTGGCGTAGGTCTTGGCCAGCGTCGGCAACAGAATCGTCCCCAGCGCTACGCCCAGCACCCCGGACGGCAGCTCCATCAAACGGTCGGCGTAATACATCCAGGACACCGAGCCCGCTACCAGGAACGAGGCAAAAATGGTGTTAATGATCAAGGAAATTTGACTGACCGAAACCCCGAGAATCGCCGGCAACATCTGCTTCATCACTCGCCAGACACCGGTATCGCGCAGGTTCAGACGCGGCAAAACCAGCATGCCGATTTTATTCAGATGCGGCAGTTGATAGAGCAGTTGCGCCAGACCTCCGGCCAACACCGCCCAGCCCAACGCCATGACCGGCGGATCGAAGTACGGCGTCAGAAACACCGCAAAGATGATCATGCTGACGTTAAGCAGGGTCGGCACGAAGGCCGGTACAGAGAAACGGTTCCAGGTATTGAGGATCGCCCCGGCCAGCGAAGACAGGGAAATCAGCAATATGTAGGGGAAGGTCACCCGCAGTAGATCGGACGTCAGCGCAAACTTTTCCGGCGTATTGGCGAAGCCCGGCGCAGTAGCCCAAATCACCCAGGGCGCGGCGAGCATTCCCGCTATCGTGACCACAGCCAGAACCAGCGTCAGCAAACCCGAGACGTAGGCAATAAAAGTACGCGTCGCCTCTTCGCCCTGCTGACTCTTGTATTCCGCCAAAATCGGCACGAAGGCCTGGGAAAACGCCCCCTCGGCAAAGATCCTGCGCAGCAGATTGGGCAATTTAAACGCAATAAAGAACGCATCCGTGGCCATCCCAGCGCCAAATGCGCGCGCGATGATGGTGTCACGCACAAACCCCAAAACCCGGGAAAGCATCGTGATAGAGCTGACGGCGGCCAACGACTTGAGCAGATTCATTGAAAGAGTTTTTGCCTGTAGATAAAGAGCAGGCGAACAAAGCGCCCACATATGCGATACTCCGCGCCGCAACAGCACAGAGCCAAAGCTCGCGAGTTTACAGGTCAAGCGCCGGAAAGAAATATCCCGGCGTTCTTCATCTACCACTCAGCGGAACGCATCACCTGCCCTTGACAAGACTTCAACTCATCGGCATGATTCGCGGCCTATTTTGTTTGCTATTTCCCAAAGTCTTTCGAGGAGCTCGACGGTGGCCAACACACCTTCCGCCAAAAAACGTGCAAAACAGGCTGAGAAGCGTCGCAGCCACAACGCCAGCCTGCGTTCCATGGTTCGTACCTACATCAAGAATGTAGTTAAAGCCATCGACGCAAAAGACGCTGAAAAAGCGCAAGCTGCTTACGTTCTGGCCGTGCCAGTTATCGACCGTATGGCCGATAAAGGCATCATCCACAAGAACAAAGCTGCTCGCCATAAAGGTCGCTTGAACGGCCACATCAAGGCTCTGAACCTTGCTGCTGCAGCCTAAGCGACACGCTTGTTAAAAAACCGACCCTAGGGTCGGTTTTTTATTGTCTGCGATTTAGCAGGCACTACGTAAAAATGTGAGAGCGAGCTTGCTCGCGATAGCGTACTTTCAGCCAACACAGATATTGAATGTCAGCCCCTCATCGCGAGCAAGCTCGCTCCCACATTGGATCTGCGTCAGATTACTGATTGTGCGCCCACGGCAGAATCGGGATTGCGGTCACCGCATTCTGCGGACTGCCCTCGATCAGGCGATCGCTGTAGACCAGATAAACCAGGGTATTACGCTTCTTGTCGAGGAAGCGCACCACCTGCATGGTCTTGAACACCAACGAGGTGCGCTCTTTGAACACCTCCTCGCCATCCTTCAGCTCACCTTTGAAACTAATCGGCCCGACCTGACGACAAGCGATAGACGCCTCGGCACGGTCCTCAGCCAACCCCAATCCACCTTTCACGCCACCGGTCTTGGCCCGCGAGAGGTAACAGGTCACACCTTCAACTTTCGGATCGTCGAAGGCCTCGATGACGATACGGTCATTTGGGCCGACGAATTTGAACACCGTCGACACCTGACCGATCTCTTCGGCCGAAGCCAGCAGCGGCAAAGCCAACAGCAAGCCCAACAATCCTTTTACCAAGCGCATTCAGGTTTTCCTTACGCCAATCAAACCGCGTCTTAAACCGCTCTTTAAACCAAAATAAGATTATCCCGGTGAACCAGCTCCGGCTCAGCCATATAACCTAGCAGACCAACAATCGCCTCAGACGACTGACCTATGATCTTTTGCGCCTCCAGAGCACTGTAGTTGGCCAGGCCACGGGCAATCTCACGACCATCCGACGCCACACAAACAACCATTTCGCCACGACGGAAACTGCCCTGAACCAGTTTGACGCCAACCGGCAGCAAGCTCTTGTTGCCTTGGGACAGTGCCGCAACCGCACCCGCATCCAGCACCAAAGTGCCGCGTGTCTGCAAATGCCCAGCCAACCACTGCTTGCGCGCCGCCAGCATGCCGCGCTCAGGCGACAGCAAAGTGCCGATGCGCTCGCCAGCCTTTAGCCGATCCAGCACGCGCTCCAGACGCCCACCCACGATGATCGTGTGAGCACCGGAACGAGCAGCCAGACGCGCAGCTCGCAGCTTGGTCTGCATGCCACCACGACCAAGAGCACCACCCGTGCCGCCCGCCACCGCATCGAGGGCCGGATCATCGGCGCGCGCTTCGTAAATCAGTTGAGCATCGGGATTATTGCGCGGGTCCGCATCGAACATGCCATCGCGATCCGTGAGAATCACCAGCAAATCAGCCTCGACCAGGTTGGCCACCAACGCCGCCAATGTGTCGTTGTCGCCGAAACGGATTTCGTCAGTCACCACGGTGTCGTTTTCATTGATCACCGGGATCACCTTGAGCTCGACCAGCGCGCGCAAGGTGCTGCGAGCATTGAGGTAGCGCTTGCGGTCAGACAGGTCGTCATGGGTCAACAGGATCTGCGCGGTGTGCCGACCATGCTCAGCGAAGCTCGACTCCCAGGCTTGCACCAATCCCATCTGGCCGATCGCAGCAGCAGCCTGCAACTCATGCATGGCACTGGGTCGCACAGTCCAGCCAAGGCGACTCATACCCGCCGCCACCGCACCCGAGGAAACCAGCACCAGCTCGACACCAGCCTCATGCAAAGCCACCATCTGCTCGACCCAGACACCCATTGCCGCGCGATCCAGACCTTTGCCGTCCGCCGTCAGCAAAGCGCTGCCGATCTTCACGACCCAGCGCTGCGCACCTGCCACCTTGCTCCGCATCTTCTTCAACCTTGGCTTGAGAGCCGCGCGACCGAGCGCCGCCCATAAAATTATTCGTGATTACCGTTTCTTGGACACTAAAACGCCGCTTCGATGAGCGGCGTTTTAGTTTACTGCAATGAATCAGTCGCGGACGTAAATGATTTCCGGACCATCTTCATCATCCACATCTTCTTCATCCCAGTCATCATCACCGATGTCGTGGACACTCTTCACGCCGCTGCGACGCAGAGCACGCTGATCATCCAGCGCTTGCAACTGAGCACGCGCCTCGTCTTCGATACGCTGATCGAGCTCAGCCAGCTCTTCCTTGTAGGCCGGGTCGTTAGCCAGACGATCAGCACGATCTTCCAAGTAACGCATGATATCGCGGCAGAGCTGTTCGGTACCTTCTTTGGCGATGGCCGAGACCACATAAACCGGACCAGTCCATTCCAGGCGATCGACAATTTCCTTGACCCGAGCTTCGTGCTCCTCTTCAAGGATCTGGTCGCACTTGTTCAGCACCAACCAGCGATCACGCTCCGCCAGGGATGGGCTGAACTTGGTCAATTCGCTGACGATAACCTCAGCCGCATCCGGCGCACTGGTTTCATCCAGCGGCGCCATGTCGACGAGGTGCAACAACAGACGGGTACGCGCCAAGTGCTTGAGGAAGCGAATCCCCAGACCCGCGCCATCCGAAGCACCTTCGATCAACCCCGGAATGTCGGCCACCACGAAGCTCTTCCAGCGATCGACACTGACCACACCCAGGTTCGGCACCAGGGTCGTGAACGGATAGTCAGCCACTTTCGGCTTGGCCGCGGACACCGAGCGAATGAGAGTACTTTTGCCGGCGTTCGGCAAACCCAGCAGACCGACGTCCGCCAGCACTTTCAATTCCAGCTTGAGATCACGCGCCTCACCCGGCTTACCCGGAGAAGTCTGGCGCGGCGCACGGTTGGTGCTGGATTTGAAACGGGTGTTACCCAAACCGTGCCAGCCACCGCTGGCCACCAGCAGGCGCTGACCAGCCTTGGTCAGATCACCGATGATTTCCTGGGTGCTCGCGTCGATCACCGTAGTGCCGACCGGAACCCGAAGAACCATCTCTTCACCTTTTTTGCCGGTGCAGTCGGTGCTGCCGCCGTTGGCGCCACGCTCAGCATCGAAATGCCGGGTGTAACGGTAGTCCACCAGGGTGTTGAGGTTTTCGTCGGCGATCATGTAGATCGAGCCGCCATCACCACCATCACCACCGTTCGGACCACCATTCTCGATGAATTTTTCCCGACGGAAACTCATGCAACCATTGCCGCCGTCACCAGCTTTTACTCGAATCGAAACTTCATCAACAAACTTCATAACAAAACGCCCCTCGCCGCATGGGCGAGCTGAAAAGCACTAAGACATAAGACTCTTGCAAAAATGAGCGCAGCGACCTCAATCAACGACCGCAAAATCCAGCGCTGGCAGCCCATACAAACAGTTTTGCAAGAGACTCACCCCACAAACGAAAAAGCCCCGTCGCAAGACAGGGCTTTTCCAGCAACTACGTAATTACGCCGCGACGACTTCAGTCTTCGGGACGATGCTTACGTAACGACGACCGAAGGCGCCTTTAACCTGGAACTTGATCACGCCTTCGATTTTAGCGAAGAGAGTGTGATCTTTACCCATGCCAACACCGTAACCGGCGTGGAATTGGGTGCCGCGCTGACGCACGATGATGTTGCCCGGAATGATAACCTGGCCGCCATACATCTTCACGCCAAGGCGTTTGGCTTCTGAGTCGCGACCGTTACGGGTACTACCACCAGCTTTTTTGTGTGCCATGAGTTCAATTCTCCTAGTGAGGAATTAGGCTGAAATTAAGCCTGAATACCGGTGATTTTGATCTCGGTGTACCACTGGCGGTGGCCCATACGCTTCATGTGGTGCTTACGGCGACGGAACTTGATGATGCGGATTTTATCGTGACGACCTTGGGAAATCACTTCAGCAACAACGGTAGCGCCAGGAACAACTGGAGCACCGATATTCACGTCGTCGCCATTGGCAACCAACAGAACGCGATCAAAAGTTACGGATTCGCCGGTAGCGATTTCCAGCTTTTCGATCTTCAGGTATTCACCTGGGGCGACTTTGTACTGCTTGCCGCCTGTAACGATTACTGCGTAAGACATGGTATTTCTCCGATAATCCTGCTCACCCAGCTCTTTATAAGAAGAGGTATTGGCTGGCATGGCTGCATGAGGCTGGAACGGCCCAGATGCAATTGCGTAAGGCAGGTGCTGCCCAGGAAGTTCAGGGTGCGCGATTGTACGCAAGCGGCGAAGACGATGCAAGTGCCTGAGCATAGCGCCTTGACACCTGCCGACCTGAGTCCTAGCATGCCGCGCAACCCTTCTGGAGCACCTGTCGCTGATGCAACCCCAAGCTTTCTACCGCACGGTGGCGGACGATTTTAGCGCCGTCGACGGCATCATCAAGAAGCAGCTGACTTCCCGAGTGCCGCTGGTATCGAAAATCGGCGATTACATTACCTCGGCCGGCGGTAAACGCCTGCGTCCGTTATTAGTGTTGCTGTGTGGCAAGGCCCTGGGTCGCGAAGGCGATGACATGCGCCTGCTCGCCGCGACCATCGAGTTCCTGCACACCGCCACCCTGCTGCACGACGACGTGGTCGACATGTCCGGCATGCGCCGTGGCCGCTCGACGGCCAACGCCATGTGGGGCAACGCCCCGAGCGTGCTGGTCGGCGACTTCCTGTACTCGCGCTCCTTCGAGATGATGGTCGAACTGGGCTCGATGCCAGTGATGAAGATCCTTTCGCAAGCCACACGAATCATCGCTGAAGGTGAAGTGTTGCAGTTGTCGAAGGTTCGGGACGCCAGCACCACCGAAGAAACCTACATGGAAGTCATCCGCGGCAAAACCGCGATGCTCTTCGAGGCTTCGACCCACAGTGCTGCGGTCCTGGCCGGTGCCACACCTGAACAGGCTGAGGCGCTGCGCACCTTTGGCGATCACCTGGGTGTAGCCTTCCAACTGGTCGATGACTTGCTGGATTACCGCGGCGACGCCGAAACTCTGGGCAAGAACGTCGGCGACGATCTGGCCGAAGGCAAGCCGACCCTGCCGCTGATCTACACCATGCGCGAAGGCACTCCGGAGCAAGCCGCGCTGGTGCGCCAGGCGATCCAGAAAGGCGGCATCGAAGACCTGGAAAGCATCCGCGCTGCCGTGGAAGCCTCCGGCTCGCTGGATTACACCGCGCAACTGGCCCGTGACTACGTGGCTCGTGCCATCACCTGCCTCGAAGCGCTACCAGCCAGCGAATACCGTGATGCGCTGGTGGAGTTGAGTGAGTTTGCGGTAGCTCGTACGCATTAATCGCAAAAGCAAGATCAAAAGATCGCAGCCTATCGGCAGCTCCTACAGGGATACGCATTTCTTTGTAGGAGCTGCCGAAGGCTGCGATTTTTTCTCCGCCATACCACATGCGCCCTCTCCTGCCTAAAACCCTATATAATGCGTGCCTTTTAGCCAACCTGAACTCAAGGAGCTTTAGTGAGCACGTTGCCACCCTGCCCAAAATGCAATTCCGAATTCACCTATGAAGACGGCGCTCAACTGATCTGTCCGGAATGTGCCCATGAGTGGTCCGCAAGCGGCGAAGCCGAGGCTGCGTCCGACGAATCCGTGAAAAAGGATTCGGTTGGCAATGTCCTGCAAGATGGCGACACCATCACCGTGATCAAAGACCTCAAGGTCAAAGGCACGTCACTGGTGGTCAAGGTCGGCACCAAGGTCAAAAACATCCGTCTGTGCGATGGCGACCACGACATCGACTGCAAGATCGATGGCATCGGCCCGATGAAGCTCAAATCCGAGTTCGTCAGAAAGGTCTGAACCTGCGGCTTTTCCATCCCGTGCGCTGTGCGGGATGGCACCTCCCTCCCCCCGCTGATCCCCCTGACAATCTCCACCTCCATAGCAAAAGGCCAGTCCTTTTGACCGATAGCAATTCCCTCACAGAAAAAATAGAAACTGCCAATAGGTACTTGCTATTAACTGAATAAGAATTATTCTCATTGAACCCTTCAAAGGAGATGAGAACCATGACTTATTTGATTGATGCCTGGCTGGACCGCCCACACCCTTACCTCAGGATCCTGCATCGGGAAACCGGGGAAGTCTGTGCGGTATTGGAAGAAGAAGCATTGAATGAGCTGCAGGATCAGGGCGACCTGGACGTCAATGGCCTGAGTTCCAGCGAACCCGTGGTGCTCAAGGAGCTGGTGCGCAACCTGTTTTTGTTCTGCTACGCCCGGGCGTTGCGGCCAGCGGGGGATCTGAGTACCAGGCTCCAGATATGAAGATCACCGTAAAAAACTGTGGGAGCGAGCTTGCTCGCGATGAGGCCGGCACATTCAACAGTGATGTTGACTGACAAACCGCTATCGCGAGCAAGCCCGCTCCCACAGGGCTCGCATTCACATTGGATCGGGTCTTACAGAACGTCGAGCAGTTCGACGTCGAATACCAGTACGCTGTGCGGCGGAATGCTACCAACACCTTGCGCGCCGTAAGCCAGTTCGCTCGGCACGTACAGACGCCATTTGCTACCGGCGTTCATCAGTTGCAGAGCTTCGGTCCAGCCAGCGATCACGCCACCCACCGGGAATTCTGCAGGCTGACCACGATCATAGGAACTGTCGAACACAGTGCCGTCGATCAGAGTGCCGTGGTAGTGAGTACGCACGCTGTCTTCGCGCGATGGCTTGGCGCCTTCACCGGCAGTCAGTACTTCGAATTGCAGGCCGGAAGCCAGAGTGGTAATGCCGTCACGCTTGGCGTTTTCAGCCAGGAATTGCAGACCAGCGCCAGCAGCCGCTTCAGCCTTGGCAGCCGCTTCAGCTTGCATGATTTCACGGATAACCTTGAAGCTGGCGGACATTTCTTCCTGACCAACACGGCTTTCCTTGCCGGCGAAGGCGTCAGTCAGACCTGCCAGGATCGCGTCAAGGCTAACGCCTGGTGGCGGGTTGTCACGCAGTTGGTCGCCCAGCTGACGGCCAATACCGTAGCTGACGCGGGTTTCGTCGGTGGACAGATTTACTTCAGACATAACACTGCTCCGCTGTGCGGACGGCTCGGGAAATTGCCGTGCGTGCACAGCGCATTCCGGGGCGCCCGGAACCAAAAGGGCGAGCAGACTAGCACACAAGTCGAGGCCGTGATGAGCGCGCGTCCGACCTGTCAGGTATAACGGAAAGCGATCGGCACCCGCGAGCTTTCCTCGGCGCCGCCTGCCATCCCGCACATTTCATCGTCAACCGGGGTTTGGATCAGGTTCATCGGTAGCTTCGGAAACGCGTGCAGCACCTCGCGGGCATGCTCCACAGAACGCACATGCATCATCTGTCCACGAGTGTCGCTCAAAGGGTAAGCCGCACCGTGCATCCGTGCCTCGATCAGGTAAATACCGCCTTCAAGAGAGATCAGGTTCAGCTCGTCGACCTTCCCGGCGATGGCATAAGCATTCAACTCTTGCAGATTCATGAGCGCACCTCACGCAATTCAAACCCAAGACAGTTACAGGCATATGCCTCGCCGTGAAAAAGCACAAGCCAGAAACGCCGCCGCCCGTCCGTTTCACAACGGCCGGGCGGCTCGGTACAGCGGTCCTGAGCAATCAGTGCTTGGTCAGCTTGTCCAGATAACCCATGGCAAACGCCGAGATCACGAAGGTCATGTGAATGATCACATACCACTTCAGGTGCTCAGGATCGATGTTCTTCGCATCCATGAATATGCGCAGCAGGTGAATGGAAGAAATCGCCACGATCGAGGCGGCCACCTTCATTTTCAATGAAGAGGAGTCCATCGTGCCCAGCCAGTTGAGCTTTTCCTTGTCTTCATCAATGTCCAGCTGGGAGACGAAGTTCTCGTAACCGGAAATCATCACCATTACCAGCAAGCCACCCACCAGCGCCATGTCGATCAACGACAGCAACACCAGAATCAGGTCCGTCTCGGCCATCGAGAAAACGTTGGGGATAACGTGAAAGACTTCCTGGAAAAACTTCAGGGCCAGGGCAAGCAGGCCAAGGGACAGGCCAAAGTAGATCGGCGCCAGCAGCCAGCGCGAGGCGTACATCGCATTTTCGATAAAGCGTTCCATTAAATCTCACATCAGGTCTGAAAACGGCGGCGAGTATATCAGCCGACCCAAAACCCATAAACCGCAGAGAAATCCATGACATGCGCGTCTGAGAAAGAGTTTTTCTGCTAGTGTCGAAAGCATTCACGCAGCTCACTGACGTCGGACAGGAAGACTGAAAAATGGATGTGCGATTCTCTTTAACCAGTGTCGGCCTGTGCATCGCGCTACTCATCAGCAGTGGTTGCTCGCCCAGTGATGAGAAGCGCCAGACCAGTCTCGAAGACAAGACCGCGCAGTTCGAAAAATCGCTGGACGCTATCCAGGACCCGAAGCTCAAGGACGCCGTGGCCAATCTCGGCGGCTCTTTGCTGCTGCTGGAGCGTGCCCAACTCAAGCTCAAGAGCAAGCCTGTCGAAACCGAATATGGCGATGATGCCATGGCCTTGCTCAAGCACTATCCAAGCCCGCAAGCCTTGGTCGATACCTACATCAATGGCCTGTTCGTGCTGCGCAAGTCGTCCAGTTCCGACTACCTGACCGACCTGCAACCGGTGTTCCCTTTCAACTTCAGCATGGCAGCAGAGTTTCCATTTCCTCATGGGCTGGAATGGCAGTCGGTAACGTTGAGTAACAAAAAGGTCGTCCCCTTTCAGCCCGAATGGTCGGAAACCGATCCCGGCATTCAGTTGAGTCCTTCGAGCTCCAACCTGACCAATCCCGATGATCTGACGGTGACCTACCCCTTCATCGAAGGGCTGGCAGTCGACAACAAAAATCAGCCTCAACCGTTGGCACTGCAGGGCAAGGTGGAAGTCATCGCGCCGCGCAAAGTATTCACCTTCGACCTGACCAAACAGGACGTGGGTAAAAAACGCACGGATGAAAACATCACCGTCACGCTATTGAGCCTCGAAAAGAACTACGCGGAAATCGAACTGAGCAACAGCGCGCCGTTGGCGCCTGAAGTCGGTGAAACCCCGCTCAATCCGCTGATTGTTCAAGCCAGGGATACGACAGGGCAATTCCTCACGCGCTCGGGCTCGATCAACGAGAACGCCGAACAAATTGCGTTCTATGAAAAACAATTGGCCGAGATGCAAAAACAAGAGGCCTGGAGCGAGACCTTCGAGAAACAACTTGAGGACGAGCAGAAGACTTTTGAACGCCAGCAGACCAGCCACTACACCAAGGTGTATTTCAACGGCGCGATCGAGCACCTGGACGTCAGCGTGCTCGACTTCTCGACCGTCACGGTCACTCGCAAGGATCTAGAGCTGCCAGTGCGTCGGTTCGACAGAAACACCACCGAGAAAGCCATTCAGAGCCTGTCATTGCCCGTGGTGGTGTATGACGATTCAGCGGCGACTTATCTGAAGGATGCAACCCTCGACAAGGACAAGCTGAAAAAGAGCATCACCATCAGCCAATCCGTCGAAGACGCTAGCGCCGCGCGCATTGAGTTCGGTCACCCGAAAACCTTCAATGATGAACTGCTGGGTTCCTCTTTCAATGCCGGCGACACGCCCGTGACCTTCTTCACTCAAGATGAAACCGGCAAACGCGATGGTCCCATAGAGCTGCCACCCGAAGCCTTCCGGATCGATCCGCTCCACGCCACCATCACCTATGACCTGAATCTGTTTCCAGAAACCCCTGCCTACGCCATTGGTTCGATGCCGTTATTTTTCGCCAGCATCGAAAAAAACACTGTCGACGTTCGCCATCTACCTAAAGGCCTGGAGTTCAAGGGTAACGCCCTGATTGTCGACCAAAAGCTGTTCCCGTCGCAGGACTGGCGTTTTTATGCCAAAGACGACAGCGGCAATTACTTGAAAGAGATTCTTGCAGTCAGTCATAGCGCAACCACAGACGGGCCGGCGTTATTGGAGGTGCATTACTTCTACGGCCAGCCAACTCATCTGGAAACTTACCAACGCACCGAACTGAACACCGTCGAATATGGCTTCGAGGTCAAGCTCGACAAGGCGGAACCAGAAAACCCTGTCGAATAACGATCTTAAGTGTTCAGGATGCCGTCAAAAGTCGCTGGAGGGGCGACTACGTCCGCCGTTGATTTCCCGCAGTTGCGCCTGTAAATGCAGGCACCAGATCTGCGGATCATCGGCCAGTTCGTAGCCATGCAAGGTCAGGCTTTCAACGATGGTTTCAAGGATTTCTTCGGCCACGAACGGCCCATGAAACGGGCCCTGAGCTTTGATAGCGGAAGGTTGTTCACCGGCCATTCCGGCGGCGAAGAGTAAGGTCCACATACCGGTATCTCCCGCAAGCGGGCGAATGCTGCATTCGATACGGGTGACCAGGCCAAGGCACTGGCGTGTAAGGCAGAGGTTGCGCGACATGGCGGCGACCCTCGGTAGATCCGGTTTCAACCTCCACAGGAAGGCTGTCTCGATCCAGTGATTACTGTCGATATCCTTGCCCTGAGAATAGAGTAAAAGTCCGAACTGCAAAGCCTGCAAAGACCAGCGGCGCTGAATGGTCATTTTTCGAACACTGACGCCAGCTTTGTGGCGAAGGGGATCGCCCCCTTGCCACAGGTCAGCCTCAGACCGGTTTGGCCGCTACCAACGCCTCCTGGATCGCCTCTTTTTCTGCTTCCTTTTCTGCTTCCTTGAGGTCTTCTTCGCTGACCATTTCCGCGATCACTCGCAGGCGTTCAACCACCCGCGCGTTGACGCTACCCTCGGGGAATTGACCCTCTGCATCCGGCTCACCGGCAGGTTCACCGACCAGCAGACTCAGTGCTTCATCAGCCTGGCGCACCGCGTAGACGTGGAACTGCCCGGCTCGCACGGCCGACAGCACGCGCTCATCGAGCATCAAGGTCGCGACGTTGGCCTGCGGAATGATCGCCCCCTGTTCGCCAGTCAAACCACGAGCTTCGCAGAGACGGAAGAAGCCTTCGATCTTCTCGTTGACCCCACCAACCGCTTGCACCTCACCGAACTGGTTGATGGAACCAGTGATCGCAAAGCACTGCTTGAGCGGCGTTTTCGACAGGGCCGAGATCAAGGTGCAGGCTTCGCCCAAGGAGGCACTGTCGCCATCGACATAGCCGTAGGATTGCTCCAGGGCGATGCTCGCGGAGATCGCCAACGGGAATTCCTGGGCATAACGGCTGCCCAGATACCCGGTGAGGATCATCACACCTTTGGAGTGGATCGGCTGCCCAAGGTTGACCTCGCGCTCGATATCGACAATGCCGCTGCCGCCCGGGTAGACCGTGGCGGAAATCCGCGCCGGCACACCGAACGCCGAGTCACCGACTTCAAGCACGGTCAGACCGTTGCACTTGCCCACTGCCGCGCCCGTGGTATCGATCAGAATGATCCCCGCCAGCATGTCGTCGAGAATCCGCGCTGAAACGCGTCCAGTGCGAGTCGCCTTGGCTTTCAAGGCACGTTCGATGTGCCCGGCATCCGTCATCTCGTCGCCGGCCAGATCACGGATGAAATCCGCTTCGCTGACCAACTGGAACAAATCACCGATACGTGCCGACAACCGCCCCTGATGCTCGGCCAGCCGTGCACTGTAGGTCGCCAGGCGCGCCACCGCATCGGCGGTCAGCGGTGCCATGCCTTCTTCCGAGGTACGGGTTTTCAGCAACTGAGCGAACTGTTCAAGGGTTTCATCGAACATCGGGATGTCTTCGTCGAAGTCCACCAGTACCCGGAACATCTCCTGGAAGTCCGGATCCAGGTCTTGCAGCGTGTAGTACAGCTGCCGGGCGCCAATGATGATGACCTTGACCTGCAACGGAATCACCTGGGGTGACAGCGTCTGTGTGGCCAGCCGACCCAGTTCACCCAGCGGAGATTCCATTTTCAGTTTGCGCGACTGCAATGCACGCTTCAGCGCATCCCAAACGAACGGCTCGCTGAGCATTTTATCGGCTTCGAGGATCAGGAAACCGCCGTTGGCCCGATGCAAAGCTCCCGGGCGCAGTTGTCGGTAGGTGGTGTACAGCGCGCCCTGATCAGTGCTGTACTCGATGCGACCGAACAGGTTGTCATAGGTCGGGTGCGGCTCGAACACCACGGGCGCACCGCCGCTGGCGTGATGCCCAACGACAAGACTGGGGCCGTACTG
Source organism: Pseudomonas sp. H11T01 (assembly GCF_048515765.1). Taxonomy (NCBI): domain Bacteria; kingdom Pseudomonadati; phylum Pseudomonadota; class Gammaproteobacteria; order Pseudomonadales; family Pseudomonadaceae; genus Pseudomonas; species Pseudomonas sp. H11T01. The sequence continues at coordinate 148,842 of NZ_JBLYED010000010.1, read as the reverse complement.
CTCTTCCAGCAGCTTGCGCGCCACCGCGTCGGTTTTGCTGTCGTCGACCAATTGCTCGACAACGGTTTTCAACAGGTAAACCTGCATGGCTTGCAGATAACCGCACACCCCAGCGTTTTCCGCGTACTTCTCCGACAGCGGCGCCAGCAACGGCTGCAAAGCCAAGGTGATGGTTTCTTCGTTGAGTTGGCGCATCTGGTTGCTGGATTCGCGCTTCCACTGCGGCAGGCTCGCCAGCTCTTCGTTGAGGCGCTCTTCGAGCATAGCGATATCGACGTGGAAACGTTCGCGATCAACTTCCGGCAGTTGCGCAAACTCGGCTTCGTCCAGCGCCTTGCCTTCGCTCATCGGGGTGAAGGCGATGTTGGTGCTATCGCGGTAAAGAGCCACTTCCTTTTCCAGCGCCAGGCGCTCGATCACATCCAGGGCGCGGTCATAACGCTGGTTGAAAGCACGGTCGATGGCGCTTTTCTTTTGCTGGTAGGACGGATGCTCGAACACCGCCGGGAAGGTCGCCAGCAGGTTGTCGATCAGACCGTTGATATCCGTAATGAACGCACCGGCCGCACCCGAAGGCAGTTCCAGCGCACGCGGCTCACGCGGTTCATCGAAATTATTGACGTAGACCCAATCCGCCGGGGTCTGCAGGCGCTTGGCTTCGGCCTTGAGGTAGCGTTTAACGAAAGAAAACCGGCCGGTGCCGGGCTCGCCCATGACAAACACGTTGTAACCGGGGCGCGGCATTGCCACGCCGAACTGCAACGCTTCGACCGCACGTTCCTGGCCAAGCACACCGCGAAAAGGCTCCAGATCATTGGTTGTAGAGAAGCTGAACTGTTCAGCGGAAAACGGACGGGTCAGCGCTTCGGGCGCTAAACGCAAGCTGGCAGCAACAGGATCAGGCATCGGGCTTCCTTACATCAGGCGGGGCAGATTGCCGCATTCTGGCGCCGGGTATACCCGGCTGGCAAGGCGCGCTGTAAGGCAAAGCATAGACAAGAGACAAACACCTGCCGGGACGGGGGAAAAGAGGCCATTTCGAGGTGTGTATTGCGAAAAATCACGGAACCCCTGGATCGTGCCTAAACTCCAAACTGCGCGGCTGGACTAATAACCGGCCCAACTGGCGCCGGCATGGGCCAAAACCCCTTGTCCATTGGTTTGCACATAAAGAGAACATAGCTATGAAACGGATTCTTCTCGGTACTCTTTTCACTGTTGTATCCCTCAATGCGATGGCCCAAGCACCAGGCGGCCCGGATTGCGGCTGGGGCAATATGCTGTTCAAAGGTCAGCGTGGTACCCCGGCGCACTTCCTGGCATCTACCACCAACGGCACCTCCGGCAACGCAACCTTCGGCATGACTTCCGGCACCAACGGCTGTGCGACCAACGCTGAGCTGACCTATGGTGGCAAATCCTGGATTGCCATGAATGGCATGATGAACGAACTGTCCGAAGACATGGCCAAGGGTCAGGGCGAAGCGCTGACGACCTACGCAGTAGTGCTGGGTGTCGCCCCTGAAGACCGCGCGTACTTCGCTACTGTCACTCACGAACACTTCCAGCAGATTTTCAGCAAAGCCGATGTGACGGCTGAGGATGTGCACACCAATACTTTGGCCGTACTGAAAGGCGATGCTCGTCTGGCCAAATACGCCACCCCGGCTTAAGCTCGACCCACCCGCTCCTATCCAGGGGCGGGATTTGTTTTTAGACCTGTCCCGCTTTGGGTCTTTTGTTTTTGAATTCTAAGTTGCCCACCATGCTCAAACGCCTTGCCTACTTGGCGCTCTGTGTCTGCGCCCCGCTGTCCGCCGCGCCTCATATCGACAATCAACGTTTACAGCAACTGGCCAACGACACTTTCTGGATTTCCCTGGGTCACTACGAAACCGCCAAGCTTGGGGGCTGGCGCAGCTATGTCAGCGATCCGAAGTTTTTCCTCGCAGCCGATGGTGCCCATCATCCCGACGCCGAGTTGAGCGCAACCCTGCAAGCACTGTACGCCCCGGTCAGCGCCGGTGAAAAACACGCGCAATGCGTTTACCCGGCACGCACCCGCTGGCTGAAAGCGCAGCTGAATCTGAACGACTTACCCGCCGTGGACTGCGCTGAATTCAAGCAGTGGTTCAAGGACGTCGCACCCCACAGCGCCGTATTGATTTTCCCGGCGGCTTATTTGAACAGCCCGTCATCGATGTTCGGCCACACCTTGCTGCGTATCGACCAGGCCGACGTACAGAGAGACCACACTGCCCTGCTCAGCTACGCGATCAACTTCGGCGCCTATATCGAAGGCTCGGACAACAGCATTCTCTACGCCTGGAAAGGCCTGATGGGCGGCTATCCCGGCCTGTTCGCGCTGGTGCCCTATCAGGAAAAACTCTCGGAATACCGGAGCCTGGAAAACCGCGATCTGTGGGAGTACCAACTGAACCTGAGCCCGGAAGAAACCGAGCGTATGGTCGAGCACGTCTGGGAGCTCAAGCAGATCCAGTTCGACTACTTCTTCTTCGACGAAAACTGTTCCTACCGTTTGCTGGAATTGCTGCAAGTGGCACGTCCGAGCCTGAAGCTGACTGAACAATTTCCGCTGACCGCCATCCCCACCGACACGGTGAAAGCGGTCAAGGAAGCCGGGCTGGTGGAGAAGATTGATTATCGGCCGTCCCGCGAGCGCGAACTGCTGAGTCGCGCCGAACCATTGACCGACGAAGAACAGGATTGGGTGCTGAAGGTCAGCGCCGACCAGACGCAATTGCAGGGTCCGGCTTTCAAGGCCCAGCCACGGGCCCGTCAGGCGCTGATTATTGACGCCGCCTACCGTCTTGAGCGCTATCGCGCTAATGGCCAGGAGCGCGATCCACAGCGTTCACAACGCAGCTTTGAATTGTTGAGGGCAATCAGTCAAAACCCGGCGCCGGAGTTGCAGATAGAGCGTCCAGGCCTCCCCGAGAACGGTCACGAATCACGTACCTGGCAAGCCGGCATCGGTACTCGGGGCGACAAAGCCTTTGGCGAATATGGCCTGCGCATGGCCTATCACGACCTTAACGACAATGCCGAGGGCTTCCCCCTCGGTGCGCAGATCGAAATCCTCCAGATGAAGCTGCGCCAGTACGAAGGCAATCACTGGCAGTTACAGCAATTGGACCTGGCGACCATCCGCTCGCTGACCCCACGTAACGAGTTGCTGCAACCTTTGTCCTGGCAAGTCACGGGCGGCCTGGAGCGAGTGCCGGGCAAGCATGACGATGAAACTCTGGTCAGCCACGTCAATGGCGGTGCCGGCGGCACCTGGCAGCTCAGCGACCAGATGCTTGGCTTCGCCCTCGGCACTGTGCGCATCGAGCACAATGCCGACTTCGCCGGGTTCATCGCCCCGGCAGCAGGGTTCAACACCGGTCTGCTCTGGCGCAATCCGCTGGGAAATCTCAGCCTGGAAGCCAAAGGGGATTACTTCACCAACGGCGAAGTGCGCCGCAGCCTGAGCCTTAACCAGCAGTGGGAGCTGTCCCGCAACCTCGGCTTGCGCCTGAGCGCACAGCGTGAGTTCAGCCAGTTGGCGTCAGCGGAGAATGAGGTGATGCTGGAGTTTAAGTGGTATCACTATTGACTTGGGATTTGCAGCGTAGCCCGGCGCGGGCTTATCGCTCGTAATAAGTCGCTTTCGGGCAATCGTCGAAACCAAATGGCTGCGACCATGGCCCTAACTCCATCAAGGGAGAAATACCATGAGCCGCGCCTTCGTCAATGAAGATCTCGCCGCTGCGCAAACCGACCAACCGGTAGAACGGCAGGTCAGCGCGCAGCCCAATTACGTCACCCCCGCAGGCCTTGCTCAACTTCAGGCCAAAGTCGCTGAACTGCAGACGCAGCACAGCGAACAATCGGCCCAAGGTGAACAGGCAGACAAGCAGCGCCAGGCCGATATCGAACGTGATCTGCGCTACTTCAATCAGCGCCTGCAAAGCGCCCAAGTGGTCACACCGGCGACTTCAACCAAGAAAGTGCAGATTGGCAGTTGGGTAACCTTTGCCGACGAACACAGCGTGGAACAACGTGTGCAATTGGTCGGCGAAGACCAGGCCGATGCCGCCCATGGCCTGATCAATTGGGGCTCACCGCTGGGGGGTGCGCTGCTTGGGGCGCAACTGGGCGATGAAGTGCAGTGGAAGCGACCGGCCGGCGATCAGCTGATCGAAATAATCCGCATCGAGCCAGCTTAAGCGACACCCCAGAGAGTTTGGCCATTTCTGACCCACAATAAAAAAGGGAGACCCGTCGGCCTCCCTTTGAGAACTTCGTCCGTGCTCGACGCTTATGACGCCGGCTCACCTCACTCCGTCTTCTGGACAGTGTGTAGCCCGGGGGCCGACTCAACCCTGTGGGATTGGCGACCGCAGCTTGCCTGATTCGGCGAGCCGCACTGGACTGTTTGTCCGGGCAGTGATTCTGGTAATAAGAATAGGCCTGAGGCCCCGGCAGAGGATTGCGAAGATTGCTCAAATAAACATAGCTTGCGCAATTTTTAACTACGGATAGATAATTAACCGCAATAGTTATGACAAAGGCCTGATCCATGAGCAAACTCGACCGATACGACCTGAGCATTTTGGCGGAATTGCAGCGTGATGCCCGCATCTCTAACCAAGAGCTCGCCGAACGCATCGGCTTGTCGCCATCGCCCTGCTCACGGCGGGTCAAGCAGCTGGAGGACGACGGTTATATTTCCCGCCAGGTCGCGCTGCTCGATCGCAAGAAGCTTGGGCTGAGCCTGACCGCCTACGTACTGATCGGCATGGACCGGCACACACCCGAGCGCTTCGAAAACTTCGAGGCGGCGATTCGCAGCCTGCCGCAAGTACTCGAATGCAGCCTGGTGACTGGAATGGACGCCGACTATCAGCTCAAAGTGGTCGTTCCGGACATGGATCACTATCAGAAACTACTGCTCGGCCACCTGACCCGCATCGAAGGCGTGACCAGCGTGAGGTCGAGCTTTGTGCTCAATCAGGTGCTCAACAGCACTGAGTTGCCGTTGACTCACCTTCGCAGCTGAATGCGACTCCCTGTGGCGAGGGAGCTTGCTCCCGCTGGGCTGCGAAGCGGCCCTAAAATCATCCAATCAGGTTATTCAGACAGAACTCGCCAGCCAGTTTTGCGACCGCTTCGCGCTCGAACGGGAGCAAGCTCCCTCGCCACACTTATGAGTTCGTCCACAGGACTGCGACAGACCGACACAGGTCAATGCGCCAACAATCACCCTTGGCGTATACTCCCCCGGCCTTTTTTTGCCCCGCCCGCGCTGGAGAGTTTCAATGGATCCTGCAGTATTCGAAGAGTGGATGATGACCGGTCTGGTGACCATCCTGATCATTTTCATGGGTTTCATCGTCTGGGATCTGGCGAAAAAATCCAAGGCCGGCAAGTTCGGCACTCTTATCCTGTTCTTCGTGCTGGGCCTGGGTATTTTCGCGTTCATCATCAAAAGCGTCGTCATCGCTTATATCGAGAACACTTCCTCATAGGCTGGCCGGCACTTCCCGCCATTGCCCCTGATCAAGCCCTTCGATAGACCAGTCGCCGATTCGCACGCGCACCAGGCGCAGCGTCGGCAAGCCCACTGCGGCCGTCATGCGTCGCACCTGGCGGTTGCGACCTTCGCGAATCACCAGCTCCAGCCAACTGGTCGGCACACTCATGCGAAAACGCACCGGCGGATTGCGCGGCCACAGCTGCGGTTCTTCAATCTGGCGCGCCTCGGCGGGCAAGGTCATGCCGTCATTGAGCTCCACACCGTCGCGCAAACGCTGCAATTGCTCAGCGCTAGGCTCACCCTCAACCTGCACCCAATAGGTCTTGGCCAACTTGTGCTTGGGGTCAGCGATCCGCGCCTGTAGCTGGCCGTCGTTGGTCAGCAGCAGCAAACCTTCGCTGTCACGGTCCAGCCGGCCCGCCGGGTAGATGCCGGGGATGTCGATAAAGTCCTTGAGCGTGGCCCGCCCTTCGCCGTCGCTGAATTGAGTCAGCACATCAAATGGCTTGTTGAACAGAATCAGCTTCGGCTCCGCCGGTGGCGCTTTGGCGACACGGCGCGGTGCTAATGAGGTTTGCGGTTTGTTCGCGCCTGGACGGCGGGAAGCGGGACGAGGTGGACGCGGCATGGCAAAAAGAACATCTAACGATCAGGGCTGCCAATGCTAGTGCCCTGATCGCTAAATAACCATCGCAACAATCAGCGGAACGGCGGTTCGTCGAAGCTGCGCAGTTTGCGTGAGTGCAGTGAGTTGAGTTCAGTACGTAATAAATCCACCGCAGCGATGCCGATCTTCAAATGCTGGCTGACCGCACGTTCGTAGAACGCGTTGGCCGAACCCGGTAGTTTGATTTCGCTGTGCAGCGGTTTGTCCGACACACACAGCAAGGTGCCGTAAGGCACTCGCAGGCGATAACCCTGGGCAGCAATGGTGCCGCTTTCCATGTCCACCGCCACGGCTCGCGACAGGTTGATCAGCGGACGCTCCTGAGCCCAACGCAGTTCCCAGTTACGGTCGTCGTAGGTCAGCACGGTGCCGGTGCGCAGGCGTTTTTTCAGATCGTCGCCCTTCTCGCCCGTGACGTTGGCCGCCGCTTGCTGAAGCGCCAGCTGCACTTCGGCCAGGGCCGGAATCGGAATGTTCGGCGGCACAACTCGATCAAGAATCCCGTCGCGACGCATATAGGCGTGCGCCAGCACGTAGTCGCCAATGGTCTGCGACTGACGCAAACCGCCGCAGTGGCCGATCATCAGCCAGCAGTGCGGACGCAGCACGGCCAAATGGTCGGTGATGTTTTTCGCGTTGGACGGACCGACGCCAATATTCACCAGCGTCACGCCATGGCCGTCACTGGCCTGTAGGTGGTAAGCCGGCATTTGATAACGATGCCAGACCACACCGGCAGCAATGGCCGAGGCTTCGCCGTGGTCCATGCTCTTTTCGATGATCACGTTGCCGGGCAATACCATGCGCACGAAGCGCGGATCGGTGCGCAATTGCTCGAGGCCGTGAACGATGAACTGGTCGACGTAGCGGTGATAGTTGGTCAGCAAGATCCATGGCTGCACATGTCGCCAGTCGCTACCGGTGTAGTGCACCAGACGACGCAGCGAGAAGTCGACCCGCGCCGCATCAAACAGCGCCAACGGCAGCGGATCGGTATTTTCCCAATCGTAAAGGCCATCGGCGATGCCGTCGGTGGCGGCCGACAGATCGGTACTCGGGAACACCCGCGCCAGCGCCGCAGCGGTGACACCGGAGCCGCCGAGTTCATCGCCCTGCTCAACCACGTATGGATAAGGAATGTTCTGCTCGCTGACGCCTACTTCCACCGTCACGGTGAAGTCGTGCATCAGCGGCACCAGTTGCTCCAGTAAATAATTACGGAAGGCTGAAGGATGGGTGACGGTGACGCTGTAAGTGCCCGGTAACTGGACTTTGGCGTAAGCCCGAGTGGTCTGCGGGACTTCGCCCTGGCAGAGGTAGGTCAGGCGCAACTCAGGATAGCGAAATAAAGCGCGCTGCTCGGCGTCTGGCTCGACCCGATCCTTCAGGTAGCGCTTGAGGGCCTGGCTCAGCGCAGTGGTGGCACGCTCGTGCAGAGTGGCAAGCCGGTCTACGGCTTGCTCGGCGGTTTGAACGACAATAAAAGCTTCGGTCACGATAAGCATCCTGTGTTCTGACGTGCAGGCCTTCATCTTGCCTGCAAGTCAGCGCGATCAGAAGCCCTGTGGTGTCGAACGCGCAACAATCGCTTCCACATCCAGGCCGCGCGGCAACGTGCCATAGACTCGACCGGCAGTACCCAAGCGACTGGCGATGAAGGCATCACTGACACTGGCATTGCCCGCTTCCAGCAATAGCTTGGCCTGCAAGCCTAGTGCGATGTCTTCGGTCAGTTGCCGGGCGCGGTATTGAATGTCGTCGGTGTCCTTGATCGCCGCCTGCAACTGGCTGATGTGCGCGGCCAGACGTTTATCGCCATGACCATCGCCCAACTCGGCAAACAGCATGTCGAGCACGCCCGGCTCTTTTGACAAGGCCCGCAGCACGTCGAGGCATTGCACGTTACCGGAACCTTCCCACGTCGAGTTCACCGGTGCCTCACGGTACAGACGCGGCAGGATGCTGTCTTCGACATAACCGGCGCCGCCCATGCACTCAGCGGCTTCATTGATCATGGCTGGTGCACGTTTGCAGATCCAATACTTGCCCACCGCCGTCACCAGCCGGGCGAATTTGGCTTCTTGTGAATCGTCGAGATGATCCAGCGCTCGGCCCATGCGCATGCTCAGCGCCAGTGCGGCTTCACTTTCCAGCGCCAGATCGGCCAGTACGTTTTGCATCAAGGGCTGTTCGCTGAGCAAACGACCGCCGACCCTACGATGCGCACAATGATGAGCGGCTTGAGTCAGCGCCTGACGCATCAGTGCGCTGGAACCGACCATGCAATCGAAACGGGTCATGGCGACCATCTCGATGATGGTCGGCACACCGCGACCTTCCTCGCCGACCATCCAGGCCAGAGCGCCGCGGAACTCCACTTCGCTGGAGGCGTTGGAACAATTGCCGAGTTTGTTTTTCAGGCGTTGGATATAGAACTGGTTGCGGGTGTCATCCGGGCGATGGCGCGGCAGCAGGAAACAGGTCAAACCCTTGTCGGTCTGAGCCAGAGTCAGGAAGGCATCGCACATCGGCGCCGAACAGAACCACTTGTGCCCGATCAACTCATAGGCTTGGCCCGGACCTGCAGCCCCTACCGGAAAAGCCTTGGTGGTGTTGGCCCGCACATCGGTACCGCCTTGTTTCTCGGTCATGGCCATACCGATGGTGGCGCCGGCCTTATGGGCGATGCCGACATTGCGAGGGTCGTACTCGGTGGCAAGAATTTTCGGCAGCCATTGCTCAGCGATGTCCGGTTGCAGTCGAAGCGCCGGCACAGAGGCGAAGGTCATGGTCAGCGGGCAACCACTGCCCGCTTCGGCCTGGCTGTGCAGGTAACTCATGGCCGCTCGGGCCACGTGTGCACCGGACTGCGGATCGGTCCAGGGTAATGAGGTCAAACCATGCTCGACTGCGGTTCGCATCAACTCATGGTAGGCCGGATGAAATTCAACCAGGTCGATGCGATGACCATAACGGTCATGACTCGAGAACACCGGTTTGTTCTGATTGGCCAAAAAACCGGCCGCCATCAACGGTCCACCGGCCAGCGCGCCGTAGCCATCAATGCGAGATTCGGCCCAACCCGCACCAAAGCGCCGGGCCCACTCCTGCAATGGCAGGTCGATGCGATAGAGGTTGGTGCCATCCAGCGAGGGTGGCTGATTGGTGACCTCATGGGTTTCGGCGAACTGATGCAGGTTCATGACGGGGCTCCTTTGGGGTGGACCAGAACTTCAGTTAATCACCGCACCCCGCCCGAACAAAGTGGCATATACGCCTAAATATCGGCGCTTTCACCTTGTTTAGGACACAACACTCGCCGATACAAAACCGCCTGCAACTCTTCGAATTTCACTGGTTTGCTCAAATAGTCCGTCATTCCGGCCGCCTGGCAACGCTCGCGTTCGGCACCCTGAGTCACCGCAAGTATCGGCAACTGCGCGCAACCTGGCAGAGCGCGTACCTGGCAACCAATCGAGACGCCATCGAGTGGTGGCAGCTGGCAATCGAGCAACACCGCATCGAAGGATTCACGCCGCAGTAGTTCCAGCGTCAACCGACCACTGTCCGCCGTGTGCACCCGATAGCCCAATTTGAGCAGCATGCCGCGCACCACCAGTTGATTGATGCCGTTGTCATCGACCAACAACACGGTGCACTCCTGAGGCACCCGACGGCTTATCGGTGTATACCCTTTTAAGGTTTGCTCAGCTGGGGGCGGCGGCACACTACGAACATCGAACTCGACGTCCAACTGGAAACGACTGCCGCGCCCCGGCTCCGATTGATGGGTCAAACGCCCCCCGATCAACTCAATCAGTTGCCGGCAAATGGCCAACCCGACACCCAGCCCGCCGTACTCACGGGTCATCGAACCATCGACCTGGAAGAACCGTTGGTACAGGGTGGCTTCATCCAGATCCGTAAAACCGATACCGGTATCGATCACCGCGAAGGACAGCGCCATCCGGCCCTCGCCCGCCGATTTACCGGTCACTCGCAGCACCAGCCCACCCTCGCGAGTGAACTTGATGGCGTTGTCCAGCAAGCACTCCAGGCATTGAATAAGTTTTGTGCTGTCACCTTGCAGACGGTCTGGCAGACCCGTCGCCACCTCGACTTCAAAATCCAGCGCCTTGCTCATAGCGTTGGCGGCGAACTGCGTTTGCAGCCTGTCGAGCACGCCGCGCAGGCTGAAATCTTCCCGTTGCACCTTGAGCCTGCCGGCTTGCAACTCCGTCAACGTCAGGATGCCATTGACCATGCGCATCATGTCCCGCGCCGACCCGGCGGCGGTCTGTTGATACTGCTCGAGCTCCGGGTCCAGATCCAGGGTCTGCATGAGTTCCAGCGAACCGATCACCCCATTCATCGGCGTGCGCAATTCGTGGGTCAAGGTCGAGAGGAATTCGTCCTTGAGCCGGTTGCTGTGGGCCAGTTCCTGGTTCAACACCTCGAGTTTCTGACCCGCATCGAACAAGGTCTGGGCTTGCTGCTCGCGCATCGAGTTGATGCGATCGGCCAACGCCAGCGACAGCAACGCCACTTCAATCGCCGAACCGATCTGGCTGGCGTACATGGTCAAGAACACGTTTGGCAGGTAGCCCAACACCATCAGCGTGTTAACCACACCACCGAGCAAAAACGCCGACCAGGCAATGATGAAATACCGGGCCACCCGCAGACCGCGCCACCAGGCGAAAATCCCTGCCGCAAAAATCGTCACCGTAAAAGCCAGCGCCAAGGCCGTCGCCAGGCGCAAGGCCAGGGCGTAGCTGGTCATCAACGACAGTGCCACCACCACCGCGCTGCACGCGATCAGCAGCAACAGCAGGCGATCGAGCCAGCGACTATAACTGGCCGTCTGCAGAAAGCTGCGGGCGAACTGGCTGCCAAACAAACCCGCAGCACCGATGAAGAAAGGTGTCGAAGCGTTGGCCCACCAAGGGTTGTTCGGCCAGAAATACTCGACCGCAGCACCGTTCACTGACAGTTGGTACAAACCGAACGAGGCTATGTAGAAGATGTAATAGAGATAGCTGGTGTCGCGCACAGCGAGGTAGATAAACAGGTTGTAAACCAGCATGCCCAGCAGTACGCCATAGATCAGACCCAGCACATACAGACGCAACGGTTGGTCTTCAAGATAGGCCGTACTCGACCACAGGGTCAGCGGGGCCTGGATCGAGCCTTGGCTTTGCAGGCGTAGATAAACGGTTTGGCGCTGATCCGGGGCAAAGTCCAGGTTGAATAGATAGTTGTTCTGGCGGATCTGTCGACTGGCGAACGGCAAGGCGTCGCCCGTACGCTGGGCCAATTGATAGTGGCCAGCGGCATCGGGCAGGTACAAGTCGAGGTGATCGAGAGGCGGATAGGCCAGTTCCAGCAACCAGCTGCGCTGAGCGGCCGGGTTGCTCGGGCGGTAATGCAGGTCGACTTTCAGCCAGAACACCGAGCGCGAGTAACCGGCATTGAGGGTGGCTTTATCGTGAGCCTTGAAGCTACCCGCCAAGGCCTGCGAACTGACATCGGCAATACTTGCCTCGCCACCGACGTCTTCAAACACCTGCATCACTCGGCCTAAAGGGAGGCTTTGAGTGAACTCGTTAAACTCGGCCGCGCCAGCCAGCATCGGCAAGCTCAACAGCAACATCAGCAAATAGCGCATAGAGCCCCAGCGTGGCCTGTCCGGTTGAGTCAGGAAGCCCCCCATTCCCTTTGAGTAGACGTAAAACCGGCATTACCTGTTATTGGTTTGGATCCACTCTAGCATAGCCGTAGATGGCCATTGAGCACCATCTTAAATTTTAGTTTAAAGGCTCTAGAACGGGCGTCTCAGCGCAATCTGTTGATCTAGAGCTGTTTGGCCAGTCAACGCGTGTCAAAGGCTCACAAAAGGAAATTCAACACCACGCGGACAGCCCCGAAAAAAAGCGTTTGGTGGTAAGCTCGCGCACCATGAATATCTACAGCTCTCGCCCCGTTGTCCTCTGTCTCTCCGGCCACGACCCAAGTGGTGGCGCCGGCTTGCAGGCAGATATCGAAGCCCTGCTCGCTCAGGGTTGTCATGCAGCTCCTGCAATCACCGCTCTGACCGTGCAAGACACCGTCAATGTCAGCGATTTCCGCGTGCTCGATCGCGAGTGGGTATTGGCTCAGGCCAACGCCGTGCTCAACGATTCGACCGTCGCGGCAGTCAAGCTGGGCATGCTCGGGTCTCTGGAAATGGTCGACACCGTGGTCGAACTGCTCCAGGCGCATCCACATCTGCCGCTGGTCTGCGACCCGGTGTTGCGTGCCGGTGGTGGCGGTCGACTGGGCAAAGACGAAGTCGGCTACGCCATGCGCGAACGACTACTACCGCTGGCGACCATCGCCACCCCTAACCTTCCCGAAGCCCGCATACTCGCTGAACTGCCTGAAGGCACCCCTGACGAGTGCGCAGAAAAACTCCTGCCCTACTGCAAACACCTGTTGATCACTGGCGGCCATGGCGATGAGCATGAAGTCCATAATCGCCTCTACAGCCGCGACGGCAGCCGCCAGACCTATACTTGCCAACGTTTGCCGGGCAGTTATCACGGCTCCGGTTGCACCTTGGCCAGCGCACTGGCCGGTCGTCTGGCCCTGGGCGAAAACCTCGCCAGCGCCGTGCAATCAGCACTCAATTACACTTGGCGCACGCTGCGTGATGCCGAACAACTTGGCAAAGGCCAGTTCGTCCCGCGTCGTCTACCACTGGATTTTTGCTCGTAACGCCATGAGGCTTGTTCGATGAAACTACGAGGCCTGTACGCTATTACTGACAGCCAACTGTTGGCCGGCAAATTCCTGCCCTATGTGGAAGCGGCACTCGATGGCGGCGTCACGCTGCTGCAGTACCGCGACAAGAGCACCGACGAAGCCCGTCGCCTGCGCGAAGCCGAAACCCTGCGTACGCTGTGCGAGCGATACAACGCCCACTTGATCATCAATGACGATGCCGAATTGGCCGCGCGCCTTGGGGTCGGCGTTCATTTGGGTCAAACCGATGGCCCGCTGACACCCGCCCGCGCTCTGCTCGGGCGCAATGCGATCATCGGCTCGACCTGCCACGGTCAACTCGAACTCGCCGAACAAGCCGCCAAAGAGGGCGCCAGCTATGTCGCCTTCGGTCGCTTCTTCAACTCCAACACCAAGCCCGGCGCGCCGGCGGCCACCCTCGATTTGCTCGACCAGGCCCGCACCAAATTGCACCTGCCGATCTGCGTGATTGGTGGCATCACCCTGGAAAACGCCGCCCCGCTGGTGGCCCATGGTGCCGACCTGCTGGCCGTGGTCCACGGCCTGTTCGGCGCCGAGAATACCCAGGAAGTGACACGCCGAGCGCGCGCCTTCAAAGCCCTGTTTGATATCTAAATAGCCGAATCCTGATTTAGAGAGCCCGATCATGTCTCGTTCCGAAACGCTGTTTGCCAATGCCCAGAAACACATTCCCGGCGGCGTAAACTCACCCGTTCGTGCCTTCAAGAGCGTCGGCGGCACGCCGTTGTTCTTCAAGCACGCCGAAGGCGCCTATGTGACGGACGAAGATGACAAACGCTATGTCGACTACGTAGGTTCGTGGGGCCCGATGATCCTCGGCCACAGCCACCCGGACGTGCTTGATGCCGTGCGCAAGCAGCTCGAACACGGGCTGTCCTATGGCGCCCCGACCGAAATGGAAACGCAGATGGCGGACCTGGTCTGCTCCATCGTGCCATCGATGGAAATGGTCCGCATGGTCAGTTCCGGCACCGAAGCGACCATGAGTGCGATTCGTCTGGCCCGTGGTTTCACCGGCCGCGACAGCATCATCAAGTTCGAAGGCTGCTACCACGGCCACTCCGACAGCCTGCTGGTCAAGGCCGGCTCCGGCGCACTGACTCAAGGCGTTCCAAGCTCTGCGGGTGTACCCGCCGCCTTCGCCAAACACACCCTGACCTTGCCGTTCAACGACATCGATGCCGTCGAGCAAATGCTCAGCGAAGTCGGTCAGGAAGTGGCGTGCATCATCGTTGAACCCGTGGCTGGCAACATGAACTGCGTGCCACCAGCGCCGGGCTTCCTCGAAGGCCTGCGCACACTATGCGACAAACACGGTGTGGTGCTGATTTTCGACGAAGTGATGACCGGTTTCCGCGTCGCCCTCGGCGGCGCCCAGGCACATTACGGCGTGACTCCCGACCTGAGCACCTTCGGCAAAATCATTGGCGGCGGCATGCCAGTGGGCTGCTTCGGCGGCAAGCGCGAAATCATGTCGCACATCGCTCCGCTGGGCCCGGTCTATCAGGCAGGCACCCTGTCCGGCAACCCGCTGGCCATGGCTGCGGGCCTGACCACCTTGCGCCTGATCAGCCGTCCGGGCTTCCATGCTGAACTGAGCGACTACACCAGTCGCCTGCTCGATGGCCTGCAACAGCGTGCCGACGCAGCCGGTATTCCGTTCGTCACCACTCAGGCCGGCGGCATGTTCGGCCTGTACTTCAGCGGCGCTGACGACATCGTGACATTCGATGACGTCATGAGCAGCGACGCCAGCCTGTTCAAACGCTTCTTCCACCTGATGCTCGAAGGCGGCGTTTACCTGGCGCCGAGCGCTTTCGAAGCCGGTTTCACCTCGATCGCCCATGGCGATGCCGAGCTGAAGCTGACTCTGGACGCTGCCGAGCGTGCTTTTGCTGCGTTGAAATAAGCTGATCGGCCTGACGCTGCTTAGGCGGCGTCGGTTTTATTCAGGTCTTTACGTCTCTTTTCCTCCGCTCAAAGCACGAAATCTCCTACAAACCGGGAGATATCGGGCCGTGCAGCAGAAAAACGAGTAAAGACTTTGTAAGGTTGGCCCTGCTTATTTCATAATGCGCGCTTATTGGATCCCCCACTGCGGGTCCGCGCGCCCTTCAGAGGTAAGTCGATTCCCATGAACCGCACCGGCCGCACCCTTGCATTGGGCTGCCTGTTGCTCCTTCAGCCCCTGCTCGCGCATGCACAAGCAGGCGGCAACTCATTGTTGATCCCAGCGATGGGTCGCTGCACCCTCAATACCCAGTCGCAAGACGTGTCCGAGGCGCTTGCCGCCTGCCAGAAAGCATCGGATGCCGGGGATGCAGAAGCACAATACGAGTTGGGTGAATTCTATTACGAAGGCAAACGTGCGCCGCGTGACCTCAATCAAGCCCTGAGTTACTTCGAGAAAGCCTCCCTGCAAGGCCATGCTCAGGCGCAATTCAAGCTCGGCACCATGTTTTTCCACGGTGAAGGCGTTCCGGCCAATAACATTCAGGCGTATATCGTGCTGAAAATGGCGGCGGTCAATGGCGCCGAAGATGCGCTGGACACTGCCGACGAAGTCGCCGGACACATGAAGCGTGATGAACTGGAAGTCGCGACCCAAGTGCTGGGGCAGATTTTCCGCAAATACCTGCTGGAACTGCAAAGCGCCGACGGGCGTTCGCCTTTCTCACCGCTGCCCTGAATCCTGCTTGATCGAACGCCTGGCGGGCTTTTGTGGCGAGGGAGCTTGCTCCCGCTGGATCGCGAAACGGTCCTAAAATCAGCAACCACATTCTGCCAGTAAGAAAGCATTGGTCGGGTTTACGACTGCTACGCCCGAGCGCGGACCGGCCGGCGGGAGCAAGCTCCCTCGCCACAGGGTACCGCGATTTACTTCTCCGGCATCGGCATCGGAAACGGCATGACATTGCTCATGCCGCGGGCTTCGGTAATCTTCGGCGTACCCAGGCGCTCGACTTCGTCGATGCGCACGATCGAATGCATTGGCACAAAACTGCGTACCACACCTTCGAACTGCGCTTTGAGCTTCTCTTCGCCAGGGTCGACGACCAGCTGTGTGCGCTCGCCAAAGACGAACTCTTCCACTTCCAGGAAGCCCCACAGATCACTTTGATAGATCTGCTTGGCGTACATTTCGAACACTTGGCCCTGGTTGAGGAAAATCACCTTGTAGATTGGAGCTTCACGTTTGGTCATGGTGGGCGGGTAACACATCGGGGATATAAAAGAGGGCGCAAACTATAGCATAGCCACCGGACGCGCAACGCTAGGAACCTGCGGACATGACCACTATAATGCGCGGTTCTTTGAACCACTTGATGAACCCCCATGGCCAAGAAGCTTTATATCGAAACCCACGGTTGCCAAATGAACGAGTACGACAGCTCGCGCATGGTCGATCTGCTGGGTGAACATCAGGCCCTGGAAGTCACCGCCCGCGCCGAAGACGCAGACGTCATCCTGCTCAACACCTGCTCGATCCGCGAGCGCGCCCAGGACCGGGTGTACTCCCAACTCGGCCGCTGGCGCGAACTGAAACTGGCCAACCCGGACATGGTGATCGCCGTCGGCGGTTGCGTGGCCAGCCAGGAAGGTGCGGCAATCCGCGACCGCGCACCCTATGTCGACGTAGTCTTCGGCCCGCAGACCCTGCACCGCCTGCCGGAAATGATCGACGCCGCGCGCCTCACCAAGCTGCCGCAAGTCGACGTCTCGTTCCCGGAAATCGAGAAATTCGATCACCTGCCAGAGCCACGTATCGATGGCCCAAGCGCTTACGTCTCGGTCATGGAAGGTTGCAGTAAGTACTGCACGTTCTGCGTGGTGCCTTATACCCGTGGTGAAGAAGTCAGCCGACCGTTCGACGATGTGCTGGCCGAAATCATCCACCTGGCGGAAAACGGTGTACGTGAAGTCACCTTGCTGGGACAGAACGTTAACGGCTATCGCGGCAAGACCCATGACGGTCGCCTGGCGGACCTCGCCGAGCTGATCCGTGTGGTCGCCGCCGTCGACGGTATCGAGCGTATTCGCTACACCACTTCGCACCCGCTGGAGTTCTCCGACAGCCTGATCCAGGCCCACGCCGAAGTGCCGGAGCTGGTCAAACACCTGCATTTGCCTGTGCAATCGGGCTCGGATCGCATCCTCGCGGCGATGAAGCGCAACCACACCGCGCTGGAGTACAAATCCAAACTGCGCAAGCTGCGCGCCGCCGTGCCGGGCATCTGCATCAGTTCGGATTTCATCGTCGGCTTCCCCGGCGAGACCGAAAAAGACTTCGAGCAGACCATGAAGCTGATCGAAGACGTCGGTTTCGACTTTTCCTACTCGTTCGTTTACAGCCAGCGTCCAGGCACACCGGCAGCCGATCTGGCCGACGAAACTCCGGAAGAGCTGAAAAAAGAGCGCCTGAACGCCCTGCAACATCGCCTTAATCAGCAAGGCTTCGAGATCAGCCGACAAATGGTCGGCTCCACTCAGCGCATTCTGGTGACCGATTATTCGAAGAAAGACCCGGGTGAACTGCAAGGGCGTACCGAGAACAACCGTATCGTCAACTTCCGCTGCGACAATCCCACGCTGATCGGCCAGTTCGCCGACGTGCGCATCGATGCTGCACAACCGCACTCGCTGCGTGGTTCGCTACTGCAGTAATCTTTAAGACACTGGAGATCAAATGTGGGAGCGGGCTTGCTCGCGATAGCGGACTTTCATTCAACATTGGTGTTGCCTGACACACTGCTATCGCGAGCAAGCCCGCTCCCACATTGTAACTGCGTTATTCTTGAGCGCGCGCTCATCTACTAAGTGCTTTCGCACCCAGGCCACTGGCGCTATCCTTGGTTTCATCTCAATTGCCTTAGGGCGGCTAAAAGCGACCTTGAACGCACCCATAGAACCACATCGTTTCATTCTCGAGCCCGTTGAGGCTCGCCGCTTCGCCAATCTGTGCGGGCAATTCGACGAGCATTTGCGCTTGATCGAACAGCGCCTGAGCATCGAAATCCGCAACCGTGGAAACCAGTTCGAGCTGATCGGCGAACCCAAACACACCACCTCCGCGGAAAACCTCCTGCGCCGCCTGTACCGGGAAACCAAGGCTACCGAGCTGTCGCCGGACGTGGTTCACCTGTTCCTGCAGGAATCCGCCGTGCAAGAGATGGACAACCATCCGTCCGCCGAACCCGTCGCACTGCGCACCAAAAAAGGCATGATTCGCCCTCGCGGCACGAATCAACTGCGCTATGTGAAGGAGATTCTCGGCAACGACATCAACTTCGGCATCGGCCCGGCCGGTACCGGCAAGACCTATCTGGCGGTTGCCTGTGCGGTGGACGCTTTGGAGCGCGAGCAAGTTCGCCGCATCCTGCTGGTGCGTCCAGCGGTTGAAGCCGGCGAAAAACTCGGCTTCCTGCCTGGCGACCTGGCGCAAAAAATCGACCCGTACCTGCGCCCGCTGTATGACGCACTGTACGAAATGCTCGGCTTCGAACACGTTGCCAAGCTAATCGAGCGGCAAGTGATCGAGATCGCGCCTCTGGCCTATATGCGTGGACGAACGCTGAACAACAGCTTCATCATTCTCGACGAAAGCCAGAACACTACCGTCGAACAAATGAAGATGTTCCTGACGCGGATCGGCTTTGGCTCCACCGCGGTCATCACCGGCGACATCACCCAGATCGACTTGCCCAAAGGCACCAAGTCCGGACTGATCCATGTGATCGACGTGCTCAAGGAAGTGCCGGGCATCAGCTTTACGCACTTCACCTCCAGAGACGTGGTGCGCCATCCGTTGGTGCAACGCATCGTCGAAGCCTACGAGCGTTTCGAACATCGCGCCGAAAACGAGTCGGCCAAATTTGCCTCCCCGAAGGACAGCCACCGCGATGCTTGAGCTTGATCTGCAACTCGCAACCGAGGCGCCAGCCCCCAGCGAAGCTGAGTTCCGCCAATGGTGTGAGCTGGCTTTGCGCCAACGCACCGCCGATTCGGAACTGACCATTCGCTTGGTCGACGAGCCAGAAGGCCGGGAGCTGAATCACACCTGGCGGCAGAAGGATTACGCCACTAACGTGCTGTCCTTCCCGGCCGATGTGCCGGACGAGCTGCTGGATATTCCACTGCTCGGCGATCTGGTAATTTGCGTGCCCGTGGTGGTACGTGAAGCAGCCGAACAGGGCAAGGAACTCGACGCCCACTGGGCGCATCTGGTCATTCACGGCTGCTTGCATCTACTGGGTTACGACCACATAGATGACGACGAAGCCGAAGAAATGGAAGCGCTGGAACGAACGTTGCTTGCTGAACTGGGTCATCCTGATCCGTATGCAGATGACGAAACCGAAGACACTCCAATCGTAACAACAAAGGATTTAGAGTAATCGCTATGAGCGAAGACCGATCGAGCAGCGGGCAAAAGTCCTGGCTGGGTAAACTGACCCAAGCTTTTGCCCACGAGCCGAAAAACCGTCAGGAGCTGCTGGAGCTGCTGCGTGAAGCCCATCAGAACAAGTTGCTGGACAGCGAAGCGCTGGCCATCGTCGAAGGCGCCATCCAGGTCGCTGACCTGCAAGTACGGGACATCATGGTTCCGCGCTCGCAGATGATCAGCATCAAGGCGACCCAGACACCCCGCGAATTCCTCCCGGCCGTCATCGATTCCGCGCACTCGCGCTATCCGGTGATTGGCGAAAGCCACGACGACGTCATGGGCGTTCTGCTGGCCAAGGATTTGCTGCCGCTGATCCTTCAGGAAAACGGCGACAGCTTCAACGTCAAGGATTTGCTGCGTCCGGCGACCTTCGTCCCCGAGTCCAAGCGCCTGAACGTGCTGCTGCGCGAGTTCCGCGCCAACCATAACCACATGGCCATCGTCATCGACGAATACGGCGGCGTGGCCGGTCTGGTGACCATTGAGGACGTACTGGAACAGATCGTCGGCGACATCGAGGACGAGCACGATGTCGAGGAAGACAGCTACATCAAGCCGCTGCCTAGCGGTGACTTCCTGATCAAGGCGCTGACCCCGATCGAGAACTTCAACGAGTTTTTCGACTGCGAGTTCTCCGACGATGAGTTCGATACGGTCGGAGGCCTGGTGATGAGCGCGTTCGGGCACCTGCCTAAACGTAACGAAATCACCGAAATTGGCGCCTATCGTTTCCGCATTTTGAATGCAGACAGCCGCCGGATTCACCTGCTGCGCTTGACTCCAATTGCACGCTAAGGATTGAAATGCTCCGCTTAACCCGTCCCGGCTGGCCCGGTAATCTGCTGGCCGTGGCGGCTGGTGCACTCACCACCCTGGCGCTCGCGCCGTTCGACATCTGGCCACTGGCGCTGCTGGCCGTCGGATTTTTCTATGCCGGTTTGCGTGAACTGAGCCCACGTCAGGCCTTGGGCCGTGGCTGGTGTTTCGGTTTCGGCCTGTTTGGCGCCGGCACCAGCTGGATCTACTACAGCATTCACAACTTTGGCGGTGCTTCGGTGCTGCTGGCCGGCTTGCTGATGCTCGCCTTCACCGCTGCGATTGCCTGGTTCTTTGCCCTGCCCGCCTGGATTTGGGCGCGCTGGATCCGCCGTAACGAAGCACCTCTGGCTGACGCCCTGGCCTTTGCCGCGCTGTGGCTGGCCCAGGAAGCGTTCCGCGGCTGGTTCCTGACCGGCTTTCCATGGCTATATTCCGGCTACAGTCAACTCGACGGCCCACTGGCCGGACTCGCACCACTGGGCGGCATGTGGTTGATCTCCTTCACCTTGGCCCTGACCGCCGCGCTACTGTACAACCTGCCGCGCCTGATCAAGACCGGGCGCAAAGTGTTTATCGCCGCCGGTCTGCTGTTACTGGTCGCCCCTTGGGGGATTGGCATGGCGCTCAAAGGCCACGCCTGGACCAGCCCATCGGGAGCGCCGCTGTCGGTTGCGGCGATTCAGGGTAATGTCGAACAAAGCATGAAGTGGGACCCGGAGCAGCTGAACGCGCAACTGGCGCTGTACCGCGACATGAGCTTCAGCTCCAAGCGCGTGGACTTGCTCATCTGGCCAGAAACTGCGATCCCGGTTCTGAAGGAATCGGCCGAAGGTTATCTGAACATGCTCGGCAACTTCGCCGCAGAACGTAATTCCGCACTGATTACCGGCGTACCGATCCGTGAGGAAGTACGCCATGTGAAGCGCTACTTCAACGGCATCACCGTAGTCGGCGAAGGCGATGGCACCTACCTGAAGCAGAAACTGGTGCCATTTGGCGAGTACGTGCCGTTGCAGGATCTGCTGCGCGGGCTTATCGCCTTCTTCGACCTGCCGATGTCGGACTTCGCCCGCGGCTCGGCCGATCAGCCATTGCTGCAAGCCAAGGGTTATCAGATTGCACCGTTCATCTGCTATGAAGTGGTTTACCCGGAATTCGCCGCCAGCCTTTCGGCCCGCAGCGACCTGCTGCTGACCATCAGCAACGACACCTGGTTCGGCACCTCCATCGGCCCGCTGCAACACTTGCAGATGGCGCAGATGCGCGCCCTGGAGGCCGGACGCTGGATGATTCGCGCCACCAACAACGGCGTCACTGGCCTGATCGACCCGTTCGGCAAAATCACCGCGCAGATCCCACAGTTCGAACGCGGCATCCTCTACGGTGAAGTAGTGCCGATGCACAACCTGACGCCGTACCTGCAATGGCGTTCGTGGCCGCTGATCATTCTGTGCGTGCTGCTGTTCGGTTGGGCATTACTGGCCAGCCGGATGGCCAAGACGGTTTAACTGTCGCAAAAAGATCGTCCGCGCTCGGACGATCTTTTGACTTTCAGCGGTAAAACAACGAGTAACCGACCTGCCCCACCGCCTCATTAAGCAACTGCCCGCTTTGCCAGATCGACTTGAACTCCGGCATCCAGCCACCCAGTGGCCGAGCATTATCTCCCCCTAAAAACCCCACCGGCGCGGCTACAACGGTGAAACCTGCCCGTTCGAAACTCCACACCGAACGCGGCATATGCGCGGCCTGGGTCACCACAACGACTCGTTTGATGCCCAGCGGCTGAAGCACTTCAGCGGTGAACTGAGCGTTCTCCCAGGTCGTGCGACTACGCCCTTCCTGCCAACTGACCGTCACAGCAAAATCATCCCGCAGAGACTCGGCCATCAGCGCCGCCTCGGTAGGTGGTGTTCCGTAATGCAGTCCGCCACTGGTTAACACCGGCAAGCCTGAGGCCTTGGCCAGGCGCGCCGCATAACGCTCGCGCTCCAACCCCACGCCGGTCGGCTGATCAGAGCCCCAGGCCGGATCGCCTCGCTCTCGGCCCGAGCCCAATACCACAATCGCATCCGCGCGCTCGGCCAGCGTTGCCCATTCACTACGACCCAGCGGCGGCACGCGCTCAATCGCATGGGCACTCCACTCCACGACAATCGGCAAACTCATCAGCCAGAAGCCGCCAACGCCTAGCGCAAAGCACGCGCCCGCCAAGCGCGGCCGGGACCGACGAAACCACCAGGCACACAGGAGCAGCAGCAAAAGAATGCCGGGCGGCAACAGAAGTTGTTTAACGAAATAGCGAAAAGGCATCGGGCATCTCCAAAGATGCCCGAAGCCTAAGTGGGTTGAAGCAAAGCAACAACAGATGTTGAAGGCATTTCAATGGAAACGCCTGGACGTGTAACGTCATGCAGGGTGCCCCGACTGGGGCCGCTTACACTTATTTGAACTGCTGGGACCGGACCTTTACCGCGTCCCCGGCAGGGGGCTTGCCTCTCAACCATATTATCTTGGCCGAACGTGGCGCTTCTTTATGTTTTACGGCTTCCAGCACGTTTGAATATGCTTCACGTTCACTGCGGTCCAGATAAGCCTTGATCAACTCAAACTCAGCGTGACTCAAACCACGTAACTCCAACTCGACAGGACGCTCATCGCGCAACCGGCCTGCGGTTTTTGCCGCATCCAAGGCCATACCAAGACGGTCGATCAGCCGTTCATACAACTCGGGTTTTGTTACTTTTCGCTGCGACTCAACCATCCGCTCACCTCATTGAAGATAAGACTCACTCCCCTTTTAGAGCTTAGCCCCACTGAAGAAACCGGCCTGCTGCCGCGACCAACGGCCCCCGGGGCGCCGCTGGGTGCAATCAGGGTTTCCCTCGGTAGAGCGCGGTCATGTATGCTACGGCGCTTCCTGTAACTCCACTTCCAGCTCGACTGGGCACCGAAAACGCCACATTAGGCGTCGTCACCGTCCAGCGTCGCATTGAAGAGGATTAGGCCACCCCTATTCAGTTCAAAAGTAGCCATGCACGAACAATATCAGCCCCGTGAAATCGAAGCCGCCGCCCAGTCGTTCTGGGACGAGCAAAAGTCCTTTGAAGTCAGTGAACAGCCAGGCAAGGAGACGTTCTACTGCCTGTCGATGTTCCCTTACCCCAGCGGCAAGCTACACATGGGGCATGTGCGCAACTACACCATCGGCGACGTGATCTCCCGCTATCAGCGCATGCAAGGCAAAAACGTCCTGCAACCTATGGGCTGGGACGCCTTTGGCATGCCGGCGGAAAACGCCGCGATGAAAAACAACGTCGCGCCAGCCAAGTGGACCTACGAAAACATCGCCTACATGAAAACCCAGCTGCGAAGCCTGGGCCTGGCCGTCGACTGGTCACGCGAAGTCACCACCTGCAAACCTGATTACTACCGCTGGGAACAATGGCTGTTCACTCGCCTGTTCGAAAAAGGCGTGATCTACCGCAAGAACGGCACCGTCAACTGGGACCCGGTGGACCAGACCGTTCTGGCCAACGAACAAGTGATCGACGGTCGCGGCTGGCGTTCCGGTGCGCTGATCGAGAAGCGCGAAATCCCGATGTACTACTTCAAGATCACCGCCTACGCGGATGAGCTGCTGGAGAGTCTTGACGATTTGCCGGGCTGGCCCGAGCAAGTCAAAACCATGCAACGCAACTGGATTGGCAAATCCCGCGGCATGGAAGTGCAGTTCCCTTACGACCAGGCCTCCATTGGGGAAGCCGGCGTACTGAAAGTTTTCACCACCCGTCCGGACACCCTGATGGGCGCGACCTACGTCGCCGTGGCCGCCGAACACCATTTGGCTACCCTGGCCGCGCAGAACAATCCTGAGCTGCAAGCGTTCATCGCTGAATGCAAGGGCGGCAGCGTCGCCGAAGCCGACGTCGCCACTCAAGAGAAAAAAGGCCTGCGGACTTCGCTGTTCGTCGAGCACCCGCTGACCGGTGAGAAACTCCCGGTGTGGGTCGCCAACTACGTGCTGATGCACTACGGCGATGGCGCGGTAATGGCCGTCCCGGCGCACGACGAACGTGATTTCGAATTCGCCACCAAATACAACCTGCCGATCAAGTCTGTCGTGCGCACCAGCGCCGGCGACGAAACCCCGGCTCCGTGGCAGGACGCTTACAACGAACACGGCCAACTGATCAATTCCGGTGAATTCGACGGTCTGGACTTCGCCGGTGCTTTCGATGCGATCGAAGTCGCCCTGATCAAGAAAAATCTTGGCGCCTCCCGCACCCAGTTCCGTCTGCGCGACTGGGGCATAAGCCGTCAACGCTACTGGGGCTGCCCGATCCCGATTGTCCACTGCGACAGCTGTGGTGACGTGCCGGTACCGGAAGACCAACTGCCCGTCGTACTGCCTGAAGACGTCGTACCCGACGGCGCCGGTTCGCCATTGGCGCGCATGCCTGAGTTCTACGAATGCAGCTGCCCGAAATGCGGCCAGCCAGCCAAGCGTGAAACCGACACCATGGACACCTTCGTCGAGTCGTCGTGGTACTACGCCCGCTACGCCTCACCGCATTACGAAGGCGGCCTGGTCGACCCGGTTGCAGCCAACCACTGGCTGCCGGTCGATCAATACATCGGCGGTATCGAACACGCGATTCTTCACCTGCTTTACGCGCGCTTCTTCCACAAGCTTATGCGTGACGAAGGCCTGGTCAGCTCCAACGAGCCGTTCAAGAACCTGCTCACCCAAGGCATGGTGATCGCCGAGACTTACTACCGTCGCGAAGCCAACGGTAGCCTGACCTGGTTCAACCCGGCAGATGTCGAGCTGGAACGCGACAGCAAAGCCAAGATCATTGGCGCCAAGCTGATCAGCGACGGGCTGCCGGTGGAAATCGGCGGCACCGAGAAGATGGCCAAGTCGAAGAACAATGGCGTTGACCCGCAATCGATGATCGACCAGTACGGCGCCGACACCTGCCGCCTGTTCATGATGTTCGCTTCGCCACCAGACATGAGCCTGGAATGGTCCGATTCCGGCGTTGAAGGCTCCCATCGCTTCCTCAAGCGTGTCTGGCGTCTGGCTCAGGCCCATGTTGGCCAAGGCCTGCCTGGAGCGCTGGATCTTGGCATGCTGAACGACGAGCAAAAAGTCATTCGCCGTGCTATCCACCTGGCCATCAAACAAGCCAGCCAAGACGTCGGTCAGTACCACAAATTCAACACCGCCATCGCTCAGGTCATGACGCTGATGAACGTGCTGGAAAAAGCCCCTCAAGGCACCGATCAGGATCGCGCATTGCTGCACGAAGGCCTGGAAACCGTTGCCCTGCTGCTGGCGCCGATTACCCCACACATCAGCCATGAACTGTGGAACCAGCTGGGCCACATCGGCGCAGTCATCGACGCCAACTGGCCCGCGCTGGATGACAGCGCACTGGTGCAGGACAGCCTGCAACTGGTGATTCAGGTCAACGGCAAGCTGCGCGGTCATATCGAAATGCCAGCCAGCGCCAGCCGCGAAGAAGTCGAAGCCGCCGCTCGGACCAATGAAAACGTGCTGCGTTTCACTGAAGGTCTGACCATTCGTAAAGTGATCGTAGTGCCCGGCAAATTGGTCAATATTGTCGCTAGCTAATTGGATCATGCGCCAGGTCTCTGACCTGGCGCCGAACAAAACCTCCGGGGCCGCACAGTCGGCCCACATGGTTTCAAGGGGAGCATCAAGATGATCAAACGCAATCTGCTGGTTATGGGCCTCGCTGTACTGCTGAGCGCCTGCGGCTTCCAGCTGCGCGGTACCGGCACCACCGAGCTCGCTATCAAAGAGCTCGACTTGAGTGCCCGCAACGCCTATGGCGATACCGTAGTGCTGATGCGTCAGGTGCTGGAAAGCAGTGGCGTCAAAGTCTACACCGGCGCGCCTTACAAGCTGGTGCTCACCAATGAGCAGGAAAGCCAGCGTACCCTTAGTTACGTCGGTGGCAACAAATCGGCTGAGTATGAGCTGACCAACGTACTGAACTATGAAATCGTGGGCCACAACAGCCTTTCTCTGCTCGATGACAAACTTCAGGTGCAGAAGGTCTACATGCACGACGGCAACAACCTGACAGGTTCCGATCTGGAAGCAGAGCAGGCTCGCAAAGAAATGCGCCGTGACCTCGTGCAACGCATGATGCTGCGTTTGCAACAGCTGAGCCTGACACAGCTGGATCAACTGCAGCAAACCGCTGATGCCAGGGCCAAGGCTGAAGCCGACGCACTGGACGCAGCACAAAAGGCCGAAGCGAACACGCCTCGCCAATCGCCTTTGCAGCTACAGAACCAGTAAGCCTTACGGGGCGCTCAAGCGCCCCGTTCGCCTCTTCTTATGAAACTCGCCCCCGCCCAACTCGCCAAACACCTGCAAGGAAACCTTGCGCCGGTGTACATCATCAGTGGCGACGACCCGTTGCTGTGCCAGGAAGCCGCCGATGCCATCCGCTCTGCTGCCCGCCAGCAAGGCTTCGATGAGCGCCAGGTGTTCAGCGCCGACGCCAGCTTCGATTGGGGGACGCTGCTGCAAGCCGGTGCCAGCATGTCGTTGTTCGCCGAAAAGCGCTTACTGGAACTGCGCCTGCCCTCGGGCAAGCCCGGTGACAAAGGTGCTGCGGCGTTCATCGAATACTGCTCACGTCCTGCCGAAGATACCCTGCTGCTGATCAGCCTGCCCAAGCTCGACGGCAGCGCCCAGAAAACCAAGTGGGGCAAAGCACTGATCGAAGGTCAGCAGACCCAGTTCGTGCAAATCTGGCCGGTGGATGCCAATCAACTGCCCCAATGGATTCGTCAGCGCTTGTCTCAGTCTGGCCTTTCAGCCAGCCAGGACGCTGTCGAACTGATTGCGGCACGCGTGGAAGGCAACCTGCTGGCAGCGGCTCAGGAAATCGAAAAGCTCAAACTGATGGCCGAAGGTGGTCAGATCACGGTCGATACGGTGCAAGCCGCGGTCGCCGACAGTGCGCGTTTCGACGTTTTCGGGCTGGTAGATGCGATTCTCAACGGCGAAGCCGCCCACGCCCTGCGCATGCTCGTAGGCCTGCGTGGAGAGGGCGTCGAACCGCCGGTGATTCTCTGGGCGCTGGCCCGGGAGCTGCGTCTGCTGGCCAACCTGTCACTGCAATACAGCCAGGGCATACCGTTGGACAAAGCCTTCAGCCTAGCCCGCCCGCCGGTCTGGGACAAACGCAAACCGCTCATGAGCAAAGCCCTGCAACGCCACTCAGCCCAGCGCTGGGGACAACTGCTGCTCGATGCCCAGCGTATCGATGCACAGATCAAAGGCCAGGCAGCGGGTTCGCCGTGGAGCAGCCTTAGCCGCTTGTCGCTGTTGATGGCTGGGCAACGGTTGGCATTACCGGCGGAGTAAGCGGAAATTGTGGCGAATAGTCCTACACACTGCAGGGGCTGGACAGAATCCCTACCCTGCCCGATGATCTGCACCGCAAAACCCACCCACGAGCGAGACCTCATCATGAGCAAGAAGCCATCAACGCGTGGCCCCAACAAGGCCAAATCCATCATCGCCCAGCCACTGTTCCGCAGCCGTCAGGAACCAGCCGGCAAGGGCAAAGGCAGCTACCGCCGCGAAGCCTTCCAGTCTAAAAGCTGGGAGGCTTCTTTCATTCTGGTCGCCTGAAAGCAGAGAATCCGCTGACATGGTAAGGTCGGCACCTGATTCGTATTCTCTGGACCCGTGCATGCCCTTTTGTATTTCCCGTCGTAGGCACTTACGCCAACTGATCGCTGCCTCCAGCCTTATTCTGTTAGTCGCTTGCGCGGAAAAACCAACCGCCGCCGACGCCCAACCGCTCCAGACCATGCCCACCGTGCCCGCCCCGGCCGTTGTCCGCCCTGTGGTCCCGACCGGCGACAACCTGGACATCCAACCGACGCAGACTTTCGCCGAATGGCTGGCCGCCTTTCGCAAAGACGCACTGGCTGCGGGCATCAACCCAGAGCTTTTCGACCGTGTGTTTGCCAATGTCACACCGGACATGAGCGTGATTCGCGCCGACCGCAGCCAACCTGAGTTTACCCGGCCAGTATGGGAATACCTCGATGGAGCCCTGTCCGCCATGCGTGTACGCAAGGGCCAAGGGCTGCTCTACCAATATGCCGATATCCTGCAAAGCATCGAACAGCGCTATGGCGTTGATCGCCAGGCGCTGGTAGCGGTTTGGGGCATGGAAAGTAACTTCGGCAGTTTCCAGGGCGACAAATCGGTCATTCAGTCGCTGGCGACCCTGGCCTATGAAGGCCGGCGTCCGGACTTTGCCCACAGCCAATTGCTGGCCGCGCTGCAGATTCTCCAGCAAGGCGATATCGAGCCCGAGAAGATGCTCGGCTCCTGGGCCGGCGCCATGGGCCAGACCCAGTTCATTCCGACGACCTATAACACCCACGCGGTGGACTTCGATGGTGACGGTCGTCGCGATATCTGGGGCAGTCCCGCCGACGCGCTGGCCTCGACTGCACACTATCTGCAAAGCTCCGGCTGGCAGAAGGGTCAGCCTTGGGGCTTCGAGGTGCAACTGGCGGACGGTTTCGACTATGCACTGGCCGATGGCTCAATCCGCAAGACTGTTGCCGAGTGGCTGCAGCTAGGCCTCAAACTGCCCAACGGTGCGAGCGTACCGGCGGGTTCCGAACAACTCTCTGCGGCCCTGCTGCTGCCAGCCGGCTATCGCGGCCCAGCGTTCCTGGTCCTCGACAACTTCCGCGCCATTCTCAAGTACAACAACTCGTCGTCCTATGCCTTGGCTGTGAGCCTGTTGTCCGAACGCTTTAGTGGTACCGGCCAGATTAGTGGTGAATGGCCGAAAGATGACCTGCCCTTAAGCCGCTCCGAGCGGATTGAGCTGCAAAACCTGCTGAGCGCCAGCAACTACGACGCGGGTACTGCCGACGGTATTATCGGCGCCAATACTCGTAAGGCTATTCGCACCGCACAGCAATATTTTGGCTGGCCGGCGGATGGCTATCCGACGCATAAGCTGCTGGAGAGTTTGCGTAACCGCTGAGGCTATGATCGCTCCCACGCTCCCACGTGGGAGCGATCTGCTACTTGATCACCACATCCTGCTCCAGTACCAGCTCTTGAGCCTCTGCATCCAGCCTGACCATCGCCCCCATCGGCAGGGTCAGGTTCGGGTCACAGTGCCCGCTGCGCCAGCCGGCGAGCACCGGAATCTGTAGCGGCTCGAAGGTTTGCTTGAGCAACACCGCCAGCGCCGGCTCGTCCACCCCCGCAATATCCCCCACCAAGACCCCACAGAGCTTGCTCAGCTTGCCGGCCAGCCTTAGATGGGTCAGTAGCCGGTCGATGCGGTAAAGCGGCTCGTTGATGTCCTCAAAGAACAGAATGATACCGTCGGCATCGATCTCGTAAGGCGTGCCCAAGGTGCCGGCAATCAATGAGAGATTGCCTCCCAGCAAGCGGCCGTGCGCGATGCCCGGCACGATCGTAGTCAATGGATAAGCCTGCGGGTGGCTCAGCGCGCTCCCGGACTTTAACTCTCCTCTGAGCATGCTGAGCAACGAAGATTCTGTAGGCTGCTGTTTATCGCCCAGCAGATCGGCGTTGAGCATCGGACCATGGAAGGTCACAAAGCCTGCATAACGACTGATCGCCAGGTGCAACGCCGTGATATCGCTGTAACCCACCAAGGGCTTTGCGTTGCAGCGCAGCAGGTCGAAATCGATCCGGTCCAGCAAGCGCGGGCTTCCGTAACCACCACGCAGGCACAGGATCGCGTCAATGGTGCTGTCAGCAAACGCCGCGTGCAGGTCGTTCAGCCGAACGTCATCGCTTCCGGCAAGGTAGCCGTCTTTCTGTTCAACGCCGGGAAAGATACGCAGCGTGTAACCCCTGGCCTGCATCCATTGAGCAGCCTTCCCGGTGTCCAGCGCCGCCGGACCTGCTGGCGCGATCAAGCCGATCACTCCGTTGGATGGCAATGCGGGCACTGGCACGTGAGCGCAGGTCTTATCTGTTGATCGAATCGTCATCCATGGTTCTCCCTGCGTGAATTCTTCAACGCACAGTAGACACGAACGCTTGCAAATAGAAGGGGGGGCGAACAGTCACAGGACGTGAAGGAAAAGGTGCTGAGTTCAGTAGCGCGCTGTTTTGCACCGCTGAAAAACCAAACCGCCCGCAGGAATGAAGATTCCTGCGGGCGGGTCTGGATCAGGACATCAAGCTGGCTTTAACCAGTTTTGCCTGTTCGTCAGCGTGGTACGAAGAACGCACCAGCGGACCGGATGCAACGTTTTTGAAGCCCATTTTGTAGCCTTCTTCGGCGAACCAGGCGAACACGTCCGGGTGCACGAAGCGCTGTACCGGCAAGTGGCTACGCGACGGCTGCAGGTACTGGCCGAGGGTCAGCATATCGATGTCGTGTTCGCGCATGCGCTTCATGACTTCGATGACTTCTTCGTCCGTCTCGCCCAGGCCGAGCATCAGACCGGATTTGGTCGGAATATGCGGCATCATTTGCTTGAACTTCTGCAGCAAGGTCAGCGACCACTGGTAATCCGAACCCGGACGCGCAGCCTTGTACAGGCGCGGCACGGTTTCCAGGTTGTGGTTGAACACATCCGGCGGCTCGGCAGCAGTGATTTCCAGCGCCACGTCCATCCGGCCACGGTAGTCCGGGACCAGGGTTTCGAGCTGCACATTCGGTGACAGCTTGCGGATCTCGCGGATACAGTCGGCGAAGTGCTGGGCACCGCCGTCACGCAGGTCGTCACGGTCTACTGAGGTAATCACCACGTACTTGAGCTTCAGGTCCGCAATGGCGATGGCCAGACTTTCTGGTTCGTTGACGTCCAGTGGCTTCGGCCGGCCGTGGCCGACGTCGCAGAACGGGCAGCGACGGGTACAGATATCACCCATGATCATGAAGGTCGCGGTGCCGCCGGAGAAGCACTCACCCAGGTTCGGGCAGGAGGCCTCTTCGCAGACACTGTGCAGCTTGTGTTTGCGCAGCAGCGCCTTGATACGGTCGACTTCCGGCGAAACCGGGATGCGCACGCGAATCCAGTCTGGTTTTTTCGGCAGTTCGGTGGTCGGAATAATCTTCACCGGGATGCGCGCGACCTTTTCGGCTCCGCGCAATTTAACGCCGGCTTCAACTTTCGGACGGGCGACGCGCTCGGATACATCCAGCGTCGGGATCAGGGTTTGCACAGCGTCTTGCGCAGTAGTCATATCAATCGATTCCGCCCGTTAGGGTCGTCTGCTCAGCATAGTCGAGGTGCTTGACGAGCTGCGCGCGCAGCCGGGCACTTACCTCGGCAAATTCAATCGGTCCTGTGTGATCGCTCAGCTGGGTCATCGCCAGCCCCGCGTAGCCACAGGGATTAATACGTCGAAACGGCTCCAGATCCATCTCCACGTTCAGGGCCAGGCCGTGAAACGAACAACCGTGGCGGATCCGTAAACCCAGAGAAGCGATTTTCGCACCGTCGACATAGACACCCGGCGCATCGGCTTTAGCCACAGCCGTAACACCATAACTGGCCAACAACTCGATCAGGCACAGCTCCATCCGGCTGACCAGATCGCGCACGCCAAACCCCAGCTTGCGCACGTCCAGCAGCAGATAAGCCACCAACTGACCTGGGCCGTGATACGTCACTTGACCGCCGCGGTCCACTTGCACCACCGGAATATCTCCGGGAAGCAGCAAATGTTCGGCCTTGCCCGCCTGGCCTTGAGTGAAGACCGGCGGATGCTGGACCAGCCAGATCTCATCGGCAGCCTCAGTGCCACGCTCATTAGTGAAGCGCTGCATGGCCTGCCAAACCGGCTCGTAAGCCATCTGGCCGAGCTCGCGAAAGCCGAGTATTTGCGGCATCACAGCACCATGTGTACTTGACCGGTTGCACGCAACTCACTGTTGATGTCGTACAGCTGGTCCTGGCCAGTGGCGATGATATGCAACTGGATGGTGGTGTACTTGCCATTGGTGCTCTGGCGCTCCGCCAGAGTCGCGTGATCGACCTCGGCGTGTTTCTCGAGGATCGAGATAACCAGGGCACTGAAACCCGCGCCAGTGTCGCCGATCACTTTGATCGGATAGTCGGCGCAAGGAAATTCGATCTTTGGCGGCTTTACTTCAGTATCTGTCATGGCGAAACGGCCTCGTAAGCCGTGGCGACGGACATACCCCCCGCTCTATGTCAGAGCGAGAGGCACGCTGGACCACAATAATCAGTTGAACAAGCCGTAGAAGAATAGACGGATGCTATCCCACATGCGGCGGAAGATACCACCCTCGTCGACCGCATCCAGAGCGATCAGGTCGGCGCTGTGCACGACTTTGTCGTCCAGCTTCACTTCGACTTTACCAATCACGTCGCCCTTGGCGATCGGTGCGACCAGGTGCGGATTCATGCTCATGCTGGCCGCCAGTTTCTTCAGCTGGCCTTTTGGCAGGGTCATGGTCAGGTCTTCAGCCAGGCCGGCCTTGACTTGATTGGTGGTGCCTTTCCAGACAGGGGCCTGAGCCAGCTCGGTGCCCTTCTGGTAGAAGGTCTGGGTTTCGAAGAAGCGGAAACCGTAGGTCAGCAGTTTCTGGGTTTCAGCCGCACGAGCCGTTTCGCTGTTGGTGCCGAAGACCACGGCGATCAGGCGCTGGCCGTCACGCACTGCCGAAGACACCATGCAGTAGCCGGCTTCATCGGTGTGACCCGTTTTCAGACCATCAACGGTCTTGTCGCGCCACAGCAGCAGGTTACGGTTGGGTTGCTTGATGCCGTTCCAGAAGAACTCTTTCTGCGAGTAGATCGCATAGTGAGCCGGGTCTTCGTGGATGATCGCGCGGGCCAGCAGCGCCATGTCATGGGCCGACGAGTAGTGCTCCGGGTTCGGAAGACCGGTCGGGTTCATGAAGTGGCTGTTGGTCATGCCCAGATCGGCAACGGTTTTGTTCATCATGTCCGCGAACGCGTCTTCGCTACCGGCGATGTGCTCGGAGAGCGCAACACTGGCGTCGTTACCCGACTGAATGATGATGCCGTGCAGCAGGTCGCTGACAGTGACCTGAGTGCCAACCTTGATGAACATCCGCGAACCGCCGGTACGCCAGGCGTTCTCGCTGACGGTCACCGGATCGTTTTCACCGATCTGACCGCGACGAATTTCCAGGGTCGCGATGTAGGCTGTCATCAGTTTGGTCAGGCTAGCCGGTGGCAGGCGCTGGTCCCCATTGTTCTCGACCAGAACGTTACCGCTGCTGGCGTCCATGAGCACATAGGCCTTGGCAGCCAGTTGCGGTGGCGACGGCATCATCTCTGCCGCCCAGGCAGCAGGTGTGATGATCAGCGGGACAAGCAGGCACAGGCGTTTGGCAAAGGTGGTGATGTTCATCCGTCTCTCGAAATTGCTAATGGAAACTTGCCCTCACGGGCAAAACTAATCTGACAACCGGCCCCCGGTTGTCGCGTGTTCAGTTGCTGACTCTATGGCCCTTCACCGGGCTTTTGTTCTTTGACGAACCAACAACCGGAACCCGACCTCGCGAACGAGGTCAGGCCCTCAATCTGATGTCACTATTCTGCTGTTACTACGCTCGGCTGGCCCAGATTGGCCAATCGCACGCTATTTTGCACTTGCTGGATTTCACCCGGCGTGCCGATCGGACCCATCCGTACCCGATGTAGCGTCTGTTGATTGCGCACGATCGAGCTGATGAAGACCGGGGCCTGCACCATCCCGCTCAGCTTCGACCTCAGCAGTTCTGCAGCGTCCGGGTTGGCGAAGGCGCCCACCTGAAGATACTGGCCAGAGGCTTGTGCAGAAGCGTTTTTTTTTGCATCCATCTGTACAGGCACAACGGCCGCGGCGTGTTGCTGCGGCGGCGGCGTCCACTGCTCGACCTTGCCGGCCGAAGCCGTCAGCATGGGAGCAGCATTTTGCGCCACTTGCGGTTCGTTAAGCATCAACGGTGCCGGCCGGCCACGCTGGGCCCACCACTCTTGTGGGTCGATACCCTCGACCTTGACCCGCGCGGTGCCGATTTCGGCATAACCGAGTTTCTTGGCTGCAGCGTAGGACAAATCGATAATCCGGTCAGAGTAGAACGGCCCACGGTCGTTGACGCGCAGAATCACGCTCTTGTTGTTGTCCAGGTTAGTCACCCGGACATAACTCGGTAGCGGCAGGGTCTTGTGCGCGGCACTCATGCCGTACAGGTCATAGACTTCGCCGTTGGCCGTGTTCTGACCATGAAACTTGGTGCCATACCAGGATGCCGTGCCCGAAGCGACGTAGTTCTTCGACTCGCTCAACGGGAAGTAGTTTTTGCCCAATACCGTGTACGGGTTGGCCTTGTAGGGACCTTGGTGCAGGGTCGGGGTGGCGTCCGGGATCCGCGAGACGTCGACGTCCCACCACGGCGCACCGTCTTTGTGGGCGCGGTTGACATCCAGACCAGGCATTGCGCGAACGGCGGTCGATGATTTCTGTTGCGG
This sequence comes from Pseudomonas sp. H11T01, assembly GCF_048515765.1. Taxonomy (NCBI): domain Bacteria; kingdom Pseudomonadati; phylum Pseudomonadota; class Gammaproteobacteria; order Pseudomonadales; family Pseudomonadaceae; genus Pseudomonas; species Pseudomonas sp. H11T01. The sequence continues at coordinate 114,039 of NZ_JBLYED010000010.1, read as the reverse complement.
CGCGCGGCTGGTCGAACAGCTGACCATCAGCAGCGACAGCGCGGCGAAAGCCATCAGCTTCAGGGGTTTACGAATCGGCATTGCCCGCATTACTTGACGCCCCGTGCTTGGACCAGCAAATCAGACAGTTGATGCACGGCCATGGCGTACATCACGCTGCGGTTATAGCGCGTGATCGCGTAAAAATTATTCAAACCCATCCAGTATTCTGGACCATTATCGCCGTCCAGGCGAAAAGCCGTGACCGGCATATCATCGCGCAGCGCATCATGACTCGACCAGCCCAGCGCCCGCAACTCCCCGACCGTTTTGACCGGCTCGATTCCCGGGGTCAACCCCTCATCGACCTGATCGCCACGCACCGTGGCCTGGCTGACCACCGGCTCGCCGGCCACCCAGCCGTGACGCTTGAAGTAGCTGGCGACACTGCCAATGGCGTCGTCCGGGTTGGTCCAGATATTGATGTGGCCGTCACCGTCGAAATCCACAGCATAGGCGCGAAAGCTGCTCGGCATGAACTGCGGCAAGCCCATGGCTCCGGCGTAAGAACCCTTGAGGGTCAGCGGATCGACCTGCTCTTCACGGGCCAGCAGCAGGAACTCACGCAGTTCCTTGCGGAAGAATTCGGCGCGCGGCGGGTAGTCGAAGCCCAGGGTCGACAGAGCATCGATCACCCGATAGTTGCCGGTGTTGCGGCCGAAGAAGGTTTCAATGCCGATGATCGACACGATGACTTGAGCCGGAACCCCATATTCCTGTTCGGCGCGGGCCAGAACGGCCTCGTGCTGACGCCAGAAATCCACACCGCGGGCGATGCGCGCGTCGGTGATGAACATCGGGCGGTATTCTTTCCATAGTTTGACCCGCTCGGCAGGCTTGGAAATCGCGTCGAGGATCGATTGTTTGCGCTCGGCTTCGCGGAACACGCCCATCAGCTGTTCCCCGGCGAAACCATAGTCGCGGGTCATTTCACCCACGAATTCGGCTACTTGCGGCGAGCCTTCATAATCACCGGCCAGTGCTTCCTGCGCCGCGCCAAGGATGCCTACCAGGCCGACCCACGGAGCGTATCGAGTAGCCCAGCCACGCATTACTTGCATTGAAATCTTCACCTTATTCAAACCTGAGCGATCCACTTACGATGGGTATGGATCGACATCAAAACCCCAAACGCTGACAGCAGCGTCACCAGCGAAGTTCCGCCATAGCTAATGAACGGCAAGGGCACCCCTACTACCGGCAACAGGCCACTGACCATACCGATGTTGACGAAAACGTAAACAAAAAACGTCATGGTCAGGCTGCCGGCGAGCAATTTGCCGAACAGCGTCTGCGCCTGGGCGGTAATCACCAATCCACGACCGATCAACAGCAGGTAAATCAGCAACAACGCGCAGATGCCCACCAGGCCGAATTCTTCGCCCAAGACCGCGATGATGAAGTCGGTGTGGCTTTCCGGCAAAAAGTCCAGATGGGACTGGGTACCAAGTAACCAGCCTTTGCCGAACACCCCGCCTGAGCCAATGGCGGCCTTGGACTGAATGATGTTCCAGCCGGTGCCGAGCGGGTCGCTCTCTGGATCGAGGAAGGTCAAAATCCGCTGCTTCTGGTAGTCATGCATGATGAAGAACCACATGGCGACCGCCACGGGAACGGCAGCGGCGATCACGCTGAGGATCCATCGCCAACGCAGGCCACCCATAAACAGCACGAATGCGCCGCCCGCGAGAATCAGCAACGAGGTGCCGAGGTCGGGCTGGCGCACGATCAGGATGAATGGAATCCCGATCAACATCAGACTGATCCCCACATGCTTGAGCTGCGGTGGCAAGGTGCGCTTGGCCAGGTACCATGCGATGGTCGCCGGCATGATGATCTTCATGAATTCCGAGGGCTGAAAGCGGATCACCCCGGGAATGTTAATCCAGCGCGTGGCGCCCATGGCGTTGTGCCCCATGACATCCACCACCACCAACAGCACCACGCCCAGCACATAGGCCAGTGGCACCCAGCGCGCCATGAAACGGGGTTCGAGCTGAGCGATGACGACCATCGACACCAGGCCGATACCAAACGAGGTGGCCTGTTTGATCAGCAGATCCCAGCTCTTGCCACTGGCCGAATACAACACGAACAGGCTACCCGCCGCGAGCGTCAGCAGCAGGATCAGCAATGGGCCATCGATGTGCATGCGCTGCAACAGTGTCGCGCGGCGACGCATCACATCCTCACTGGAGAGGATGCGATCAAAATTACTCTTCACGGGCCGTAGCCTCCGCGCTGATAGGGCTGGCGAACTCAGGCTTGAGTTGGCCGTTCTGGCCCAATAGCCAGGCATCCATCACCTGACGCACTACTGGTGCGGCGACGCCGGAGCCGGACTCGCCGTTCTCGACCATGACCGCCACTGTGATTTTCGGGTTATCGGCCGGAGCAAAACCAACGAACAAGGCGTGGTCACGGTGGCGCTCCTGAACCTTGGAACGGTCGTACTTCTCGCCCTGCTTGATCGCCACGACCTGGGCTGTACCGCTTTTGCCGGCAATCCGGTATGGCGAGCCGATGGCCGCCTTGCGCGCAGTGCCGCGGGCCCCGTGCATTACCTGCTGCATGCCGTGATTGACCTTCATCCAATCGGACGGATCGCGCAGGATGATATCCGCCATCGGGTTCGCATCGACCGGTTTCTCACCTTCGATGGTTTTCGCCAGATGCGGGCGATTCCACTTGCCCTTGTTGGCCACCAACGCTGTGGCCTGAGCCAATTGCAATGGCGTCGACTGCATGTAGCCCTGACCGATCCCCAAAATCAGCGTCTCGCCCGGGAACCAGGCCTGGCGACGAGTCGCCCGCTTCCATTCACGCGTCGGCATCAGCCCCGGCGACTCTTCGAACATGTCCAGCGAAACCTTCTGGCCGATGCCGAACTTGCCCAGGTACGCCGACAGCCGATCGATCCCCAGCTTATGCGCCAGGTCATAGAAGTAGGTGTCGTTGGACCGCATGATTGCCGTGTCCAGATCCACATAACCGTCGCCGGTACGGTTCCAGTTGCGGTATTTGTGATCATAGTTGGGCAGTTGGTAGTATCCGGGATCGAACACACGGCTCGAGGCAGTCACCACTCCGGAGTCCAGCCCGGCAATCGCCACGGCCGGTTTGATCGTCGAACCCGGAGGATACAGGCCACGCAAGACCCGGTTGAACAGAGGGCGATCGATGGAGTCACGCAACTCGGCATAAGCCTTGAAGCTGATGCCGGTGACGAACAGATTCGGATCGAAACTCGGCTGACTGACCATCGCCAGAACCTCGCCGGTGTTTGGGTCCAGTGCCACCACCGCGCCGCGTCGGCCACCCAGCGCAAGCTCGGCAGCTTCCTGCAATTTGATGTCCAGGCTCAGGACAATGTCCTTGCCGGGAACCGGATCAGTACGCTTGAGCACCCGCAGCACGCGGCCCCGAGCGTTGGTCTCGACTTCTTCGTAACCCACCTGACCATGCAACTCCGGCTCGTAGAAGCGCTCGATACCGGTTTTGCCGATTTGATGGGTGCCGCTGTAACCCACCGGATCCAGAGTCTTGAGCTCTTTCTCGTTGATCCGCCCCATGTACCCCACCGAGTGCGCGAAATGCGCGCCCTGCGGGTAGTGACGCACCAGTTGCGCGACTACTTCCACCCCTGGCAAGCGGAACTGGTTGACAGCGATCCGGGCAATTTGCTCTTCGGTCAGCTCGAACAGGATCGGCACCGGCTCGAACGGCCGCCGCCCCTGCCGCATGCGTTTTTCGAAGATCACCCGATCTTCCGGTGTCAGCTGCAAGACCTCGACGATCACGTCGAGCACTTGCTGCCAGTCCCCGGAACGTTCCCGGGTCATGCTCAGGCTGAAGCTGGGCCGGTTATCGGCCACCACCACGCCATTACGGTCGAAGATCAGCCCGCGAGTTGGCGGAATCGGCTGCACATGAACCCGGTTGTTCTCCGACAGCGTGGAGTGATACTCGTACTGGATCACCTGAAGAAAATACAGCCGTGCGATCAGCACCCCAATCAGGAACACCACCGCTATTGCACCGAACACGACCCGGCCACGCACCAGACGGGCGTCTTTCTCGTGGTCCTTGATGCGGATCGGTTGGGACATTTAGGGCGCGATGCTATTTGTGATAAGGGTGCCCGGACAGAACTGTCCAGGCGCGATACAGCTGTTCACCGATCAGAATCCGCACCAGCGGATGCGGCAATGTCAGGGGCGACAGCGACCAGCGCTGATCGGCCCGCGCGCACACTTCCGGCGCCAGCCCCTCGGGGCCGCCGACCATAAAATTCACCGTGCGCGAATCCAGCCGCCAGCGATCCAGTTCGACCGCCAGTTGCTCGGTGCTCCAGGGCTTACCGTGCACTTCGAGCGTGACAATCCGATCAGCAGGGCCAACCTTGGCCAGCATGGCTTCGCCTTCCTGACGGATGAAGCGTGCCACGTCAGCGTTCTTGCCACGGGTGTTGAGCGGTATTTCCACCAGTTCCAGCGCCAACTCGGATGGCAGACGCTTGGCATATTCATGCCAGCCTTCTTCCACCCACTTGGGCATGCGAGAACCGACGGCGATCAGACGCAGTCGCACAGCGGTCCCTTATTCCTGGTCGCGGTTGAGCTTGATGAAGTGCTCGTGGGAGTTTTCCGGGCTGTGGTGAGCAGCGTTCAGAGCACGGCTCTGTTCAGCGCCAGACCACAGACGCTCCAGGTCGTAGAACTGACGGGCGGAGGCGGTCATCATGTGAACGATGACATCATCCATGTCCAGCAGCACCCAGTCGCTGTCGCCCTTGCCTTCTTCACCCAGCGGCTTGACGCCCTGAGCCTTGACCGCCTCGCGGACCTTATCCAGCATCGCGCCGATCTGGCGGTTGGAAGTACCTGTAGCGATGATCATGAAGTCAGTGATGCTCTGCTTTTCACGAACGTCGATCACCTGAATGTCCTGGGCCTTGACGTCTTCCAGGGCTGCTACGGCGACCTTGACCAGCTCTTCGCCGAGGAGTGCCTGGGCGGGTGCTGCCGCTTCCGGCAGCGGGACGCTCTTGAACGTGCCCTTGCGCTTTACTTTAGTTACGTCTTTGTCAGTCATATAAAACTCGTTTTGCTCGTATGTTCGGGCGTTTCGATACACGTGATCACGTGCCTTGAAGCGCACCCTTATTTTCAGTTCGACGCACGGTACAGCCCGTGCGCATCGATGTAGGCCAGGACCGCGTCAGGCACCAGGAAACGTACCGACTTACCGCTGGCCAGCAGTTGACGGATCTGGGTGGCGGATACCGCGAGCGGCGTCTGCCAGACGAATGCAATGTGTCCGCTCGGCCCCTTGAGGGCCAGCGGGTCGCTCACCGAGCGCGCTGCCAGCAGGTTGCGCAAGGCATCCGGCGGTTCGCTGTCGGCATCCGGGCGTTGCAGCACCAGGATGTGGCAATGCTGGAGCAACTCTTCCCAACGGTGCCAAGTGGGCAGGCCGCAAAATGCGTCCCAGCCCAAAAGTAGAAATAACTGGTCATCAGCGGCCAACTCGGCCCGCATGTGTTCCAGGGTGTCGATCGTGTAGGACGGCTTGTCCCGTTGCAGCTCGCGGGCGTCCACCACCAACGGCGCAACGCCCGCCACCGCACATTCGACCATCGCCAGACGGTCGACGGCCGAAACCTGCGGCGTATCCCGATGCGGTGGTCTGGCACTGGGTGTCAGACGCAGCTCATCGAGTGCCAGCGATTCGGCCACTTCCAGCGCACTGCGCAAATGGCCGATGTGCACCGGATCGAAGGTTCCGCCCAGCACGCCAATGCGTCGAGACAGAGGTTCGCTTGGGGTCACGGCAACTGACTGGCGTTTATCGGCCAAGTCAGACCGACTCCTGACCGCGCAACTGGCCATCACCGACCACGATGTACTTCTCGCAGGTCAAACCCTCGAGACCCACTGGGCCGCGGGCGTGCAGCTTATCAGTAGAAATGCCAATCTCGGCACCCAATCCGTACTCGAAGCCATCGGCGAAGCAGGTCGGGGTGTTGATCATCACGGAACTGGAGTCGACCTCAGCAACGAAACGCCGGGCTTGGCCCTGATGTTCGGTGACGATCGAATCGGTGTGATGAGAGCCGTAATGGTTGATATGTTCGATGGCCTCGTCCAGCCCGTCGACCACACGGATCGACAGGATCGGCGCCAGGTATTCGGTGTTCCAGTCCTCTTCGGTGGCCGCAACGGCGTCGATGATCGCGCGTGTGCGCTCGCATCCCCGCAACTCGACACCCTTGGCGCGAAACTGCTCGGCCATGGCCGGCAGGAAGTCGGCGGCGACTGCCTGGTCAACCAGCAAGGTTTCCATGGCTCCGCAAATGCCGTAACGGTAAGTCTTGGCGTTGAATGCAATGCGCTGGGCTTTCGACAGCTCGGCGTAGGCACTGACATAAATGTGGCAGATGCCGTCCAGGTGCTTGATCACTGGCACACGGGCGTCACGGCTGACGCGCTCGATCAGGCCTTTACCGCCACGGGGCACGATCACGTCCACGTATTCGGGCATGGTAATCAGCGCGCCAACAGCGGCACGGTCAGTCACTTCGACCACTTGCACCACGGCAGCCGGCAAACCGGCTTCGGCCAGGCCCTGCTGAATACAGGTGGCAATGGCGCGGTTGGAATGAATAGCCTCAGAGCCGCCACGCAGGATGGTCGCGTTGCCCGACTTCAGACACAGGCTCGCGGCGTCGATGGTCACGTTCGGACGCGACTCATAGATGATTCCCACAACGCCCAACGGCACGCGCATCTTGCCGACTTGAATCCCCGACGGCCGATAGCTCATGTCGCGGATCGCACCAATCGGGTCCGGCAGGCTGGCCACCTGGCGCAAACCGACAATCATGCTGTCGATCCGTGCGGGGGTCAGTGCCAGACGCTCGAGCATGGCCGGCTCAAGGCCATTGGCCCGACCAGCGGCCAGGTCCAGTTCATTGGCGGCGGTCAACTCGGCGCGAGCGGCATCCAAAGCAGCGGCAGCAGCGTGCAGCGCGCGGTTTTTCTGCGCGGTACTGGCACGGCCGATCACGCGGGAGGCTTCGCGGGCAGCGCGACCCAAGCGGGTCATGTAGTCAAGAACGGACTCAGTCATGGTCTGTTGTGGTCTTGGCAAAGAGGAAAGCGGCAGATTATAGCTGTCGCGCTCTCCTACTAACAGCGGTGACGGGCGGATGGTCGAAATGGGGCGCAAATACCCAGTGTTCAGCCTCGATTAAGGCTCAAGTTGTTATCATTCGGTCACATTTAGCCGAATTGCACTTGGTCATCATGTCCAACCTGACCACCGATAACCTACCCAATGCCCTGCCCGACCGCTTTTTTAACCGAGACGCTCAGATGCTTGCCCGCGATTTACTGGGCAAAATCATCCGCCATCGCGTCGGTGATTTGTGGCTTTCGGCGCGAATTATCGAGACCGAAGCCTATTACTGTGCCGAGAAAGGCAGCCATGCCTCCCTCGGTTACACAGAGAAACGTAAAGCTTTGTTTCTGGATGGCGGCCACATCTATATGTACTACGCCCGTGGCGGCGACTCGCTGAACTTCAGCGCCCAGGGGCCAGGCAATGCTGTTCTGATCAAATCGGCCTATCCGTGGGTCGACGAATGGTCTGGACCCGCCAGCCTGGCGCAAATGCTGTTGAACAATCCCGACGCCAATGGCCGACCGCGCCCCTCGCAGAAGCTCTGCGCCGGCCAGACCTTGCTCTGCAAGGCACTGGGTCTGAAAGTGCCGACCTGGGACGCCAAACGCTTCGATCACGAGCTGCTGTTTGTCGAAGATGTCGGCACGCCACCGATGCACGTCATTCAAACCACTCGCCTGGGCATCCCGCACGGGCGCGACGAACACTTGATGTACCGCTTCGTCGATGCCGCCTATGCACCTTATTGCACCCAGAACCCGCTGCGGCGTGGCCAGGTCGAAGGGCGCGACTACTTTCTGCTGTCCTGAGATGTGCTCGGACTTGATGCAAAAGCAGTCTCATGTGGGATCTGTAGTGTTGTGAAGATTGCGTACATCCCTTAAGGCCGATTAAAAATTCTGATGGAGTTGTTTTTATGGGCCTATGGCTCGATAGCCTGACCGTCTGGTTGACGGCAAACCCGCAATGGTTGGCTGCAGCGGTATTCATCGTGGCCTGCGGCGAGTGCCTGGCGATTGTCGGACTGATTGTGCCGGGCACGGTGTTGTTGTTCGCTATCACCGTAATGGCCGGGAGCGGCGCCCTGCCCTTGGGCGAAGCCCTCTTAATGGGTTTTCTCGGCGGATTGCTCGGCGATGCAGTGTCATATCTGCTCGGCAGACGCTTCCACCAGAATATCCGGCGCTTGCCGGGGCTGCGTCATCACCCGGAATGGATCGGCGGCGCCGAGGCGTATTTCCAGCGTTATGGCATTGCCAGCCTTCTGGTCGGACGTTTTATTGGTCCGTTGCGGCCAATGTTGCCGATGGTGGCCGGAATGTTCGACATGCCGTTTCCGCGCTTTATCGCCGTCAGTGTACTGGCAGCGGCAGGCTGGTCGGTCGCCTACATACTGCCGGGCTGGGCCACGGGCGCAGCCATCCGCTTACCGTTGCCCGAGGGCTTCTGGCCACAAGCCGGAATCGTCGTGGGCAGCATCGTCGTGATGTTGGGCCTGAGCATCACCAGCAGCCTGCGCCGTCACCGCAAAGCCACGGTGCTGATAGCAGGCCTGAGCCTGGTGATTCTGGCAGGACTGTTTATCGGCTACCCCTACCTGACCCAGTTCGATCAAGGCTTGATGACACTGGTCCAGGAACACCGCAGCCCGCCGATGGATGAGCTGATGGTGGCCCTGACGCAGCTCGGCGAATTTCGCACGATGCTGCTGTTCAGCGCTCTGCTGACGATCCTGCTGCTGGCCGTCCGGCAATGGCGCCAAGCGATCTTCGCTGGCGGCACCCTGCTCTGCACCGCGCTGGGCAATACCGGGACCAAATGGTTTTTTGCCCGCGTGCGCCCGGAAGTACTGACCGACCCACTGACCAGCTACAGCATGCCCAGCGGCCACAGCTCTGGTTCGTTCGCACTGTTCCTGACCCTGGCGGTGCTCGCCGGTCGCGGCCAACCGCCACGGATGCGCCTGACCTGGCTATTGGTGGGCGGTTTACCAGCGGCGGCGATCGCAGTGTCACGGGTATATCTCGGGGCGCATTGGCCGACCGATGTGCTGGCAGGCGCCATGCTCGCCGCCTGCGTTTGCGCGGCCAGCCTGAACCTGAGCCAACGCCAGGCGCCCTTGAACGCGATGCCGACCAAGGTCTGGTGGCTGGTGCTGCCAGCGCTGGTGGCGTTGTTTGGGTTCTTCGCGCTGTCGCATTTGTCTAATGCCATGGCGCGGTATGCGCATTGAATAGAGATTTCCAGCCCCCCAGATTTACATGAGCTGTGAGGCCGTCTTCGCGGGCAAGCCTCAAAGCCTGTCAGTTAACGCAATTCTTCAGTCTGGTGACATTTGTGGCGAGGGAGCTTGCTCCCTCGCCACAGAGTCCGCGTTCGACTTTCAGTTTCTTAACTGACTGGCTGCCCTTGCGAGACAACTCTCTTTCCTTTGAAGGACGTTTCCTAGAAAATCCTTTCGGCTTGTGCCCACCCCATCTCGTGGCTAGTCTTCGGCCGTCGCTGCAAAAGCAGTGATCGGGTTTAGTCGCCCGGTATAGATTGGCGCACAGGTAATCCCTGAGTCAGGCGTTTCTTCGCCTGCACTTTATGGTGGCTGTGCGCAGGGCGCCTTCGGGTGCGCCGGTTTCCCAATCGACCGGTCGACTAACCTGTGCGCAGCTGCCACCCGTTCGTTTAGTCGCGATACCTGGCAGCTCCAACTTTCTGATTGGAGATCCGCCACATGGACAAAATAACCCCCGACCCACCCATTCCACCCGTCACCCCGTCAATGGACAACGCCTTCACCCGCGACCTGCTCAAGGATCGCGCTGCGCTGTACCGCGCTCTGGATTACTACTTGCCCGATGCCAACCCCGCCGCGCCCGACGAACAGCGGTTTTACAACGTCAGCAAAGATGTGAGTTTCGAAGACTCGATGTTCTACACCGCCGACCTGCTGCGCTGTGCATCGGTCACGGCTTACGAATGCGGTGAACACCTGAAGGGCACCGAGCGCGCCATGGTCTTCGCCGTGTGGCATCTACTCGAAATCGCCAAAGCCATGGTCGACCAGTCCATCGAACACCTGGGTCCACGCACTCGCTGAAACAACGCGCCAGCATCACTGAAACGTGCTGGCGCACTTCAAGCAAGCCTTCCATCCCGCCTTGCGGACTTATAAAGCCTTCTATACTGTTGCTTAACAGCTTTAAAGATCATCTTGGCGATTCTTAATGACACATTTTTTCCCGATAGACTGCTCTGAAAGCCTCATGAAAATTGGCCTTCTGGCTAAAAAACGACGCCAAGAACGTGGCTTAAGGCAAAAGGACCTCGCCAAGTTGGTGGGTGTGTCTGCGGGCACTATTGGAAAAATCGAGGCGGGCGACCCGGTCGTTGAACTTCGCACGTTCATGCTGGTGCTATGGCACCTGGGTCTTCTCTCGGAAATTTTTAATGAGACGCCGATCAGTAAGGCTCCTCCTGAGCTCCCAAGCCAGCGTGTGCGCATCAAACGCATGACCGAAGAGAATTTCTGATGAGTACGGCAGCGGCCTACATCTACATGGAACACGCCCTCTCGGGCGAGACGGTCACCTTGGGACGCCTCAGTATGGCCCGCGACGGAGGTTGCGACTTCGCGTACTCCCCTGCGTACATCGGGCAAAACCAATGGGTGCCCGATCCTATTCGCTATCCGCCGAGTGATCGGGTCTTTCGCGTGGTGACGAACCAAGGCGTCCCAGGCTTCATACGAGACTGCATGCCTGATTCATGGGGCGAGACATTCCTCAAATCACTGCACGGCCAGACCATGACGGCTGTAGAAATGCTGATCAGATCCCCAAACAATGATCGCTCCGGCAACCTGATGGCCGGACTGGTACGAGTTCCCCCGCAAGGTATCGGAGGAGAACAAATTCCTACTCTCATTGGCCTGAGTGAGTTCATCGATACGGCTGACATCATTCAGAGCCACCAGTTGATCGATCTCGACAAACAAAAAATCCGGCTTATACGCCAGCGATCGTCCCTTGGCGGCGCCCGCCCCAAAAGGACACTGCGCGATGGCAGTATGCTTGTGCTGGCCAAAGCCCGAGACCGCTTCGACACGGTCGACATACCTGCAATTGAGCATGCCTGCATGACGTTCGCGGCCTTAAAAGGCATCCGCACCGCAAGAACACGATTGATCACCGACCAACGCTCAACATTACTCGTGGATCGCTTTGACCGCGTGGAAGTGGACGGTCGCATACGCCGGGTACCGATGCTCAGTGCGCTGACACTGCTGGATGCCGACTGGAACTCAACTGACCACAGTCGTTGGCGCTATGCAGGTGTTGCAGACGAAATGCGCAGGCGCGGAGTGCCTCAGCAGGACCTGGAAGAGTTTTTCGTGCAAATGCGCTTCCACGTTTTGGTCGGAAATGACGATGCACACGCCAAGAACCTGGCCATTATCTGGCAGGAAGGGACCTGGCGCCTTTCACCCATGTATGACGTGGTGCCGTCTCCGGTTGAATCACCCACCACAATGGCAATGGCTCTCGGTCGTGAGGGCACGCGGATCAGCCGACAAAACATGCTCAGCCACCATGAACACTTCGGGCTTGATATTGAGGCCGCCGAGGCAATTCTTGATCGGGTAATGGGGTGGGAGGCCGAACTGCGGGAGCACTACAGCGCCCAACTCGCCGGCGCGGACTATGAAGCTGCCATTGGGGCGATCAGCAGCGCCAGGGTGATATAGCGGTGATCCACAGCCACACGATGCGTGGCTTTCGGTAAATCTCAGGTAAACAACTCCCCCTGCAACTCATCAAGCAACGCCTGAATCGCATCCAGGCGTTGTTGCGGATCGTCGAGTTGCAGCAGGTCGATCTTGTCCAGCTCGGAAAACGGCAGCAGATAAGCCAGCTGATTAGCCAGTGATTGCTGGCCCGTTGCCTCGGTGCCCATGTTCAAGGCTTCGACCATCGGGTGCTCGGCCAGGGCCTTGAGCAGGGCGACCAGGTCGGCGTCTTCATCCTGCAAGGGTTGCTCGGGCACCTCGTCCAGCCACTCGACGTCGGCCACCATCAATTGATCTCGCTGCACTTCGGTGCGCAGCACGTGAAACCTACGCCCACCCTCGACGCGAATCCCCAGCAGGCCGTTGTCCTGCTGTTTGAAATCACGGATCAACGCCTCGCAGCCCACCAGGGCATACCCCTCAGGTGCGACACCGACTTCCTCGCCCTCGAGAATGCACACCACACCAAAGCCGCTGCTTTGCTTCATGCAGCGGCTGATCATGTCTAGGTAACGCGCCTCGAAAATCTGCAGGTCGAGGGTGCAACCGGGGAACAACACCGTGTTCAGAGGGAATAGCGCCAGGCTCATAAAAGATTCCTTAAACCACCATCGACACGGCCAGCGGCAGGAATACCGCCGTGGCCACGCCCATCAAACTCATCGCCAACGCGGCAAAGGCGCCGCACTCCTCACTTTCCTGTAACGCCACCGAAGTGCCGACCGCATGGGCCGTCATGCCCAATGCCATGCCGCGAGCCTCAGGGCTATGGACACCTAAACGGGTCAATAGGCTCGGCCCGACAATCGCCCCGATCACACCAGTGATCAGCACAAAGACCGCCGCCAACGCCGCGACACCGCCAATCTGTTCAGCCACCAACATAGCGATCGGTGAGGTCACCGACTTGGGCGCCATGGTCATCAAAATCATGTGCTCAGCGCCGAACGACCAACCCAGCAACACACCGAGGCCAGTCGCCACCACCCCACCTATCACCAGCGTAGTAAAAATCGGCCAGAACAACTGCCGAATCCGCCGAAGATTGAGATAGAGCGGTACGGCAAGGGCGACGGTGGCAGGTCCCAGCAGGATGCTGAGGATTTCGGTGCTCTTGCGATACTCGGCGTAGGTCAGGCCGCAACCTACCAGCACGCTGATCACCAGTAGCATCGACCCCAACACTGGCTGCAAAAAGATCCAGCGGGTTTTCTCAAACGCCGCCAGCACCAGCTGGTAGGCGCCCAGGGTAATGCCGATGCCAAACAACGGATGGTGTATGACTGCCCCCAAGGCGCCCTGCCAATCGAAGGTCATTGGGTATCCTCCCGGCGCGCCTGGCGCTTGAGCAGTTTCTGCATCAGCACACCAGCGAAGGCCATGGCGATCACCAGCGACAACACCAGCGAACCGACGATCGCCCAGAAATCCGCGGCGATGTCAGCGGCATAGACCATCACCCCCACCGCTGGCGGCACCAGCAGCAACGGCAAATAGCGCAGCAAACTACTGGCCGCCAGGCTGATCGGCTCAGCGACTTCGCCGCGGGCAATCAGAAACACCAGCAACAGCAGCAGGCCGACAATCGGCCCCGGCAGCACCGGCAAAAACAAGTGATTGATAGCGGTGCCGAGCAATTGAAACAGCACCAGCCAGGTCAGGCCGCGTAACAACATCCATCCTCTCCAGCAAAATCGCGCCGGGCATTATAAGCACGCCGCACGCTATGAACCGGCATTCGCAAAAACCATAAATGGTTGACCGGAGCAAGATGCCATGATGATCTAAAGCGGTTTCCAGGGGGTCAGCCCCCCACTCAAAAAACTATAAAACCGATGAACCCAAGGAGAGTCTCAATGCCCTATGTTCCAGTTGCAGAGCTCAAAGATTATGTCGGCAAGGAACTCGGACGTTCCGATTGGCTTACGATCGACCAGGAACGCATCAACCTGTTCGCTGAAGCCACAGGCGATTTTCAGTTCATCCACGTTGATCCAGTGAAGGCCGCGCAAACACCGTTTGGCGGCACGATTGCCCACGGTTTCCTGTCGCTGTCGCTGATTCCAAAACTGATGGAAGACATTCTGATTTTGCCGGAAGGTCTGAAGATGGTTGTCAACTATGGCCTGGACAGCGTGCGATTCATCCAGCCGGTCAAGGTCAACTCCAAGGTTCGACTCAAGGTCGACCTGACTGAAGTTACCGAAAAGAAACCCGGCCAGTGGTTGCTCAAAGCCACCGCGACCCTGGAAATCGAAGGCCAGGAGAAACCGGCGTATATCGCTGAACCATTGTCTCTGTGCTTCGTCTGACACATGCCTGAGGCGAAACAGCGTTTGCTGTTTCGCTCGCCCCTTATACTCGCCCCTTATATAAGACTTATAGCTGCGGCATACTCGGTCGCCTAATTGCCCGGATCCCGCTATGCGCTCACTTGCACCCCTTGCTCTGACCCTGTTACTCACCGCGTGCGGCGACGGCGAATCGCTGTTGCCGCCCGATGCCCGCTTGCCGGACGGCGGGCGCTATCGCGGTGATGTGATCAACGGGTTGTTGCAGGGTCAGGGCCGTATCGACTATCCGAATGGCAGCTGGTACGCCGGTCAGTTCGACAAGGGCCAGTGGCATGGCCAGGGCGAGTGGCACGGCAGCAATGGCGAGGCATACAAAGGGCAGTTCCAGCAAGGTCTGTTCGATGGCCAAGGCACCCTGACCACCAGTGGCAGCAGTTACACCGGCGGTTTCAAGCTCGGTCGGCGCGAAGGTGAAGGCACCCTTAAAGAAGGCGGCATGACCTACCGCGGTGAATTCAAGGCAGACCAATATTCCGGGCTCGGCCGTCTGGAACTCGAAGACGGCAGCCAATATCAGGGCCAGTTCGCCCACGGTAAACCCAACGGCGAAGGCCAGCGTAGTGACGTCAGCGGCAACCAGTTCACCGGCCATTTCGTCGATGGGCAACTGGAAGGCAACGGCACCTTCAATAGCGCCGAGGGCGACATGTACGTCGGCGGCTTCAAGCAGAACCAGTTGCACGGCAAAGGCCGCTACGAAAACGCCGACGGTGATGTCTGGATTGGCCAGTTCAAAGAAGGTGCACTGAGCGGCAAAGGTGAACTGATCGGCGTCGACGGCAGCCATTACATCGGGCAGTTCAGTGACTGGCGCTTTACAGGCCTTGGCCGCTTGAACCTCAGCGACGGCAGTTTTTATATCGGCGAGTTCGACAGCGACAGCTATCAGGGCCACGGCACGCTGGTGCTGCACGATGGCACCGTTCAAAGTGGCTATTGGGTCAACGGCCAGCGGGTTCGCGATGCCGATGGCAAGCTGCTGCCGGACACTCTCGAGGTCGGCTTGCTGGCTCAAGGTCGCTTGCTCGAACAAGCCCTGGCCGACGTGCCTGCCTCCACTCCGGCGGTCGAGCTGTACAGCCTGACGCTGGCCGGTGACGGCAAACAAAGTGTGTTCCTGCGCGAGGCCGACTATGTCAGCAATATGCTCACCAGTCGCTTTGGCGCCTATGGCCGGATCCGTCTGGTCAACCACCGCGACCACCTCGGCGATCGCCCTATGGCGACCCGAGAAAGCCTGCGACGCGCGGCACTGACCCTGGCCGAACGCAGCGGTCCAGAAGACTTAATATTCATCTACCTGACGAGCCACGGTACTCACGAACATGAACTGGTGCTGGATGAGCCGCGTCTGGAACTCGCCGATCTGCCGGCCGACGAGTTAGCCACAGTGCTCGCACCCTTGAAAAATCGCGACAAGATCATTGTGATCTCGGCCTGCTACTCCGGCGGTTTTATCCCCGCGCTCAAAGATGACCGGACGCTGATCATGACCGCTTCGCGGGCGGATCGGGTGTCTTTCGGTTGCTCGGAAGAAGCGGATTTCACCTACTTCGGCGACGCGTTGTTCGCCCAGGCACTGAACCAGACCGACGACTTGCAGCAAGCCTTCACCCTGGCCAAGGCGACCGTCGCCGAGCGCGAGCAAGCGGACAACTTCGAAGCCTCGGAACCACAGATCTGGGCACCCAAGGGGGTCCTTGCACGCTGGCAGCTGCTACGCAAGCAGCAAGCACGAAAGGCACTCGAAAGTGCCTCACGCAATAACAAGGAAGCAAAGAGCAACTAAGCTGAAACAGTATCAAGGGGGAAACACTATGTACTTGACGCCTCAGCATGTCTTGCTTGCCGGAGCCACCGGTCTGACCGGTGAACATTTACTCGACCGGCTGCTCAATGAGCCGACGATTACCCGTGTATTGGCACCCTCACGCCGGCCCTTGGCCAAGCATCCTCACCTGGAAAACCCGGTGGGCGACCCCGCAGTAGTTCTCCCACAGCTCAGTGGACGCGTGGATCTCGCTTTCTGCTGTCTGGGCACTACCATCAAAAAGGCCGGCTCCGAGCAAGCCTTTCGGGCGGTGGACTTAGACCTGGTCGTGGCCTTCGGCAAACGCGCCCGGGAGATGGGCGCGCGGCATCTGATCGTGATCAGCGCCATCGGTGCTGATCGGAGGTCCTCGGTGCTCTACAACCGAGTCAAAGGCGAAATGGAATATGCCTTGAAGGCTCAGGACTGGCCGCAGCTGACCATCGTCCGCCCGTCCCTTTTGCTGGGCGAGCGTCTGGAGCCGCGCCTGGCCGAACAACTGGCAGCACCATTTTCCAGACTGTTACCCGGCAAATACCACGGCATCGAAGCCTGCCAACTGGTCCGGGCCATGTGGCGTCTGGCACTGGAAGAACAGGATGGGGTGCGAATCGTCGAGTCGGATGAGTTGCGCAAACTCGGCAAATAGTTCAGCGCAAGACCGATCAACCTTACAACCCACCTGTTGCCTGAAACCCAACCCCTATCACCGTCAACAACGACAGCGGCAACAGTAAGGTATCGAGCAACGCGCTGGCCGGTAGATCGACGCCCGGATAGCTCGGCGCTTCGGCGCCGAAGCGGTCCATGGCACAGCACCCGCCGTGCATCGCATACAGATCCAGTCGCGTGCCCGAATACACGAGCGGCGCCCCGGGCTTGGCGGCGTCCAGAGTTCGCGCCGTGGCGCAGCCGCCCAACTGCAGGGCCAGGACAATACTCAGCAGCTTATTCATCGCTGCTCAAATGGTGTTCGCCCCAACGCGGCAGCATGTCTTGCGGGATGTTCAGCAGATTGAGAATCCGCGCCACGACGAAGTCGATCAGGTCGTCGATGGTCTGTGGCTGATGATAGAAACCCGGCGAAGCCGGCAGGATGGTCACGCCCATGTTCGACAGCTTGAGCATGTTTTCCAGGTGGATGCTGGAATACGGTGCTTCACGGGGCACCAGAATCAGCTGACGACGCTCCTTCAGCGTGACGTCCGCGGCGCGCTCGATCAGGTTGTTGCACGCACCCGTGGCGATCGCCGACAAGGTCCCGGTGGAGCACGGCACCACCACCATCGCACTCGGCGAGCCGGATCCGGAGGCCACGGGTGACATCCAGTCTTCCTTGCCATACACGCGAATCTGCCCGGCGGCGGCGCCGGTGTATTCGGTGAGGAAGGCCTGCATCATCTGGGTTTTCGGTGGCAGCGTAACGTCGGTCTCGGTGGACATCACCAGTTGCGCGGCTTTCGAGATCAGGAAATGCACCTCGCGGTCTTCGCGCACCAGACAGTCGAGCAGGCGCAAACCGTATTGCGCGCCGGAGGCACCGGTCATCGCCAGGGTGATGCGTTCCGGGCTGTTGTTCATTGCAGTGCCTCGGCGAGTTTGCCGTGCAGGCCGCCGAAGCCGCCATTGCTCATGATCACCACGTGGGTGCCGGGTTTAGCCTGGCTTTTCACTCGATCGATGATGCCTTCAAGCGAATCGCTGACGATCGACGGCACGGTGCACAGCGCCGCAGTTGCGCCCAGATCCCAGCCAAGATTGGCGGGTGAGTACCAGATCACCTGATCGGCATCGACCACGCTTTCCGGCAAACCATCACGGTGCGCGCCGAGTTTCATGGAGTTGGAGCGCGGCTCGATGATCGCGATCAATGGTGCGTCGCCGATGCGTTTGCGCAGGCCATCGAGGGTGGTGGCAATCGCGGTCGGGTGGTGAGCGAAGTCGTCGTAGATGCTGACGCCGTGGACTTCGGCCACTTTCTCCATACGACGCTTAACACTTTTGAATGCGCTCAATGCGGCAATGCCCATGGACGGCACGACGCCGACATGCCGCGCCGCAGCGAGGGTCGCGAGAGCGTTAGCGACGTTGTGCTGACCGGTCATGTCCCACTCGACCACGCCTTGGGCAACGCCTTCGAACATCACTTCAAACTTCGAGCCGTCTTCGCTGAGCAGCTTGACCTGCCATTGTCCGCCGACGCCGGTGGTTTGTACCGGGGTCCAGCAACCCATGTCGATCACCCGCTGCAACGCAGGCTCAGTGGTCGGATGGATCACCAGGCCTTCGCTCGGGATGGTCCGCACCAAATGGTGGAACTGCCGCTCGATGGCGGGTAGATCGGGAAAGATGTCGGCGTGATCGAACTCAAGATTGTTCAGGATCGCCGTCCGTGGGCGGTAGTGAACAAATTTGGAGCGCTTGTCGAAAAAGGCGCTGTCATATTCATCGGCCTCGATCACGAAGAACGGCGTATCGCCCAAACGCGCCGACACGGCAAAGTTCTGCGGCACACCGCCGATCAGGAAGCCTGGGCTCATGCCTGCGTGCTCCAGTACCCAGGCGAGCATGCTGCTGGTAGTGGTTTTACCGTGAGTCCCGGCAACCGCCAGCACCCAGCGACCTTGCAGCACATGATCGGCCAGCCATTGCGGACCGGAAACGTAGGGCAGGCCTTTGTTCAGCACGTATTCAACCGCCGGGTTACCACGGGACAGCGCATTGCCAATCACCACCAGATCCGGCGCCGGGTCGAGTTGGGCGGGATCGTAGCCCTGTGTCAGCTCGATGCCCTGAGCCTGCAACTGGGTGCTCATCGGCGGATAGACGTTGGCATCAGAGCCGGTCACGCGATGGCCCAGCTCTTTGGCCAGAACCGCCATCGAACCCATGAATGTGCCGCAAATACCAAGAATATGAATGTGCATAGTCGACCTCGTAAAACATCGAGGCAGGTTAGCGTAGGGTGGGAAAATTCGCACTCTTTAGGTGACTGGGGCTAAATGACTGTGGGGGATTTCAGAGTTTAGATGATCCTTCCCACGCAGGAGCGTGGGAAGGATCAAAAGCCAGTTCTACCGCGCTATCCCATGCTTGCGCAGCTTTCTATAGAGGGTATTGCGGCTAACCCCCAACTGCTCGGCGGTGTGGGTCATGTGCCAGCGTTGCTGCTCCAGGGTATTGAGCAGGGCGAGGCGTTCGGCGTCGTCGAGGGGACGTTCAGAGGGTTCGTCGACGACCATCAGCATCGGCGCCGGTCGGCTTTGGCGGATCATCACCGGTAAATCCTCAAAACCGATCAGCCCGTCTTCGCACAGCGCCGCCAAGGTCCGCAGCACATTACGCAACTGACGCACGTTGCCCGGCCAGGCGAAGTCCAGCAGCGCCTGTCGCGCGGGCCCGTCGAGCAGAACGTTTTGTTCTGCGGCCTCTTCAGCCAGCAGAAAGTCCAGCAACTGCGACTTGTCGCTACGCTCGCGCAACGCCGGCAAAGCGATTTCCAGGCCATTGAGCCGGTAATACAAGTCCTCACGAAAACTGCCGTCCTGCACCCGATCGAGCAAGTTACGGTGAGTCGCGCTGATAATTCGGACGTTCACCGCCTGCGGCTCGCCGCCGATGGGCACCACCAGCCGGTCCTCCAGCACTCTTAATAGACGGGTCTGCAAGGCCAGCGGCATGTCGCCGATTTCATCGAGGAACAAGGTGCCGCCATCGGCCTGTTGCAACTTGCCGCGCATGCCTTCTTTGCGCGCGCCGGTGAAACTGCCGCCGCGATAACCGAACAGTTCACTCTCGATCAGGCTTTCCGGGATCGCCGCGCAATTGAGCGCGACGAAGGCTTTCTCCGCACGCTGACTGGCGTGATGCACGGCCTTGGCAAAAGCTTCTTTGCCGGAACCGGTTTCGCCGTTGATCAGTAGCGGCACATCGCGCTCGAACACCCGCAAGGCTTTGCGGAAGTCGTTTTGCAACGCTGCATCACCCAGACAGATGCCGGACACCTGCGAGCGCTCGGTGACCAGCGGAGTCAGTATCACTGGGGTCGGCACGCTACGCGGCTGACCACGCAACACCGCGAACAGACCGCGCCCGTCACGGGTGCGCAGCGGCCAACTGGCGTTGGCGTTCACGCTGGCACGACCGAGCAACTCATCCAGGGAGCAATCGAAAAAGGCTTCCACCGGTTTGCCGAGCAGCCCGCCGCGCACGTGCCCCAGTAGATTCAAGGCGCTCTGGTTGACCGCGCTGATCCGCCCTTCCCCATCGAATGCCAGCAACCCTTCGCTGAACAGACCAACGGACTCGGCCTGCAAATGAAAGCGCAGCAACCATTGATTGTCGAAGTAACGCAGGAAATAGCAGCTCTCGATCATCTTCGCCGAGAGATTGACCAGCGCCATGGTATGGAACTGGCTCTGACGCGAGACGTCATGGCGCGCCGACGACACATCGAGCACCGCCAGCAGTTCACCGTGTGGATCGAACACCGGGCTCGCCGAGCACGTAAGGCCCGTGTGGCGACCGCGAAAATGTTCATCTTGATGGATGGTCAGCGACTGGCGCTCTATCAGGCAGGTGCCGATACCGTTAGTCCCTTCGCAGGCTTCACTCCAGTCTGCACCGAGCCAGAGCCCGGCGCGTTCGAAAATCTTGCGTTCGGCAGGCGCGGTGACGCAGTTGAGAATTACCCCTCGGGCATCGGTGAGCAGCACGGCATGGCCGGCGCCGGAGAGCTGTTGATGGAGGCTGCTCATTTCGTTGCCGGCAATTTGTAGCACTTGCTGCAGACGCTCACGGCTTTCCAGCACGCGACCATGCTCAAGCACCGTCGGCGCAATGCTCAGGGCCGGATCAAGGTGATAGTCCTCAAGGCAGCGCAGCCAGGAACGGGCAATGGACGGATCGCTGCCCGGGCCATGTAAGTGGGCTTTGCCCTGAGTCACGGTCAGCACCTGCTGGGCGTGCCGACTCAAATGATTGTTTTGCATTTCTTATTGTTCTCCCTGAGCGCTCAACTGCCTTGCGAAAGGTGACGCCCAGCATCCTCCTGCCTCCAACTTATTGCAATCGCGCCTCGACCGGCGAGTCACAGGCTGTACCGCTTGTGGCACAAAGTGTCACTCAGGCTGTGCCACAACTGCCACACGCCCCATTTTCCCGTCACGTGTGAAACCCGTAACCCCTTGAATTCATTGACCTGCAAAGCACTGGCCCGACCTTTGCTCTACGCTTTATAAGCGCAACAGCGCGTCCTCCCTAATAAGCACAAAAGCCAAGGAGATACCCACCATGCGTTACGCTCACCCCGGTACTGAAGGCGCTATCGTTTCGTTCAAAAGCCAGTACGGTAACTACATCGGCGGCGAATTCGTCGCGCCTGTCAAAGGTCAGTACTTCACCAATACCTCGCCGGTAAACGGCCAACCTATTGCAGAATTCCCGCGCTCCACCGCCGAAGACATCGACAAAGCGCTGGACGCCGCCCACGCCGCAGCGGATGCCTGGGGCTCGACCTCGGCGCAGGCCCGCTCGCTGGTGCTGCTGAAAATCGCCGACCGCATCGAACAGAACCTGGAAATCCTCGCGGTCACCGAAAGCTGGGACAACGGCAAAGCCGTACGCGAAACCCTGAACGCCGACATCCCGCTGGCCGCTGACCACTTCCGTTACTTCGCCGGCTGCATTCGCGCCCAGGAAGGCAGCGCCGCGGAAATCGACGGCAACACCGTCGCTTATCACATCCATGAACCACTGGGCGTGGTCGGGCAGATCATCCCGTGGAACTTCCCGATCCTGATGGCCGCCTGGAAACTTGCACCAGCCCTGGCTGCCGGTAACTGCGTCGTCCTCAAGCCTGCCGAGCAAACCCCGCTGGGCATTACGGTATTGATGGAGCTGATCGGCGACCTGCTGCCACCGGGCGTGCTCAACGTAGTGCAAGGTTTCGGCCGTGAAGCCGGTGAAGCCCTGGCCACCAGCAAACGCATCGCCAAGATCGCGTTCACAGGCTCCACCCCGGTCGGTTCGCACATCATGAAATGCGCAGCCGAAAACATCATTCCGTCGACCGTTGAACTGGGCGGTAAGTCGCCGAACATCTTCTTCGCCGACATCATGCAAGCCGAACCGACCTTTATCGAAAAAGCGGCCGAAGGTCTGGTGCTGGCATTCTTCAACCAGGGCGAAGTCTGCACCTGCCCTTCCCGTGCACTGGTGCAAGAGTCGATCTACGACGATTTCATGAAAGTGGTGATGAAGAAGGTCCTGCAAATCAAACGCGGCGACCCGCTGGACACCGACACCATGGTCGGCGCTCAAGCGTCCGAGCAGCAATTCGACAAGATCCTGTCCTACCTGGAAATCGCCAAGGGCGAAGGTGCCGAGCTGCTGACCGGCGGCAAGGTGGAAAAACTCGAAGGCAATCTTGCCAGCGGTTACTACATCCAGCCGACCCTGCTCAAGGGCACCAACAAGATGCGCGTGTTCCAGGAAGAAATCTTCGGCCCAGTGGTGAGCATCACCACCTTCAAGGACGAAGCCGAAGCCCTGGCGATTGCCAACGACACCGAGTTCGGCCTTGGCGCCGGTCTCTGGACCCGCGACATCAACCGTGCCTACCGCATGGGCCGGGCCATCAAGGCCGGTCGCGTCTGGACCAACTGCTACCACCTGTACCCGGCGCACGCCGCGTTCGGTGGCTACAAAAAATCCGGCGTCGGTCGTGAAACCCACAAAATGATGCTCGACCACTACCAACAGACGAAAAACCTGCTGGTGAGCTACGACATCAATCCACTGGGCTTCTTCTAACCCGGCGCGATATCGCGTAACGGCTATCGCGGGCAAGCCCGGCTCCCACAGGATCGCGCCGCACCTGTAGGAGCATGGCTTGCCAGCGATGGCGCCTCCATTGACTCAACAAACATTGCCCTGCCGCTCTGGCACAAGCTTTGCGTGCGTGTCATTCAAGAAAACAGCTGCGTGAACAGCGCTCTCTAACCTAAACACCCGCTACTGAAAGTCCAATAGATCAAACAATAAAAATACAGAGAGGACTTATGACTTCTACAACACAGCTCAAACCCACCCTCGGCACCCTGCACTTATGGGGCATTGCCGTGGGTCTAGTGATTTCCGGCGAGTATTTCGGCTGGAGCTACGGCTGGGGTACGGCCGGCACACTGGGCTTTCTCGTCACCGCATTGATGGTGGCGACGATGTACACCTGCTTCATCTTCAGCTTCACCGAATTGACCACGGCCATCCCCCATGCTGGCGGGCCGTTTGCCTATAGCCGTCGGGCGTTTGGCGAAAAAGGCGGACTGATCGCCGGGATCGCCACACTGATCGAATTCGTCTTTGCGCCGCCGGCTATCGCCATGGCCATCGGCGCCTACTTGAACGTGCAATACCCGGAACTGGACCCGAAAATCGCCGCGGTCGGCGCCTATTTCGTGTTCATGACCCTCAATATCCTCGGCGTGAGTATCGCCGCGACCTTCGAACTGGTGGTCACGGTACTGGCGGTGGCCGAGTTGCTGGTGTTCATGGGCGTGGTCGCGCCGGGCTTCAGCTTCAGCAATTTCGTACTCAATGGCTGGTCCGGCTCCAACGAATTTACCATTGCGTCGATCCCCGGGATTTTCGCGGCGATCCCCTTTGCCATCTGGTTCTTCCTGGCCATTGAAGGCGCGGCCATGGCCGCCGAAGAAGCCAAGGACCCTAAACGCACCATCCCCAAAGCCTATGTCAGCGGCATTCTGACCCTGGTGTTCCTGGCGATCGGTGTGATGGTCCTGGCCGGCGGTGTCGGCGACTGGCGTCAACTGGCCAACATCAACGATCCACTGCCACAAGCGATGAAAACAGTGGTCGGTAATAACTCCAACTGGATGCACATGCTGGTGTGGATAGGCCTGTTCGGTCTGGTGGCGAGCTTTCACGGCATCATCCTTGGCTATTCGCGGCAGTTCTTCGCCTTGGCCCGTGCCGGTTACTTGCCCGCAGGGCTGGCTAAGCTCAACCGCTTCCAAACCCCACACCGGGCGATTCTGGCCGGCGGCGTGATCGGCATTGCGGCGATCTACAGCGATGGCCTGGTCAACCTGCAAGGCATGACCCTGACCGCTGCGATGATCACCATGTCAGTATTCGGCGCCATCGTGATGTATATCATCAGCATGCTCAGCCTGTTCAAACTGCGTAAAACCGAGCCTAACCTGGAGCGTACCTTCCGTGCGCCGGGCTATCCGATCGTGCCGGGAATCGCCTTGTTTCTAGCGGTGGTCTGCCTGGTGGCGATGGCCTGGTTCAATACGCTGATCGGTCTGATCTTCCTTGGCTTCATGGCGGCTGGCTTCATCTACTTCCAGTTGACCGCCAAACAACGATTCGATGCACCGGCTGACGCGATGCTGACCGGGATCTAAGGTGCACCTGCGCCGGGCTGATCCCCGGCACATGCCCCATTGAAGTGCACTGAGTTCCAGTGTGGGAGCGGGCTTGCTCGCGATGCAGGCGACACGGTCTGTCAGGATGACCGCGGTGATGCAATCGCGAGCAAGCCCGCTCCCACATTAGGTACCCAGAGCTATCAAGACATTCACAGAAACCAGGAGGACACCGCCCATGGCCATATTTGCCCATACCGTCGGCGCCCAGACCTACCGCTTCGACAGCCTCAAAGAAGTCATGGCCAAGGCCAGTCCGGCACGCTCCGGGGATTTTCTGGCCGGCGTCGCCGCCCTCAACGATGGCGAACGGGTTGCCGCGCAGATGGCGCTTGCAGACATCGCGCTCAAGCATTTTCTCGAAGAAGTGCTGATCCCTTATGAAAGCGATGAAGTCACCCGACTGATCATCGACAGCCACGACAAGGCCGCTTTTGCCGCGGTCAGCCACCTCACCGTTGGTGGTTTTCGCGATTGGCTGCTCAGCGACGCGGCCGACGAGCAAAGCCTGCGCGCCCTGGCGCCGGGGCTGACCCCGGAAATGGCCGCCGCCGTATCAAAAATCATGCGCGTGCAGGATCTGGTGCTGGTGGCGCAGAAAATTCGTGTAGTGACCCAATTCCGCGGCACCATGGGCCTGCGCGGGCGGCTGTCCACCCGCCTGCAACCGAACCACCCGACCGACGAACCGGCCGGGATCGCCGCGAGCATTCTCGATGGCTTGCTCTACGGTAACGGCGACGCGATGATCGGCATCAACCCGGCCACCGACAGCATCGCCTCGATCTGCGCGATGCTGGAAATGCTCGACGCGATCATCCAGCGCTACGAAATCCCCACCCAGGCCTGCGTACTGACCCACGTCACCACCTCCATCGAGGCGATCAACCGTGGCGTGCCGCTGGATCTGGTGTTCCAGTCGATTGCCGGCACCGAAGCGGCCAATGCCAGTTTCGGGATCAACCTGAACGTCTTGCAGGAAGGCTACGACGCTGGTCTGAGCCTCAATCGCGGGACGCTGGGGCAAAACCTGATGTATTTCGAGACCGGCCAGGGCAGCGCCCTGTCGGCCAATGCCCACCATGGTATTGACCAGCAAACCTGCGAAACCCGCGCCTACGCCGTGGCACGGCACTTCAAACCGTTTTTGGTGAACACGGTGGTCGGCTTCATCGGCCCGGAATACCTTTATAACGGCAAGCAAATCATCCGCGCCGGGCTGGAAGATCACTTCTGCGGCAAGCTGCTGGGCGTGCCAATGGGCTGCGACATCTGCTACACCAACCATGCCGAAGCCGATCAGGACGACATGGACACCCTGCTGACCTTGCTCGGCGTTGCCGGGATCAACTTCATCATGGGCATCCCCGGCTCCGACGACATCATGCTCAACTACCAGACCACCTCGTTCCACGACGCGCTCTATGCCCGGCAGACCCTTGGCCTCAAGCCGGCGCCGGAATTCGAGCGATGGCTGGCGAACATGGGCATCTTTACTCAAGCTGATGGCAAGGTGCATTTCGGCAACAGCCTGCCGCCGGCCTTCCGCCAAGCTATGGCGCAACTGGGATGAGTGATCGAGTGATGGATAAACCGCCAACCGACAGCCAGAACCCGTGGCTGGCGCTACGTCGCCTGACCCCGGCCCGGATCGCCCTAGGCCGCACCGGCACCAGCATGCCGACCAGTGCGCAGTTGGACTTCCAGTACGCCCACGCCCAGGCCCGTGACGCGGTGCATCTACCCTTCGATCATGCCGGGCTCAGCACACAGCTGGCCGAGGGCGGGCGCGACAGCCTGTTACTGCACAGTGCCGCCACCGATCGCAACAGCTACCTCCAACGCCCCGATCTCGGTCGACGCCTGAGCGACGACTCGGCGCAAAAGCTGCGGGACTATGCGGTGGCACACCCCGGCGGCGTAGATTTAGCCGTGGTGGTGGCTGATGGCCTCTCGGCACTGGCGGTGCATCGGCATACCCTGCCGTTTCTGGCGCGTATGGAGGAACAGGCCCTGGCCGAAGGCTGGTCGCTGTCACCGGTGGTTCTGGTGGAACAGGGACGAGTCGCGGTGGCCGATGAAATCGGTGAACTGCTCAGCGCAAAAATGGTGGTCATCCTGATCGGCGAACGCCCGGGCCTTAGCTCGCCGGACAGTCTCGGCCTGTACTTCACCTATAATCCCAAGGTCGGCCTGACTGATGCCTACCGCAATTGCATCTCCAATGTTCGGCTGGAAGGGTTAAGTTACGGGATGGCCGCCCATCGCCTGCTGTATTTGATGCGCGAGGCTTGTCGCCGGCAGCTGTCGGGAGTCAATCTGAAGGACGAAGCACAGGTTCAGACATTGGATTCGGACGTTTCCACACACTCAAATGGCAACTTCCTACTCTCAAAACCGGTGTAATTGACAGCATCCTGATTGCGCTTTATGCAGGCTTTAGGCAGCATCGAATGACGGCTGCCCGAGTAATGACCCGTTTGCCGTCATACCCATTTGAAGCTGAGGCCAATCATGCGGATTACTCAAGCGACCCTGGAACACCTGGACCTGCTGACCCCATTATTCGTCAAATACCGCGAGTTCTATGGTGCGCTGGCATTTCCCGACTCCTCTCGAGCCTTTCTCGAAAAGCGTCTGCGGCGCAAGGAATCGGTGATCTACCTGGCCCTGTCCGATGAAGACAACAGTAAATTGCTGGGTTTCTGTCAGCTGTACCCAAGCTTCTCTTCCCTTTCGCTGAAACGCGTGTGGATCCTCAACGACATTTATGTCGCCGAAGACGCCCGTCGGCAGCTGGTGGCCGACAACCTGATCCGCACCGCAAAAAAAATGGCCAAGGAAACCCATGCCGTGCGCATGCGGGTTTCTACCAGCAGCAACAACGAAGTGGCGCAGAAAACCTACGAATCCATCGGTTTTCGCGAAGACACCGAGTTCAAGAACTACATACTGCCTATCAGCGAAGATTGATCCTGACGCACGACAGCTAAATGTCGGCGCGACTAAAAAGATCGTCCGAACGCGGCCCGAACCTGCGGCAGCTCCTACAGGATGGGTTTATACCCGGTCGACGTAGGAGCCGCCGAAGGCTGCGATATTGACGATCTCGACCACTCACCCCGTGACATTCCCCGCTACAAACTCAACACGCAATTCACATCTCAGATCGTATAATGCCGAACTTCACCGGCCGTAAGAAAAACTACATTTTCTTGTAGCCTAATAACCCGAAGCTTTCGCACAGGCCTGCTGAGTCGGGCCATCACCACAGGTGCCAACCATGGATTTCAACCCGCTCGACCTTATTCTGCATCTCGACGTCTATCTCGATATGCTGGTAACCAACTACGGGGCATGGATCTACGCCATCCTGTTTTTGGTGATTTTCTGCGAAACGGGTCTAGTGATAACACCGTTCCTGCCGGGTGATTCGCTGCTGTTCATCGCCGGTGCCGTAGCCGCGGGTGGCGGAATGGATCCGGTGCTGCTGGGCG
Organism: Pseudomonas sp. H11T01; assembly: GCF_048515765.1. Lineage (NCBI taxonomy): Bacteria > Pseudomonadati > Pseudomonadota > Gammaproteobacteria > Pseudomonadales > Pseudomonadaceae > Pseudomonas > Pseudomonas sp. H11T01. The sequence goes on along the minus strand of NZ_JBLYED010000010.1, from coordinate 85,921 downwards.
GATTGCTGATGCTGGCGGCGATCCTCGGTGACAGCACCAACTATGTGATTGGACGAACGGCCGGCGAACGCTTGTTCAGCAACCCGAACTCGAAAATCTTCCGCCGCGACTACCTGCAGCAAACCCACGATTTTTATGACAAGCACGGCGGCAAAACCGTGAGTCTGGCGCGCTTCATGCCGATCATTCGGACCTTCGCTCCGTTCGTCGCCGGCATAGCCAAAATGCCTTATCCACGATTCTTCGCTTTCAGCGTTGCCGGCACCATTGCATGGGTCGGCGGGCTGGTCACCCTAGGCTACTTCTTCGGCAACGTCCCCTTCATCAAGAAGAACCTGTCGCTGCTGGTCGTGGGAATCATCCTGGTGTCGTTGCTGCCGATGATTATCGGCATCGTACGTAGCCGTCTCGCCAACGCGACCTCAAAAGCCGGATCGCGCTGATCGCCCATGTGGTCACTCAGCGCCTGGCGTCGGCAGCGCACGCTGGCCAAGCATCCCGTTGCAGCTGAAACCTGGCAGCGGGTGCGTCAACACCTGAGTTTTCTCGATGGTCTGAGCGACGCCGAAGACCAATGGCTACGCGAGTCAAGCGTGCTTTTTCTGCAAGAAAAGCACCTGACCGCCCTGCACGGCGTCGAACTTCACCAGGAAGAGCGCCTGCTACTGGCTGCACAGGCGCAATTGCCGCTGCTTCATCTGGGCGATCTGAACTGGTATCAGGGCTTCCACGAAATCGTGCTCTACCCTGACGACTTCCTCAGCCCGCAGCGGCATCGCGATGCCAGCGGCGTCGAGCATGAGTGGAACGGCGAGCACAGCGGTGAAGCCTGGCAACAGGGGCCGGTGATTCTGGCATGGCCCGGCGTACTTGCCAGCGGTGGCTGGGAAGGCTACAACTTGGTGATTCACGAACTGGCGCACAAACTCGACATGCTCAACGGCAATGCCAATGGCCAGCCGCCGCTACACGGCAATATGCGCGCCAGTGAATGGGCTTCGGTGATGCAGAGCGCCTACGACAATCTCAATCGCCAACTGGATCGCAACCCCAACGCTGAAACACACATCGATCCTTATGCCGCGGAAAACCCGGCCGAATTTTTTGCCGTCACCAGCGAGTACTTCTTCAGCGCACCGGACTTGCTGAACAGTGCCTATCCGAAGGTCTACCAGCAATTGCAGCTGTTTTATCGCCAGGACCCGCTGACCAGACTCAAGCATTTACAATTAAGCCATCCGGCTTATCAGGTACACGACTAAGGTCTACACGACCTCTGGCACGTGGCATCGACGGCGGAATATGCCTATAATCGCCGCCACTTTTTGGTCAATCCGGCCAAGTAATATTGGCCAACCACGGGGGCACCGCCCAATGAGCTACAGCAAGATTCCGGCTGGCAATGACCTGCCGAACGACATCTACGTCGCCATCGAGATTCCGGCCAACCACGCGCCGATCAAATACGAAATCGACAAAGACAGCGACTGCCTGTTCGTTGACCGTTTCATGGCCACCCCAATGTTCTACCCGGCCAACTACGGTTTCATCCCTAACACCCTGGCCGACGACGGTGATCCCCTCGACGTGCTGGTCGTGACCCCTTACCCGGTTGCTCCAGGCTCGGTGATCCGCGCGCGCCCTGTCGGCATCCTGCACATGACCGACGATGGCGGCGGCGATGCCAAAGTGATCGCGGTACCGCACGACAAACTGTCGCAGCTGTACGTCGACGTCAAAGAGTACACCGACCTGCCAGGTCTGCTGCTCGAGCAAATCAAGCACTTCTTCGAGAACTACAAAGACCTCGAAAAAGGCAAATGGGTGAAGATCGAAGGTTGGGGCGATGCAGAAGCCGCCCGCGCCGAGATCATGAAGTCGGTTGCCGCCTATAAAGGCTGAGACGGCATTGGCTGATCGCCACTGACCTTTTCAAAAAACCCCGGTTATCCGGGGTTTTTTATGCCCGGATAAAAGCAGAAAATAAACTGCATGTTTAAGCAACTAAGAAACTTGTTTAACCATGTTTCTTATGCATTGAAACACTCTTTCAGGCGCGTCATTTTTACTCGCACAAATTGAACGTGTTGTTTATTTAAACCACCATCGCTCATCCGTAAACTTCGTGTGCATGAAGATATCCAGCGGCGATCGATTTAAAGCCCTCCTCAATGAGGCCAACATCAGATCCTCGGACTTCGCGAAGCTGTACAACGTGAAGCCTCAGGACGTGAACAATTGGTACAACCGCGGCGTACCGTCCTACCGAATGGATGAGATTGCCGGATTATTGACCGTTAACAGCTTTTGGTTGCGCACTGGCGAAGGTCCAAAGCATCCTGGCCGCCTGCATGTTACCGATCAGTCAGGCAATATCTTTGAAGCTCGGGAAGTTCACGGTATCTACACTGTGATTGCCGACTTGGCAGATGTAGAGCTGCCTTTTTATAAAGAAACATCCATCACACCCGACTCAAATAAAACACACGTTATCGAAGTCCCGGGAGTCAGCGTTCGCTTGCCGCGAAGTCATCTGGAGTCTCTCGAAGTCGATCCGGCGCAAGCCATCTGCGCACTGATGACGGGCAACAGCATGGCGGAAAAGATCGAGAACGGCTCCACCCTCGCCATCGACCGCAGCCTGACGCAAGTGGTGGATGGCGTCATCTACGCCCTCGAACACGACGGCATGCTGCGAGTGAAATACCTCTACCGTCTCCCCGGCGGCGCCTTGCGACTGCGCAGCCACAACAGCGCCGAATACCCCGACGAAGTGTTCAGTGCCGAGCAGATCCAGACGCAGAACATTCACATCCTCGGCTGGGTATTCTGGTGGTCGACCCTCAACAAACCTCGCCCACCGGTACCGTTCAAGTAAGACCTGGACCAACGATGAGAAAGCGACGGCTCTGGATCGCCCTTTGGGCTGGGAATTTCTCAAAAAAATCAGTATGCTGCGCCCCACATTTGCGCATCGACCGTTTAACACGGCCAGATCGCACCGACGCGGCAGATAATTTTCTCGCCGAGTCCCACAGCCAGACGCAAGAATCTGGATGTACGTTTTGAAGGCTGGCGCGGCTTACCAAAAATAAGCCAAGCCAGTCCCCGAGAAGCCGGCCACAAGCCGGCTTTTTAATGCCTGCAGAAAAGCAATTCTGCGCCGGTACCGGCTCAACAGTCGTCAGTATTCAGGGCGTAAAACTCATGCAGCTTAGCCTGCAGCAATTTCTTGTCTGGCAACTGTGTCTGGTACTCCGCAATCAGGGCCGGCGAGAGCGAACGGTTGAGGGCGTATTCCACCACCTCATCGTCTTTACTGGCACAGAGCAATACGCCGAGGGCCGGATTCTCATGGGACTTACGGACGTTGCGGTCCAGGGCCTCAAGATAAAAATCCAGCTTGCCCAGATACTCCGGCTCGAAGCGCCCAACCTTGAGCTCAATCGCCACGAGGCAATTCAGACCGCGATGGAAGAACAGAAGATCCAGCGCAAAGTCGCGAGCACCGACCTGATCAGGTTTTGGGTCCAGGGCAATTGTGTCAGCAGTGCCGACACTTTTTCCTCGTGCCTATAGACGTCGTAAAACTGGCGCATGCGAACAGATTGCGCCGGGTAAAGCCCCTTAATCCCGGCTGGGTTCGCGCCAGGTAGTCTGCCAGCTGATCAACCACCCCCATAGCCCCACTCCGCCGCTTCAAGCTTTCGACTGATATAAGCCCCCACTTGCCAATACAGTTCGATCAACTCGGTGTTAACCGCCTGTGCCGCCCGCTGGCGAGCAACAACAATCAGTTGGGTGATTTCATTAAAGCTAGCATCAGGGGATGGCGCGATGGCGCTGAGGTCATTCACGTGAGGGCGTTCCTGTTTAGTAGGCGACGCCCTATCTAGTACTCCCAACTTCTACAAAATAAAAATCACAAAATGTATCGAAGGCGGTGGATAAAGATTACTTCTTACCCGAGCCCTTTGACCTGAACCGCCCTCCTGAACAGCGACAGCGCGAACAGCACGAACAGCGCCGCCGCAGCAGATAGCGCCAGCGGCAGACCCTGTGTACTGGTGGACATCGCTGCGCCGCTGATCAGAGGCCCGAGCAAGCTGCCTACCCCCCACAAAAAACCCGCGCTGGCATTGGCCGTCACCAGATCTGCGCCCTTGAAATCCTGCCCTATCAGGATGATCGCCAAGGTATAGACGCCACCGGCTACCGCACCCAATACCACCAAACTTGGCCAGAGCAGCATGGAACTGTTCATTAGCCAAGGCAGGCACACGCCGACTAACAAAGACAGAACACCGCAAACCAGGTAGATAGGCGGCCTTCCAACTTTGTCCGACAGCCAGCCCAACGGGAACTGAAAGGCCGCGTCGCCGAGCAGGATGACCGTCACCATTAACGCCGCCAGCTTGATGGCGTAACCATGATCGGCGGCATATACCGCAAACATCGACAAAATCACGCTATCGAAAAATGAGAAGAAGATAATCCCCATGCACAACGCTGGCGCCACTTGAATGAAGCCCAGCACCGAGAACGTCCGACTCTGCGAGTGCCCTTGACCGATCAGTTGTCGAGGCAAGGTGAACCAGATCACGCCAATAGCCAGCAGATGTCCGGCAATGACACTGACAATCACCAGCGGGCCATCAGGGCCAAATAACGCGACCATCCCCGGGCCCAGTAACTGGAAGACTGTAAAGCAAGTCGTATAGACCGCGACAATCCGCCCCCGATTGGCGTCCTCGGCTATTTCGTTGACCCAGGACTCCCCGAGAATAATGATGACTCCAGCGGCCAGCCCCATCACCAGCCTGGCCACTCCCAGCCCATACAGTGTCGATGCGAACACTTCCACGACCGCAATGCTGAGTGCAGAAAGCGCGAAGCAGCAGAGATAGATCTGCCGACGGCCCAACCGCTGATAGATCCAATCCACCGTAAAAGCCGAGAGCATCATGCCGGCCGCTGGCAGAGCGGACATCAGGCCAATCTGCGCGTTCGAGAATCCCGCCTGATACAGACGCAGAGCGACCACCGGCACTGTCGAGCCGACACTTAACCCCACGATAGACACGCCGAGTATCAGCGCCGCAAATACAGCTCTGTTGATAATGACGCTCATAAATCCACCCCAAAAAACTTCAGGCAACACAAAGCGCTCGCTCATTGAGGCAACGGGCAAGAGCCCCAACACCAATCAATGCAGCGAACGAATCAATAACGACTTAGTGTTTTTGGCCGGGGCGGGGAAAACGTGAAGGCGAACAAAATGCTGCGACGGCGGCTGTTCGCACAGTGGTTTTGCGAGACGGCGAGACCCGATCGAACAATCGAGTTCAAGCGATTTGGATTGAGTACGCTGGTGGGCATGGAAATATCAATGACCATGAGTGATGCGTGCATTCAATCTCTCAACCTTGAGAAATGACCGACACGATGAACAGGCTCAGCCTACGTCAGCCTTTTACCAGAAATCAACATGCACGGTTCTCATCAAAGCATCGCCCAATTCGACCTGGGTAGCAGCCCACTGCCCAAGTTGGTCGACGAGGCACTTTGGTTCGCTCCCCCTCGGAGTTCCATTAGTAGCTTTGCAGTAAAACACTAGACCCTGAGCCAAATCCCCAACACAATCGGCTCATCAAATGAGCCGAATAAACCCTCTATTCGGCTCACGTCACGAGTAAAAGCCAATGCACCACCCTCGCTGGATCTGGCAACAGCCCACCTGGCCGCACTTTCACTGGCAATCCGAGCGCTTGGCGCCGCTATTGCGTGAGTGTGTGCAGGCGCAAGGTCGGCTGCTTGGGATGTCCAGTTCGGCGGGTGGAGCGCTCAGTGCGCAAAGTGAGCTGGATTCTTTGCTACAGAACATCGTGACGTCATCCGCCATCGAAGGCGAACAACTGAATGTGGGTTCGGTCCGCTCTTCGCTGGCCCGACGTCTGGGTCTGGAGGATGTCGGCGACAGTCGCGTGAGCAAGCGTAGTGAAGGACTGGCGGAGTTGATGCTGGACGCCACTCAGCATTTCGCTGAACCACTTGATCTTGCACGCCTGCTGCGTTGGCATGAATGGTTGTTTCCTGCGCAGGAAGAAGACTTCAGTACGCGACATATCCGCGTCGGTGCTTTGCGCGGTGATGAGCCGATGCAGGTGGTTTCCGGTCGCCTGGATCGGCCGACCGTCCATTTCGAAGCACCTGCGCGGGACGGCCTGGAGCCGCAACTGAATGCCTTTCTCCACTGGTTCGAAACCAGTCGCGCCGAGACGCAACTCGATCCATTGCTACGAGCTGGCATCGCACATTTCTGGTTTGTGACTCTCCACCCCTTTGACGACGGCAATGGTCGTTTGACCCGTGCCCTCACTGACTTGGCGCTTGCTCAGGGTGAGAACCAGGCCATCCGTTTCTACGCCATGTCCGCCAGCATTCTGGATGACCGTACCGGTTATTACCGCGTGCTGGAAGCCTCTCAGAAAGCCACGCTCGACATCACCGAGTGGCTGGAGTGGTTTCTGCAAACACTATTGAATAGCCTTCAACAAGCGATGGCTCGTATTGATCGGGTGCTTGGCAAGGCGCGCTTCTGGCAGCTGCATCGACAACAGACCCTGTCTTTAGAACAAATCAAAGTGCTCAATCGCCTGCTCGATGGCGGTGAAAACGGTTTTGAGGAAGGTATCAGCGCAGTCCAGTACCAAGCCGTGGCAAAGGTCTCCAAAGCCACTGCCACCCGTCATCTGTCCGATCTGTTGGACAAAGGCTATCTGGTCCGCCTGCCCGGCGGTGGTCGCAGCACCCGATATCAGATCAATTACTCAGGCGATACCGGAGCCTGAGCCGGTTGGGTCTAGCCCCCCCGATTTGCCCCAACCCCCCATGTCTGCTAGTGTCGCGCCGGTTTAACGTCAACCGGGATAGCCGCCATGGCCCGCAAAAAAGCTGCACTGGATTTCGAACAATCTCTCGCTGACCTGCAAACGCTGGTCGAGCGTCTGGAGAACGGCGAGCTGTCGCTGGAAGACTCGTTGACTGCCTTCGAACAAGGCATCGGTCTGACCCGCGATTGCCAGGCTGCGTTGGCCCAGGCTGAGCAGAAGGTGCAGGTATTGCTCGAACGCGACGGGGAGCTGACTGAGGAACCCTTCGACGCGGAACAGCCGGAATGATTGCCGCCTATCAGGCCAGCAGTCAGGCTCGCGTCAATGCTGCACTGGAAACCCTGTTCCACGCCCCCAGCCCTGAGCTGACCCGTCTGTATGAAGCCATGCGCTACAGCGTGATGAATGGCGGCAAGCGCGTGCGCCCGCTGCTCGCCTATGCGGCTTGCGAAGCCCTCGGCGGGCTGCCTGAGCAAGCCAACGGTGCGGCCTGTGCGGTGGAGTTGATTCACGCGTATTCGCTGGTGCATGACGATTTGCCGGCGATGGACGACGACGATCTGCGTCGCGGCCAACCCACCACTCATAAAGCTTTCGATGAAGCCTGCGCGATTCTCGCCGGTGACGGCCTGCAAAGCCTGGCGTTCAGTGCCTTGCTCGACCCGCGCCTGAGCGCATCGGATGCCGAAACCCGTTTGAGCATGGTCAGCGCCCTGGCGTTGGCGGCAGGCCCGGCGGGCATGGTCGGTGGCCAGGCCATCGATCTCGGTTCGGTTGGCCTCAAACTCGATCAAGCGGCGCTGGAATACATGCACCGGCACAAGACCGGCGCACTGATCGAAGCCAGCGTCAAACTGGGCGCCCTGGCCAGCGGGCGCGCCGAAAAAGCCGAACTCAAATCCTTGCAGACTTACGCACAGGCCATCGGTTTGGCGTTTCAGGTGCAGGACGACATCCTCGATGTCGAAAGCGATACCCAGACCCTCGGCAAACGCCAGGGCGCCGATATCGCTCGGGACAAACCGACCTATCCGGCCCTGCTCGGCCTGGAAGCGGCCAAGGCTTATGCCCTGGAACTGCGCGATCAAGCCTTGCATGCCCTGCGACCGTTTGACGCATCGGCCGAGCCATTGCGGGACCTGGCGCGCTATATAGTCGAGCGTCGCAGCTAAAAAAGCCGCGACTCTGGACTGCATATTGGTCAACTTCCGACCTCCGCGTGGGCAGCTTGCGATCCATAAGGTAAACTGCCGCCTCTTCTAGACCTATAACGATTCGCCTGATGCCCACGACGTTTCATGAGATTCCCCGCAAACGCCCTACCACGCCCCTGCTCGACCGCGCCGACACGCCGGCCGGCCTGCGCCGGTTAGGTGAAGCCGAGCTCGAAACCCTGGCCGATGAGTTGCGCCAGGAGCTGCTCTATACGGTCGGCCAGACAGGAGGGCATTTCGGTGCCGGCCTTGGCGTCATCGAGCTGACCGTTGCGCTGCATTACGTCTTCGACACCCCGGACGACCGGCTGGTGTGGGACGTGGGCCATCAGGCTTATCCGCACAAGATCCTCACCGGCCGTCGCGAGCGCATGAGCACTCTGCGCCAGAAGGACGGCATCGCTGCCTTCCCGCGCCGTACCGAGAGCGAGTACGACACCTTTGGCGTCGGCCACTCCAGTACCTCGATCAGTGCTGCGCTGGGCATGGCGATTGCCGCCCGCCTGCAAAACAGCGAGCGCAAGGCCATCGCCGTCATCGGCGACGGCGCCTTGACCGCGGGCATGGCGTTCGAAGCGCTGAACCATGCGCCGGAAGTCAATGCCAACATGTTGGTGATCCTTAACGATAACGACATGTCGATCTCGCGCAACGTCGGCGGGCTGTCGAATTATCTGGCGAAGATTCTTTCCAGCCGCACTTACGCGAGCATGCGTGAGGGCAGCAAAAAAGTGCTGTCGCGTCTGCCCCACGCCTGGGAAATCGCACGTCGCACTGAAGAATACGCAAAAGGCATGTTGGTTCCCGGCACCCTCTTCGAAGAGCTGGGCTGGAACTACATCGGCCCTATCGACGGCCATGACCTGCCGACCCTGATCGCCACCCTGCGCAACATGCGTGACCTCAAGGGTCCGCAGTTCCTGCACGTGGTGACCAAGAAAGGCAAAGGTTTCGCTCCAGCGGAAGTCGACCCGATCGGCTACCACGCCATCACCAAACTCGAACCCCTGGATGCTCCGGCCGCAGCGCCGAAAAAAGCCGGCGGGCCGAAGTATTCCAGCGTGTTTGGCGAGTGGCTGTGTGACATGGCTGCCGCCGATCCTCGCCTGGTCGGGATCACTCCCGCGATGAAGGAAGGCTCCGACCTGGTAGCTTTCAGCGAGCGTTTCCCGCTGCGCTATTTCGACGTCGCTATTGCCGAGCAGCACGCTGTGACCTTCGCTGCCGGCATGGCCTGCGAAGGCGCCAAACCCGTCGTGGCGATCTATTCGACCTTCCTGCAACGCGGTTACGACCAACTGGTGCATGACGTCGCGGTACAGAACCTCGACGTGTTGTTTGCCATCGACCGCGCAGGCCTGGTGGGCGAAGACGGTCCGACCCACGCAGGCAGTTTCGACCTGTCATTCCTGCGCTGCATCCCCGGCATGCTGGTGATGACCCCGAGCGACGAGAACGAACTGCGCAAAATGCTCAGCACCGGTCACCTCTACAACGGCCCGGCCGCTGTGCGTTACCCGCGTGGCACTGGGCCGAATGCACCGATCGAGAAAAACCTCGAGCCGATTGAAATCGGCAAAGGCGTGATTCGCCGCCAGGGCAGCAACGTCGCTCTGCTGGTGTTCGGTGTGCAACTGGCCGCAGCGCTGAAAGTCGCAGAAAAACTCGATGCGACTGTGGTCGACATGCGCTTCGTCAAGCCGCTGGATGAAGCCCTGGTTCGGGAGGTGGCCGCCAGCCACGAGCTGCTAGTGACGATCGAAGAGAACGCGATCATGGGCGGCGCCGGTGGTGCTGTCAGCGAGTTTCTTGCCCGGGAAAACATCCTCAAGTCCATGCTGCATCTGGGCTTGCCGGACGCTTACGTCGAGCATGCCAAACCGGCGCAAATGCTTGCCGAGTGCGGTCTGGACGAAGACGGCATAGAAGCGTCCGTTCGCGAGCGTTTGCAACTACTCGATCTCTGAGCAAAACGGCGCACGCTCGTGCGCCGCGCTTCACCCTCATTTGCTCGGCGCGATCAACTCACACAACTTGGCCGTAGCCGCAATCATCTGCCCGCTCGGTCGCTCCAGACCTTTATCCACCACCAGCAGCAATTGCCCCTGTGCCACCGCCCTCACCTGCGGCCAGGCTTTCCAGGCGTCGAGCTGCGCCTGGCTGCCGGCCAGAATCACCTCAGGATTGCGCTGCAGCACCGACTCCAGATTGACCTGTGGTGCTGGCAATTTCAGGTCGGCGAACACATTGCGTGCACCGCAGACCTTTAATGCATCGCTGATGATCTGCCCGCCGCCGACGGTGTACAGCGGCTGATCCCAGACCTGATAAAACACCTCTAGCGGCTTTTCCCGCTGATAACGCTGACGCAGGCCCTCAAGCTGTTTTCGCAAGTCCACGGCCAGTGCTCGGCCACGCTGCGGCCGGCCGAGTTGTTCGGCAATCACTTCAATTTGTGTGATGAGTTGTTCGAGGCTATGGGGTTCGGCGACGTAGGTGGGAATGTTCAGTCGCTTGAGCTGCTCGCGCTGTGCCGGACCGACGCTGCCGGGCCAGAGCAACAGTAGATCCGGCTTGAGACTGAGCAGACGCTCCATATCCAACTGACCGTAGCGCCCGACCGAGGGCACGGCTTTCAACTCAGGCGGACGCTCACCGGCATCGAGCACGCCAACCAGCAGATCGGCAGAGCGAAGTTCAACGACAATTTCGGAGAGAGACGGTGCGAGGCTGACCACGCGCTCCACGGCGGCCGCGGAGCCACTGACGGCCAGCAGCAGGACCGCCAGCCAACCGCGCATCAACTGAGTTGACGCGGAATACGGTAGAGGTAGAACAGTACCGTCGTGGACAGCGCCAGCAGAATCAGCGGCACCGCTTCAAGACCAACGAACACCGCTAGCGCACCGATCCAGGCCGGCAGCGCGGCGGCCAGAAACGCTGTACGGCGTTTGGCAGCCAAAGCAACCCAGGCGGCAGGCTCTTCAGGGGTGTCGAGGGCTTTCTGGGTGGCGATCAAAGCATGCTTGTAGCCGCCAAAGAAACGCAGGCTGACGAACATCGCCGCCATGCCAGCAATAAAGAACGGCATGGCCAGAACCGGCAACACCGCCTCAGTCTTGCCGAACACAGCATTGATCACGAACAACGGCAGTAACGCCAACGCCAGGTACTGCCACCAGTTGACGGCCAATCGCCGCCGCACTTGACCGCGGGTCACGCCCGATCAGCCTCGCCCTGGTGCTCGTTGCCCATCATGTGGTCGAGCTTGCTGGCCTTGGTGGCCAGGTAGAGTTTGTTGTGCGGGTTGTGGCCGGTGTGCAGCGGCACGCGCTCGGCGACCACGATGCCCATGTCGGTCATGGCTTTGACCTTGCGCGGGTTGTTGGTCATCAGGCGCAAGGATTTCACACCCAGGTGCTCAAGCATCGGCAGACAGATAGCGTAGTCGCGCTGGTCAGCAGCAAAGCCCAGACGCTCGTTGGCCTCAACGGTATCGGCACCACCGTCCTGCAATTCATAGGCGCGGATCTTGTTCAGCAAGCCAATGCCACGGCCTTCCTGACGCAAATACAGCAGCACGCCACGACCTTCGCGGGCGATCGCCTGCAAGGCGGCCTCAAGTTGCGAGCCGCAGTCGCAACGCTGACTGAACAAGGCATCGCCGGTCAGGCACTCGGAGTGCAACCGGCCGAGTACCGGTGCGCCATCGGCGAAGTCACCCAGACTGAGCACAACGTGCTCGCGGCCAGTGGCCTCATCGAGAAAACCATGCATGGTGAATTGCGCAAAAGGGGTTGGCAGCTTGGAAGCAGCGACGAAAACGACGGGCACCGTGTGCTCCTGATCTGTATGAGGACTGGAGATTCGCAGAGGCGGCATTGTAACAGCAGGTTCCTACAGACGCTTAGGCTGAATTATCGGCCATAAAGATCAAGAAGTTTGATCACTGCACCGCAGGCGTGCTGTTTTCTTCGAACGGGTATGGCTGTTTCCAGCGCTCGAAGATCGGTCGCAACTGACCACTTTTAACCAACAATTCCATGCGCTGATCGAACAGTGTCAGCAGCGCCCGGCCCTTGGAATTATCGGCGAACCCCAGAAAAACCGGTAGTTCGGCCAAATGCGTTCGCCGGAATAGCGCAGGGTTCTGTGCACCACCGAGCACGTAATCAACCTCGGTCAACGCATCGATGTAGTAATCGGCACGGCCGTACAGCAGCATCGGCAAAATCCCGGTGCGACGCTGGATTTCATTGAAGCGATGGATGTTGGGAAAGTAATTTTGATAGTGATAACCCCGCACCCAGGCCAGGCGATAGTCTCCCAGCGTGGCCGCGGTTGGCGCTGGGTTGCTGGCCAGACCGAGCGCGTAAACATGGTCATAGTCGTAGTGCCAACGGGGATAGAGCACGCCACCGACTTCTTCTCGGTAAGAACCGACCCAGGCATCCACCTCGCCGCGCTGAACCAAACCGACCGAGCGCGTGTAAGGCACCATGCGGATTTGCAGCGTGACCCCGGCCGGTTCGAAGACTGCCCGCAGCACATCCCAGGCCAGACCATGACCATCGGCCGCGGTGTAGTTGCTCCACTCTTCACTGGCCAGACGAATCTGGGTGGGTGTCATCGACGATTCACTCGCCCTTGCCGCAGAGCACGACAATACGCACAGCAGTATCAACAGCCAGCGGCCACTCATCCCTGGTCCCTCAGACGAAACACCACACCAATCCTTGCATCGCCAGCCAGGCAAACACACCCGCCAACACATCGTCGAGCATGATTCCGACACCGCCGTGCACATGCCGGTCGATCCAGCGAATCGGCCATGGCTTGAGAATGTCGAAGAAGCGGAACATCAGGAAGCCTGCCAATAACCAGTACCAACCTTCAGGCACTAGCCACAGAGTGATCCACATCCCGACCATTTCGTCCCAGACGATGCCTTGGTGGTCGCGGACCCGCAGATCATCGGCAACCTTGCCGCATAACCAGAAGCCGAACAGCATGGTGATGCCGAGCATCAGCCAATAACCCCAGTCGGGCAACATCTGCCACAACGGGATAAAGGGCAGCGCCACCAACGAACCCCAAGTGCCGGGCGCTTTTGGCAGGGTGCCCGAACCGAAACCGAATGCCAGGAAATGCCAGGGATTACGCCAGACCGAATGCGGTACGGACTCCGCCGGGGCCTGTTTGGGGTGATCTGTCACGGTGTCTCCCGAAAATGTTGATAACCCCGGGTAGCCGGGGTGATGTCTTGTCCGTCGGCGGCCAACAGCGTGACACCCTGCCCCGCCACGACGCGACCGACCACATGCACCGGCCAGCCGTCCGCCAACAACTGCGGTAACTCGGCGGGCGGCAAGGTGAAGGCCAGGACGTAATCGTCGCCGCCGCTGAGGGCCGCGACCCGGGCCGCATTCTGGCCGAGAAACGCCCGCAGCGCCTTGGACAACGGCAGCTTTTCACTTTCGATCAGCAAGCCGACAGCTGAAGCCGTCGCGATATGCCCGCAATCGGCCAGCAGACCGTCCGAGATATCCAGCGCCGAAGTCGCCTTGCCACGCAACGCCTGGCCCAACGCCAGCTGCGGCTGTGGCGACCAGTAGTGCGCCAGCAACGGCTCGGCGATAGCCGGTTCGGCCGTGCGCTGCCCCAATACCAGCGGCAAAGCACCGGCCGCATTACCCAATTCGCCACCGACACACAGCAGATCACCCGGTTGCGCACCGCTACGGGTCAGGGCCAAACCTGTTGGCACGCGGCCAAGCACGGTCATGGTCAGGCTCAGCGGGCCGCGAGTGGTATCGCCGCCCACCAACCGCACACCGCAGCTTTGCGCCATGGCGTTCAAACCACGGGCAAAAGCTTGCAGCCAATCGGCGGAATCCATCGGCAAGGTCAGGGCAAGGGTAAATGCGAGAGGTGTTGCGCCCATGGCTGCCAGATCACTGACCGCCACCGCCAGCGAACGCTGACCGAGCAGAAAAGGGTCGCAGGGGTCTGCGAAATGCACACCGGCCACGAGGGTGTCGGTGGAGATAGCCAACTGTTCCCCAGCGGGAACAGCCAGCAAGGCGCAATCATCGCCGATCCCCAGTGCAACGCCTTCGCCGGCCTGCGCACAAGGCGCGGCAGCGAAGTAGTTACGAATCAGTTCAAACTCGCCCATTGGGTATCCTGTCTCACCAATACTGTTCTTTTTTTGGGCGGTGTCTGTTGTCGCCATACTGCGTTGCCGCTCCTCGCCATAGCGGGCTATGACTTGTCGCGGCGCCTTGCCTGGCAACAACAGCCACTCACCAAAAAAGGAACGCATTGGCAAGACAGGACACTGCAAGCGCGAATCAGCGCTTGAACGCCTTCACTTCAGCTTCACGCAGACGCGGGGCCAGCTTGTCCAGCACACCGTTGACGAATTTGTGACCGTCGGTGGAACCGTAGACCTTGGCCAGCTCGATCCCTTCGTTGATCACCACGCGATACGGAACGTCGACGCGCTTGAGCAGCTCCCAGGTGGACAGGCGCAGGACCGCCAGTTCAACCGGATCGAGCTCATCAATGGTGATGTCCAGGCACGGAGCGAGGGCAGAATCGATCTCGGTCTTGTGCGCCGGCACGCCGTGCAGGATTTCACGGAAGTACGCCGAATCAACGTCGGTGAAATCGTTATCGACCCGGAACTGCGCTTCGATTTCGTTCAGCGAAGTTTTGGCCATATGCCATTGGTACAGCGCCTGAGTCGCGAGCTGACGGGCTTCGCGACGCTTGACGCTCTTGGATGGCTTGCCAGCGTCCGCAGGTTTCGGATCGCGCGGGTTGAAACGATCGCTTTCGTCGCTAATCACTTGGCCTCCAACTGCGCCAGCAGGCTGACCATTTCCAGAGCGGACAAGGCAGCTTCGGCACCTTTGTTGCCGGCTTTGGTGCCGGAACGTTCAATGGCTTGCTCGATCGAGTCGACGGTCAGCACGCCAAAGGCGACCGGTACGCCGAACTCCATGGACACCTGGGCCAGGCCCTTGGTGCATTCGCCAGCCACGTATTCGAAGTGCGGAGTGCCACCACGAATGACCGCGCCCAAGGCGATGATCGCCGCGTATTCGCTTTGCTGAGCAACTTTCTGCGCAACCAGCGGAATTTCGAAGGCGCCAGGTGCACGGATGATGGTGATGTCGCTTTCGCTCACGCCATGGCGAACCAGGGCATCAACAGCACCGCTCACCAGGCTTTCGACGACGAAGCTGTTGAAGCGGCCGACCACCAGGGCGTAGCGGCCTTTGGGGGCGATGAAGGTACCTTCGATGGTCTTCAGGGTCATTCGACAAATCTCTTAAAGAGCCGGGACGCGTTCAGTACGCGTCCCTCAGTGATATTTGAACCGCGAATTCAAGACAAAAACAGCCGGTCTTTATTCGGAGGGCACGTATTCTACAACTTCCAGATCGAAACCGGATATCGCATTAAATTTCATCGGAGCACTCATCAGGCGCATTTTGCGTACGCCCAGGTCACGCAGGATCTGCGAACCGGCACCGACGATGCTGTAGGTGGTCGGTTTTTTCACCGGGGCGTGCTCCGCGGTTTCACGAATATGCGCCAGCACCACGTCACCATCGAGTGGGTGACCGAGCAACAGCACCACACCGCTGCCGGCCTCGGCCACTGCACTCATAGCCGCGCGCAGGCTCCAGCGGCCGGGCTGCTTGACCATCAACAGGTCGCGCAGCGGGTCCATGTTGTGAACGCGAACCAGGGTCGGCTCTTCAGCGCAAATGGTGCCCAGGGTCAGCGCCATGTGCACGTCGCCCTCCACTGAATCACGATAGGTCACCAGATTGAACTGGCCCAGTTCGCTGTCCAATGGCTGCTCGGCAATCCGCTGAACGGTACGTTCGTGGATCATCCGGTAGTGAATCAGGTCGGCAATGGTGCCGATTTTGATGTTGTGTTCGGCAGCGAAAGCTTCCAGTTCGGCACGACGGGACATGGTGCCGTCGTCGTTCATCACTTCGCAGATCACTCCGCTAGGCTCGAAACCGGCCATCCGCGCCAGGTCGCAGGCGGCTTCGGTGTGGCCGGCGCGAGCCAGCGTACCGCCGGCCTGGGCCATCAGCGGGAAAATGTGGCCCGGGCTGACGATGTCTTCGGCCTTGGCGTCTTTGGCGGCGGCGGCCTGAACGGTGCGTGCGCGGTCAGCAGCGGAAATACCGGTGGTGACGCCTTCAGCGGCTTCGATCGAGACGGTGAACTTGGTACCGAAACCGGAACCGTTGCGCGGCGCCATCAACGGCAGTTTGAGCAGTTCGCAGCGCTCGCGGCTCATCGGCATGCAGATCAGGCCGCGGGCGTGCTTGGCCATGAAGTTGATGTGCTCAGGCAAGCAGCACTCGGCGGCCATGATCAGGTCGCCTTCATTCTCACGGTCTTCGTCATCCATGAGGATGACCATCTTGCCTTGGCGGATGTCTTCGACCAGTTCTTCGATGCTATTGAGCGCCACGCGGCACCCCCTTGGGTCAGGATTTGAGGTAGCCGTTGGCGGCCAGAAAGCTTTCAGTGATGTTGCCCGGCTTTTGCGAAGAGTCGCCCGGCTCTGCGGCCTTATCGCCCATAAGCAGGCGCTCCAGATAACGCGCCAGCAAGTCGACTTCGAGATTCACTCGGCGACCAGGCTGGTAAGACGCCATGATGGTTTCGCTCAGGGTGTGGGGAATGATCGTCAGCAAGAACTCGGCACCATCGACCGCGTTCACCGTAAGGCTGGTGCCGTCGACGGTGATCGAACCTTTGTGCGCGATGTATTTGGCCAGGTCTTTCGGGGCCCGGATGCGGAATTCCACAGCGCGAGCATTTTCGGTACGGGCAACCACTTCGCCCACGCCATCGACGTGGCCGCTGACCAGATGCCCACCGAGGCGGGTGGTCGGGGTCAGGGCTTTTTCCAGGTTGACTGGGCTGCCGCTTTTCAGGTCATTCATCGCGGTGCAGTCGAGGGTTTCGCGACTGACATCCGCCAGAAAGCCATTGCCCGGCAATTCAACCGCAGTCAGGCAAACGCCGTTGACCGCGATACTGTCGCCGAGTTTGACGTCGGACAGATCAAGCTTGCCAGTCTCTACATAAACCCGCACATCGCCGCCTTTTGGGGTCAATGCACGAATGCTGCCGATGGATTCGATGATGCCGGTAAACATGAAGTCCTCCTCGAGAACAGGGCCGTCGCTTAGCGCAGGCCGGGAATTATACGCCTGCTGATGGCACAGGAATGGCGGTCACTCGCCAATCATCGCCAACCGCGCGGATTTCGGTGATTTTGAGCTCAGGCGCGTCTTTCATGTGCGCCAGCGGCCAGTCCAGCAACGGCCGAGCTGTAGAGCCTAGAAACTTGCCGGCGATAAATATCTGGAATTCATCCACCAAACCTTGCTGAGCGAAAGCCCCTGCCAGGCGCGGACCGGCTTCCACCAGCACCTCGTTGACGCCACGGGCCGCCAGTTCGGTCAGCAGCTTGCGCAGATCAACCTGGCCATCGTCACCGGGCACGATCAGGCATTCCGGGCCATTGGCGTACTGTTCTTCCACCGCGACACAGGTAGCGACCAATGCCGGACCGGCCTTGAAGAACGGCGCGTCGAGCGGCACCCGCAAGCGGCCATCGATCAGCACGCGCAAGGGTGGTCGGGTCAGCGCCAGCGCTGTCTGCTCGGCATCCAGTCCTAGCTCATCCGCACGCACGGTCAATCGGGCGCCGTCCGCCAATACTGTGTCGGCACCGGTCAGCACCACACTGGCCTGAGCCCGCAGGCGCTGCACGGCGGAACGCGCGGCCGGGCCGGTGATCCACTGGCTCTCGCCACTGGCCATCGCTGTGCGACCGTCCAGGCTCATGGCCAGTTTGACTCGCACAAAGGGCAGGCCGTGTTCCATGCGCTTGAGGAAACCCTGGTTGATGGCGCGTGCCTGACCTTCGAGCACGCCGCTGTGGATGGCGATCCCGGCCTGAGCCAGACGCTGCATGCCACGGCCGGCGACTTCCGGATTCGGGTCCTGCATGGCCGCGACGACCCGCACCACGCCAGCATTCACCAGCGCGTCAGCACAGGGCGGCGTGCGGCCGTGATGGCTGCAAGGTTCGAGGGTCACATAGGCGGTAGCGCCCCGGGCGTTTTCACCGGCAGCGCGCAACGCGTGAACTTCGGCA
The DNA here is from genome assembly GCF_048515765.1 of Pseudomonas sp. H11T01. NCBI lineage: Bacteria > Pseudomonadati > Pseudomonadota > Gammaproteobacteria > Pseudomonadales > Pseudomonadaceae > Pseudomonas > Pseudomonas sp. H11T01. The sequence continues at coordinate 67,604 of NZ_JBLYED010000010.1, read as the reverse complement.
TGGGGCTCACCGGTGCGCACATGCCAGCCTTCGCCGACAATCTGCCCGTCACGCACGATCACACAACCGACGCGTGGGTTCGGATGAGTGGTATAGAAGCCTTTGCGCGCCAGCTCCAGGGCTCGGGCCATGTAGTGGGCGTCAAGGACCGCTTGTTCAGAGGAAATAGTCATTCTTTGGCGGGCTCACGGGCAAGGCGATCGATCTCTTCGCGGAACTCGTTGAGGTCCTGGAAGCGCCGATAAACCGAAGCGAAACGAATGTAGGCGACTTCATCGAGCTTTTGCAGCTCGGCCATCACCAGTTCACCGACCACCAGCGACTTGACCTCACGCTCGCCAGTCGCCCGCAGCTTGTGCTTGATGTGCGCCAGCGACGATTCCAGGCGCTCGACGCTTACCGGACGTTTTTCCAGGGCGCGCTGCATGCCGGCACGGAGTTTTTCTTCGTCGAACGGCTGACGGCTGCCGTCGGTTTTGATCAGGCGTGGCAACACCAGTTCGGCGGTTTCGAAGGTGGTGAAACGCTCACCGCAGGCCAGGCATTCACGCCGGCGGCGCACCTGTTCGCCTTCGGCGACCAGACGCGAGTCGATGACCTTGGTGTCGTTGGCACCGCAGAAGGGACAGTGCATGGTGGCAGGCAACAAAAAAAGGGAGGGCCATGGTAGCGCATCTCACTGGCAAGACAAGCCATAGGCTTTACGGTATATAGACCGGCTATTATGAATGCACACGGAACTTAGCCTTGCTGGAGCTTCACATGCCGCTACGACCGCTCGTTTTGCTCAGTCTTTTCAGCCTGCTGGTCGCGTGCGGCAGCAATACGCCCAAGCCTGCACCACCGGTGCCTGGGCCAGCACCACAGCAGGCGCAGAAGAAAGCTCAGGAGTCGGCCAACCTCGGTCCACTGCCGGCCTTTCAACGCGAATTGAGCGGCAGCCTGCAAGGCGTACCGGCCGGCGCTGAAGTCGAACTGGCGCTGCTGGTGATCGACGAACGCGGCCGGCCGCAACAATTGCTGGCCAGCTCCAGCCTGATCGGCAACAACCAGGTGCTGCCGTTTCACCTGCGTTTCAATCCGGAATCCTTCCCGCTCGGTGCTCGCGTCGAATTGCGCGGCCGCGCCAGCCAGTCCGGGCAACTGATTCTGCATTTGCCTTCGCGACGCATTGATCAACCGATTACCCAGGCGCTGGGTCAGTTGCAGTTCTTCAAAGCACCATGATTGTACCGTTCGACCTGCAACAGGCTCTGGGAGAACTGCTCGGTGATGCGAAGCTTGTCTCCTGTCAGTTACCAGAGACCGAACTGAAGCTCTGGCTGATCGACGCCGAAAACATGGACCGCGCCTTCACGCCGGAAGAAACCCGGCGAATTCTGCATGAGCCGCCTTACTGGAGTTTCTGCTGGGCCAGCGGCCTGGCGTTGGCGCGCTATCTCGCCGAGCGCCCGCAGTGGGTCGAAGGTAAACGGGTGCTGGATTTCGGCGCCGGCTCCGGGGTTGCCGGGATCGCCGCGGCCAAAGCCGGTGCACTGGAAGTGGTGGCCTGTGATCTTGATCCGCTGGCAATCGCGGCCTGCCGGGCGAATGCCGAACTCAATGAGGTGGAACTCAGCTACTCGACGGACTTTTTCGCCGAGGCAGATCGTTTTGACCTGATTCTGGTCGCCGATGTGCTCTACGACCGCGCCAATCTGCCGTTGCTTGATGAGTTTTTGAGTCGCGGGCGTGAAGCGCTGGTGGCGGATTCGCGAGTGCGGGACTTTCGGCATCCGTTGTATCAGCGGCTGGAAATGCTGGAAGCGTTTACCTTGCCGGATCTGGCGGAGCCTGAAGAGTTTCGCAACGTCAGCCTGTATCACGCGCGGCGTGGCTAAGAGCTTCGCGAGCAAGCCCGCTCCCACATTAGATATTTGTTGATCGCAGCATTGTGGGTTGACGCGAATTTAGTGTGGGAGCGGGCTTGCTCGCGAAGGCGATCTATCGGGCAACACACCTGCAACTGCCACCCCGCTTTCAGCCACCCCCCTCCAGCCCTTATAGTGAGCCCATTCACGCTTCCAAGAGATGCCCCATGAGTCAAGACACGCCGTATATCTTCGACGCCACCACTGTCGATTTCGACCAGTCGGTGATCGAGAACTCTTTCCACAAACCGGTGCTGGTGGATTTCTGGGCCGAATGGTGCGCGCCGTGCAAGGCGCTGATGCCGATGCTGCAGCAGATTGCCGAGAGCTATCAGGGCGAGTTGCTGCTGGCCAAGGTCAATTGCGACGCCGAGCCGGACATCGTTTCGCGCTTTGGCATCCGCAGCCTGCCAACCGTGGTGCTGTTCAAGGACGGTCAACCGGTGGACGGCTTTGCCGGTGCGCAACCAGAGTCCGCCGTCCGTGCCTTGCTCGAACCGCACGTTCAAATGCCGCCTCCAGCCGCAGCCGATCCATTTGAACAGGCTCAAGCGCTGTTCGACGAAGGTCGTTTTGCCGATGCCGAAGCCACGCTGAAAACCCTGCTGGGCGAAGACAACAGCAACGCCAAAGCGCTGATTCTGTACGCCCGCTGCCTGGCCGAACGCGGTGAGCTGGGCGAAGCGCAAATCGTGCTCGACTCAGTCCAGGGTGATGAGCACAAAGCTGCGCTGGCCGGTGCCAAGGCGCAACTGAAGTTTCTGGGTCAGGCCGCGGACCTGCCGGATGTCGCCGACCTGAAAACCCGCCTGGCGCAAAACCCGCTGGATGATGAAGCCGTCTACCAACTGGCAGTCCAGCAACTGGCTCGTCAGCAGTACGACGCTGCGCTGGACGGGCTGCTCAAGCTGTTCATCCGCAACCGCAGTTACAGCGAAGGTCTGCCGCACAAAACCCTGCTGCAAGTGTTCGATCTGCTGGGCAACGATCACCCGCTGGTCACCGCGTACCGCCGCAAGTTGTTTGCCGCGTTGTATTGATCGGGATTTACACCCGGCCCCTACGCTGGCTCGATCCAGCTATAAAGCGGCGTATCGGCGCCGCTCACCACCTTGACCTCAGCGCAGTGGCGCAAGCGCACCAGCAAGCGTTTACCGGCTGCGGCGCTGCCGGTCAAGGCCTCCATCTGCTCGAGCAGATCCGGCCCGCTCATCTGCCCGGCTTTGCGCAGCAGATCCTTGGCGATCTGCCACAGCGCATCGTCCTGATTCACTGGTTTGACCAGCGGCGCACTGCCCTCAGGCTTGGTCGCCTGCAACTGCGCGCCCAACTGCGCCCAATCACCCTCATCGAGCTCCAGGGTCAAGTCCACCGGCCAGTCGCCGATGCTTCCGCGAATCCGCAACATAGGTTTTCCCTCACATTTATGACGAGCATGCTCCCACGCGTCTTGCGCAACGCCAAGCATGCGGTCAAACTCCTGCCCTAATTGTTATAAGATCACATAACAAAACTTTCATCTTCATGTCCGGAGACTTGATATGCGCCGCCTGCTTCTCGCCTTGCCGTTTGCCCTGCTGCCGCTGGCTGTCGCTCATGCCGCCGAGGTTCATGATCACGAGCATGAACACGGCAGCCTCGGCGCCCACGAACATGGTGTCGGGCGTTTGAACGCAGTGCTGGACGGTCAGGCTCTGGAGCTGGAGCTCGAAAGCCCGGCGATGAACCTGGTGGGCTTCGAACACGTTGCTAGCACCGATGAAGACAAAGCCAAAGTCGCCGCAGCCCGCGCTCAGCTGGAGAAACCACTGGTGCTGTTCACCCTGCCAAAAGCCGCTGGTTGCGTGATTGCCAAGCAAGAACTGGAAAGCCCGTTGTTCGGCGATAAGCCGGATGCCGATGAGCACGACGAAGATGAAGACCATGACGAAGACGTCAAAGATGCCAACGGCCACGAACATCACCACGAACACAGCGAGATCCACGCCCACTATCAATTCACCTGCGCCACACCGAGTGCGCTGAAGAATCTGGACCTGACGCAAGTCTTCAAGACCTTCCCTGCTACTCAGAAAATTCAGGTACAACTCATCAGCCCGAGTGGTCAGCAAGGCGTTGAAGCGACGGCGAAGGCTGCAACCCTGAAATTCTGAATCAGGAGAGCCCGGATTTGACACTGAACCTGTGGGAGTGGGCTTGCCCGCGAAGGCCGCACCGCGTTTATTCAGACAATTCGCGTCATCATTTTTCGCGGGCAAGCCACGCTCCCACAAGAACTCATTTCCCATGAAGTCGGCCACATGACCCAAGCACTTATCGAACTGTCCGACCTGGGCTTCAGCTGGCCCGGTCATCCACAGTTGCTGGACATCCCGGCGTTTCGCCTCGAACCCGGTGAAACGCTGTTCCTCAAAGGGCCCAGCGGCAGTGGCAAGACCACCCTGCTCGGCTTGCTCGGCGGGGTGCAAAAGCCCAATCGCGGCAGCATTCGCTTGCTCGGCCAGGAATTGACCGAACTCTCGGCCGGCGCTCGCGACCGCTTCCGCGTCGATCACACCGGCTACATTTTCCAGCAGTTCAACTTGCTGCCGTTTCTCTCGGTGCGCGAGAACGTCGAATTGCCCTGCCACTTCTCCAAACTGCGCGCCAGCCGTGCGATCCAGCGCCATGGCAGTGTCGATCAGGCCGCCGCAACCCTGCTCGCCCATTTGGGTTTGAAAGATCCGAACCTGCTAGGCCGCCGCGCCGACTCGCTGTCCATCGGCCAGCAACAACGGGTTGCCGCCGCACGTGCGCTGATCGGCCAGCCAGAACTGGTGATCGCCGACGAACCGACCTCGGCCCTGGACTATGACGCCCGCGAGGCGTTTATCCGTTTGTTGTTCGCCGAGTGCCGCGAAGCGGGGGCCAGCCTGCTGTTTGTCAGCCACGACCAGAGCCTGGCGCCGCTGTTTGATCGCAACTTGTCGCTGGCCGATCTCAATCGCGCCGCCACGCCTGCAGAGGTTTGAGATGTATTTGTTTCGTCTAGCCATGGCCAGCCTGGCTAACCGCCGCTTTACCGCGATCCTCACCGCGTTCGCCATCGCTCTGTCGGTGTGTTTGCTGTTGGCGGTCGAGCGTGTGCGCACCGAAGCTCGCGCCAGTTTCGCCAGCACCATTAGCGGTACTGACCTGATCGTCGGTGCCCGTTCCGGCTCGGTCAATCTGCTGCTGTACTCGGTATTTCGTATCGGCAACGCCACCAATAACATCCGCTGGGACAGCTTCGAGCACTTCGCAAGCAACCCGAAAGTGAAGTGGGCAATTCCGATTTCCCTCGGTGATTCCCATCGCGGTTATCGCGTCATGGGCACCACTGACGCCTACTTCCAGCACTACCAATACGGTCGCCAACAAAGCCTGCAACTGGCCAGTGGCCGCGCCTTCAATACCGACCCGTTTGAAGTGGTGCTCGGGGCCGAAGTTGCCGACGCCCTGCATTACAAACTCGGTGACAAACTGGTGCTGGCCCACGGCGTGGCGGTGATCAGCTTGGTCAAACACGACGACAAGCCGTTCACCGTGGTCGGCATTTTGAAGCGTACGGGCACCCCGGTGGACCGCACGCTGCACATCAGCCTCGGCGGCATGGAAGCGATCCACATCGACTGGCATAACGGCGTGCCAGCTCAGGGCAACGGCCGCATCAGCGCCGATCAGGCACGCAACATGGACCTGACGCCGCAAGCCATCACCGCGTTCATGCTCGGCCTCAACAACAAGATTTCGACCTTCGCCATGCAGCGTGAGATCAACGAATTCCGTGGCGAGCCGATGCTGGCGATCCTGCCAGGCGTGGCCTTGCAGGAGCTCTGGAGCATGATGGGCACGGCGGAAAAAGCCTTGTTTGTGATTTCGTTGTTCGTGGTGCTGACCGGTTTGATCGGCATGCTCACCGCGATTCTCACCAGCCTCAACGAACGCCGGCGAGAGATGGCGATCCTGCGTTCGGTCGGCGCACGGCCGTGGCATATCGCGACCTTGCTGGTACTTGAAGCTTTTGCCCTGGCGCTATCCGGGGTGATTGCCGGGTTGGGGCTGTTGTACCTGAGCATCGCCCTGGCGCAAGGTTATGTGCAGTCGACTTACGGTTTGTACCTGCCGCTGGCCTGGCCGAGCGAATATGAGTGGACGTTGCTCGGCGGTATCCTGATCGCCGCGTTGCTGATGGGCAGCGTGCCGGCCTGGCGCGCCTACCGACAATCGTTGGCCGATGGCCTGTCCATTCGTTTATGAGCATCTGTTTATGACCTTCCGTTTCATGAGGAGCCATGTCATGTCCCGCGCCCTGCTTGCGCTGTTGTTACTGGTCGCCATGCCATTGTGGGCCGCCGAACCGAAAGACCTGACCTGGTCAGAGATGATCCCCCCGGATGCGGCGCCGGAAGTGCCGAACATGACGCCGCTGCACGACCTGTCGAAGATGAGCGACGCCCTGGCCGCCGAAGCTGCACCGGCGGCCAAGCAAGAGCTGCCCAACGCGCCGGTGGTGAAGAGCCTGGACGGGCAACGGATTCGCTTGCCGGGTTACATCGTGCCGCTGGAAGTCAGCGAAGAAGGCCGCGCTACTGAGTTTCTGCTGGTGCCGTATTTCGGCGCCTGCATCCATGTCCCGCCACCGCCGTCGAACCAGATCGTCCACGTCAAAAGCGAGGTCGGGGTGAAGCTCGATGAGCTGTATCAGCCGTACTGGATCGAAGGCGCGTTGCAGGTCAAAGCGTCCACCAGTGAGCTGGCTGATGCCGGGTATCAGATGGATGCCGAAAAAATCTACGTTTACGAATTGCCGGAGTAAGTCAGGTAGTTGTTCATCGCCTGCAAGATAGCCATCGCGAGCAAGCCCGCTCCCACATTTGATCTCCATTGGCTGCAGAATTTGCATCCAACACAAATCCCTGTGGGAGCGACGGTGCGGCGATCCGACCTGCTCGCGATCGACTGCGAAGCAGGCGCAAAAGGTTCCCCGCCCAAATACCCCATCATCATTTCATTGAGCTGAGTCAAATCCCCGTCATGATTCCATTGAGCTGAGTCAAAGCCTCGTTCTTGACGCTCTTTACCATTGGACACAGTCAACTTGAATCGTCCTTTGGAGCCTCCATGCACAAGTCTTTGCTTAGCGCTTCCCTGTTTGCGCTCACGCTCGCAGCCCCACTCGCTCATGCTCACCAGGCCGGTGATTTCATCGTCCGTGCCGGTGCCGCTACCACCGCGCCTAACGAAGACAGCGGTGAGTTAAAGCTCGACGGTGCGAAGATCTCCGGTACTAAAGCGACCCTGACCAGCGATACCCAGTTAGGCCTGGCATTCGCCTACATGTTCACCAACCACATCGGTCTCGAACTGCTGGCGGCCACACCGTTCCAGCACGAAGTTGGCGTCAAAGGCCTTGGCCCGGCACTGGACGGCAAGCTCGCCGACATCAAGCAACTGCCACCGACCCTGTCGCTGCAGTACTACCCGCTGGACGCTTCGTCCAAATTCCAGCCGTATGCCGGTATCGGTATCAACTACACGATGTTCTTTGGCGAAGACCTGACCCACCAGCGTAAAAACGAAGGTTTCAGTAACCTGAAAATGAAGGACTCGGTGGGTATCGCCGGGCAACTAGGCTTCGACTACATGATCACCGACCACATGCTATTCAACGCCTCGGTCTGGTACGTCGACATCGACACCAAAGCCACCGTCGACGGCCCGACCGCACTGGGCGTCGGCCAGACCAAAGTCGACGTGGATGTCGATCCATGGGTTTACATGGTCGGTGTTGGTTACAAGTTCTGATTCAGCCCTGTAGCTGATCGTTCCCACGCTCTGCGTGGGAATGCAGCCCGTGACGCTCCGCGTCACTGCCAAAGCGGACGCAGAGCGTCCAGTGAGGCATTCCCACGCAGGAGTGTGGGAACGATCAACGCCCCAACAACCGCGCCAGTCCGACACTCATCGGCGTCTGCTCGGGGAATGTGAAGCGCTGCAGCAACCGTTGATTGTTCGCCCGGGAATGACGGATATCGCCTAAACGCGCCGGACCGTAGCTCACCGGCGGCAACTCCCCCACGACCTCAGCCAATGCCTGGAGCATCTGCTTAAGCGTGGTCGCCTGATTCAGTCCGACGTTGACCGCGCCCTCTTCGACCTGAGGTGCTTCGATGGCTTGCACCAGCACGTCCACCAGGTCTTCAACGTAAACGAAATCACGGGTTTGCTCGCCGTCTCCGAACACGGTGATCGGCAGACCTTTTTGCGCCCGCTCGCTGAAAATGCTGATCACGCCAGAATACGGCGACGACGGATCCTGACGCGGACCGAAGATGTTGAAGAAGCGGAACACCACCGGTTCCAGCCCGTGCTGACGACGGTAGAAATCAAGGTAGTACTCGCTCGCCAGCTTGTCCGAGGCGTAAGGCGTCAACGGCGCCTTGGGCGTGTCTTCGTCAATCGACTCGCCTTCGCCATTGTTGCCATAGACCGCCGCGCTTGACGCGTACAGCACGCGCTTGACCCCGGCCTGACGCATGGCTTCACAAACATTAAGCGTGCCGATGAAATTGCTCTGGTGGGTGCGCACCGGATCGTCCACCGAGGCTTGCACCGAAGCCACTGCTGCGAGATGGGCGACGGCCCGGCAATCCACCATCGCCCGCGCCACCAAAGCAGCATCGGCGACGTCGCCTTCAATCAATTCGACCCGAGGATTATCCAGCGGCAGGTTGCTGCGTTTGCCGGTGGACAAGTCATCGAGAATGCGCACCGAATGCCCCTTGGCGAGCAAGGCATCGACCAGATGCGAACCAATAAATCCGGCGCCGCCGGTGATCAAAACAGGGCCGTCAGCCATGGCGATAAAACCTATCCAGTAAGCCCGGGAGTGCCGCGCGCCAGGCGCGTGGCTTGATTCCAAAGGTGTGCAGAATTTTCTTACAGGCCAATACCGCGTGTTGCGGTTCTTCCGCAGCATCAAGGCGCGCAGCGTGGGCTTGCGCAGTCGGCGACTCGATCGCCAGCGGATGCAGCTGACGAGCCTCGGTCAGGATCGCCTGACCCAATGCCAGCGGCGTGGTCGCCTCATGCCCGGCGTAGTGGTAAGTGCCCCACAGCGGCGCCGCGCAGTCGAGTTGCTTGAGCACCGAGATAATCACTCGCGCCGCATCATCCACAGGGGTTGGATTGCCGCGTCGATCATCGGCCATCAGCAGTTCTTCGGGTTGTTCGGCTCGGGCCAGAAAGCGCCCAAGGGTGCCATCTGGGCTATCATCGAGCAGCCAGCCAAAGCGCAACAAAACATGTTGCGGACAGGTCGCACGTACACTCTGCTCGATTCGCCACAACGCCTGGCCACGTAGACCCAGCGGCACAGGTTCATCTTTTTCGCTGTAGGCGGTAGCCCGCGAACCATCGAAGACCCGATAGCTGGAGGGCTGCACAAGGACGATATTGTGATGCTGGCACAGTTCGGCAAGCCGCTCGATCGATCGCTCCTGCCCGGCCAGACGCGCCTCGCCGACTGTCTCCGCCTGAAACCAGTCGAAGTAGTAGGCAAGGTTGATCAAGGCATCCGGGCGGGTGTCGTCGAGCAGTTGCGTCAGGCTCGCGGCATCCCAGCCGTCTTGCGGCGGACGGGGGGCGAGGAAACCGATGTCTTCCTCCGCACCGAGGCGAATCAGCGCTTGCCCAAGGGCATTTCCGCCGCCCAGTAACATAAGGCGCATTCGCATAGAGTCAGCAGGCCCAGTCTGTGTAGAACAATGGTTTTTATCGGAAAAGCCATGAGGCGTTGCCGTTGGCATTTGCCGGAATCGTTGCATTTTGCGGGTTTCCAGCGCAACCGTCACTTATAAAGTGCTGCATGGCATCCGGGCGTAGCAGCTGCCGAAGGCTGCGTTCGGCCGCGAAGCGGTCGCAAAACATGCCATCGTGATCTGTCAGGTTGAATGAGTCAGTCCAATTACGACTGCTGCGTCCGAACGCGGCCCGAGCCGAACGCAGCCTCCGGCAGCTGCTACGGGGTTGCAAGTTCCGCCCATCAGTCGCATAAATCTCCCCATGAATCTTCCCGAATCAGCGGACAACGCCCTGACCGGCTTTCACCCCGCCGTCAGCGCCTGGTTCAACGCGACGTTCCCGTCGGTCACCGCCGCCCAGGCCCAGGCGTGGCCGTTGATCCGCCAGCGCCGCTCAATCCTGGTTGCCGCGCCCACCGGCTCCGGGAAAACCCTCACCGCGTTTCTCGCGGTGCTGGATGACCTGGTCCATCAGGGACTGGAGCATGGCGGCAAACTGCCAGACGAGACGCTGGTGGTCTACGTCTCGCCGCTCAAGGCGCTGTCCAACGACATTCAGATCAACCTGCAAAACCCGCTCGCCGGGATTACCGAGCAATTGCGGCGCATGGGGCTGCCCGAATTACAGATCAACACCGCCGTGCGGACCGGCGACACCACGCAAAAAGACCGCACGGCCATGCGCAAAAACGCGCCGCATATTCTGGTGACCACCCCGGAATCCCTTTATGTCTTGCTCGGTTCGGACTCCGGCCGACGCATGCTCGCCAGCACCCGCACACTCATCGTCGATGAAATCCATGCCATCGCCGCCAGCAAGCGCGGCAGTCATCTGGCACTGAGTCTGGAGCGTTTGCAGGCGTTATGCCCTGAGCCGTTGATGCGTATCGGTTTGTCCGCCACGCAAAAACCCATCGAAGCGGTGTCGCGCTTTTTAGTCGGTCGTGATCGGCCGTGCGAGATCGTTGACATCGGCCACGCTCGCCCACGGGACTTGGGTATCGAAGTGCCGCCGGTGCCGTTGTCGGCGGTGATGGCCAATGATGTCTGGGATCTGGTCTATGACCGGCTCGCCGCGCTGGCCCGTGAACACAAAACCACGCTGATTTTCGTCAACACCCGGCGTCTGGCCGAGCGTCTGAGCCGGCATTTAAGCGAACGCCTCGGCAAAGAGGCGGTGGCCGCCCACCACGGCAGTCTGGCCAAAGAATTCCGCCTGGACGCCGAACAGCGGCTCAAGCGCGGCGACCTGCAAGTGCTGATCGCCACCGCATCGCTGGAGCTGGGCATCGATATCGGCGATGTCGAGCTGGTCTGCCAGATCGGCTCACCGCGTTCGATTGCCGCGTTTCTGCAACGGGTCGGCCGCTCCGGGCACCAGGTCGGCGGCACGCCTAAGGGAAGGTTATTCGCCACCACACGAGACGACCTGATCGAATGCGCGGCCCTGCTCGACTGTGTGCGTCGCGGTGAACTCGACACCTTGCTGATCCCCACGGCGCCGCTGGACGTACTGGCCCAGCAGATCATCGCCGAGGTCAGTTGCCAGGAATGGCAAGAGCAGCCGCTGCTGGAAATGATCCGCCGCGCTTCGCCCTATGCAACCCTCGATGAAGCGCATTTTCAGGCGTTGTTGCAGATGCTCGCCGAGGGCTACAACGGTCGTCAGGGCATCCGCAGCGCCTACCTGCATCGCGATGCCCTGACCCGCACCCTGCGCGGCCGTCGCGGCAGCAAACTGACCGCCGTGACCAGCGGCGGAACGATCCCGGACAACGCCGATTACAGCGTGTTACTGGAGCCACAGAGCCTGAACATCGGCAGCGTCAACGAGGACTTTGCCGTCGAAAGCATCGCCGGCGATATCTTCCAGTTGGGCAATACCTCGTACCGGATCCTGCGCATCGAAACCGGCAAAGTGCGGGTCGAAGACGCCCAGGGCCAGCCGCCGACCATTCCATTCTGGCTTGGCGAAGCACCCGGTCGCAGTGCGGAACTGTCGTTCGCCGTGGCACGCCTGCAAGCACAGCTCGATGAGTTGCTCAGCGCCAGCCCCGGCGAGTTACAACCTTGCATCGACTGGTTGATCGACAGTCTGGGATTGAATATCGCCAGCGCCGAGCAACTGGTGGAGTATCTGGCGCGCGCACGTTTGACCCTGGGCGCATTGCCGTCCCAGGACACGCTGATCATGGAGCGCTTTTTCGATGAGTCCGGCGGCACCCAACTGATCATCCATACGCCGTTTGGCAGCCGCATCAATCGCGCTTGGGGCCTGGCGCTACGCAAGCGTTTTTGCCGCACCTTCAATTTCGAATTGCAGGCCGCCGCCAGCGAAGACGCCATCGTGCTGTCGCTGTCCACCAGCCACAGCTTTGAACTGGACGAGGTCTGGCGTTACCTGCACAGCAACAGCGCCGAACACATCCTGACTCAAGCCGTGCTGGAGGCACCGTTGTTCGGTGTGCGCTGGCGCTGGAATGCCGGTGTCGCGTTGGCCCTGCCCCGTTACTCCGGCGGACGCAAAGTCCCGCCGCAGATCCAGCGAATGAAAAGCGAAGACCTGATCGCCAGTGTGTTTCCTGATCAAATCGCCTGCTTGGAGAATCTCGCCGGCGAACGGGAAATTCCCGATCATCCGCTGGTGGAGCAAACCCTCGACGACTGCCTGCACGACGCCATGGACAGCGAAGGCTGGCTCGCGTTGCTGCGACGCATGGAGAACGGTGAGGTCCGCCTGATCAGCCGCGACCTGCCGGCGCCCTCGCCCTTGGCCGCCGAGATTCTTAGCGCCCGCCCCTACACCTTTCTCGATGACGCGCCGCTGGAAGAGCGCCGTACCCAAGCCGTGCTCAACCGCCGCTGGAGCGACCCGCAATCGACCGATGATCTGGGCGCGCTGGATAGCGAAGCGATTCAGGCGGTACGCGACGAGGCCTGGCCCGCCCCCACAAACGTCGATGAAATGCACGAAGCGCTGATGAGTCTGGCGTGCATCAGCGATGCCGAAGCGCAGGTCAATGCGCAATGGCTGACCTGGTTGCAGGCCTTGGCCGACAGTGGTCGCGCCAGCCGCTTGCAGATCAATGCCGAGCAGTCGTTATGGCTGGCGCTGGAGCGGCTGACGTGTCTGCAGGCACTCTATCCCGAGGCCGCGCTGCACCCGGCGTTGCAGGCCCTGCCCGGTTTCGATGAAGCCTGGAATGTCGATGAGGCGTTGGTGGAAGTGATCCGCGCTCGCCTCAGCGGTTTCGGTCCTTTGCCGTTGAGCGAGATCGCCGAACCACTGGGACTGCCGATGGCCAACGTCACCCAGGCCTTGGCGCAACTGGAAGGCGAAGGTTATGTGCTGCGTGGACGCTTCAGTCCGGGCGCCACCCTGGATCAATGGTGCGAACGGCATTTGCTGGCGCGCATTCATCGCTACACGGTCAAACGCCTGCGCCGGGAAATCGAGCCGGTGGCGTTGCAGGATTTCATGCGCTTTCTGTTCGACTGGCAGCATCTCTCAACCGCCACTCAGGGTCAGGGCAGCGCCGTTTTGCCAGAGATCGTCAACCAGTTCGAAGGCTATCCGGCCGCAGCCTCAGCGTGGGACAGCGATATTTTTCCAGCGCGGCTGAAAGGCTATTCAGCCAGCTGGCTGGATGACCTGTGCCGCAGCGGCAAAGTGGTCTGGACCCGTTTGACTGCGCGCAATAAGCCCGCGAGTTCGGCGCTGCGCAGTACACCCATCGTATTGTTGCCACGCAGCCAGGTTGCGCTCTGGAGCGGTTTGACCGAGCAGACCGACAGTAGCGAGTTGTCACCAAAAACCCGAAAAGTTCATCAGGCCCTGACGCAGCACGGCGCCTTGTTCTTCGACGAATTGCTGCATGAAGCTCATCTGCTGCGCAGCGAACTGGAAACCGCGTTGCAGGAACTGGTGGGCGCCGGGCTGGTGAATGCCGACAGCTTCGCCGGGCTGCGCGCATTGATCACCCCGGCCAGCAAACGTCAGGCTCGCAGCAGTCGCCGTGGGCGCGGCGCCTTTGTTGGCGGAATGGACGACGCCGGGCGCTGGGCCTTGTTGCGACGCCCCGCGCCAGCAGCGGTGAACGAAACTATTCGCCCCGGGCAGACCCCGACGGCGACTCTGGAGCATGTCGCGATGACCTTGCTTCGGCGTTATGGCGTGGTGTTCTGGCGACTGCTGGAGCGAGAGGCCGACTGGCTGCCAAGCTGGCGCGAACTGCTGCGCACGTTCCATCGACTGGAGGCCCGAGGCGAGATTCGCGGCGGGCGTTTTGTCAGTGGTTTGGCGGGCGAGCAGTTCGCGTTACCGGAGGCGATTCCCCTGTTGCGAGAAGTGCGTCGACGCCCCCATGACGGCAGCCTGATCGGTGTCTGCGGCGTTGATCCGCTGAACCTCGCTGGCACGCTGCTACCCGGCAGCAAAGTCCCGGCGCTGGTCAGCAATCGCTTGGTGTACCGCGATGGCTTGCCCGCCGCCGCCGAAATTGCCGGCAAGCAGCATTTCTGGCTGGAACTGGATCAGCAGGCCAGTGCTGAGCTGCGCAGCAAACTGATCCAACACCGCTAGGCCGAGGCGACCCAAAACCCTGTGGCGAGGGAGCTTGCTCCCGCTGGGCTGCGAAGCGGTCCTAAAATCGGTCAGCGAGTTTTTTCAGGGAAATCACATTGACAGGATTTGCGACTGCTTCGCAGCCGAACGGGAGCAAGCTCCCTCGCCACAAGGATCTTTGACTTCAGGTCAAATATCTTGTGCCGATACCGCTATTTTTCCGCACGAGTCAAACACCGACACTGCGCTCCAGATTAAACCCACTGGAGTTGCAGCCATGCCCATTGCCTTGCTCGCGCTGACCCTAAGCGCATTCGCCATCGGGACGACCGAGTTCGTCATCGTTGGCCTGTTACCCACTATCGGCGCTGACCTTGGGGTCGACCTGCCGTCCGCCGGCCTGCTGGTCAGCCTATACGCGCTCGGCGTTGCCATTGGCGCGCCGGTGCTCACCGCGTTGACCGGTAAAGTGCCGCGCAAACTGTTGCTGCTGTCGCTGATGGTGTTGTTTACCCTCGGTAACCTGCTGGCCTGGAAAGCACCGAGCTATGAGTCGCTAATCATTGCGCGAATCGTCACCGGTCTCGCCCACGGCGTGTTTTTCTCTATTGGCTCGACCATCGCCACCAGCCTGGTGCCCAAGGAAAAAGCCGCCAGCGCAATTGCAATCATGTTTACCGGTCTGACCGTGGCCCTGGTCACTGGCGTGCCGCTGGGCACCTTCATCGGCCAACACTTCGGCTGGCGTGAAACCTTCCTCGCGGTTTCGGCCCTGGGCGTGATCGCCTTTATCGGTAGCCTGATCTACGTGCCGAAAAACATTGCCCACAGCAAACCCGCTTCGTTGCTGCAACAGCTGCAAGTACTGAAACAACCGCGGCTGCTGCTGGTATACGCCATGACTGCGGTCGGTTATGGCGGCTCGTTCATCGCCTTCACTTTCCTGGCACCGATTCTTCAGGACATCTCTGGTTTCAGCGCCGGCACCGTCAGCCTGGTGCTGTTGGTCTACGGCATCTCGGTGGCCGTCGGTAATATCTGGGGCGGCAAACTGGCCGATAAACGCGGCCCGATCAGCGCCCTGAAAATCATCTTCGCTCTGCTCGCCGCCGTGCTCTTTGTGCTGACCTTCACCGCCGGCAATCCTTGGCTGGCACTGGCCACCGTGCTGGTCTGGGGCGCGGTTGCCTTCGGCAACGTACCTGGTCTGCAGGTTTATGTCGTACGCCAGGCCGAACATCACACCCCGAACGCGGTGGACGTGGCGTCCGGGCTGAACATCGCCGCTTTCAACCTCGGCATTGCCGGTGGCGCCTGGGGTGGTGGTCTGATCGTCGCCCACATGGGTCTGATCCACACTGCATGGATCGGCGGGCTGGTGGTGATGATCGCCCTGGCATTGACCGCCTGGAGCGGTCGCCTCGATCGCCTGGGGCCAGTGTATGCAGAACCTGCTGAAGGTATGGCACGAGTGGTTGGCGGTCATTGATCGATAGCCGCTAAATCAACGCAGCCTTCGGGCTGCGTTTTTGTTTGCGCCCTGGGCTTTGGCTACTTGTGGGAGCGGGCTTGCCCGCGAAAGCGATGGTCGCTCCGGCACATGTGTCGACTGAAATACCGTCTTCGCGGGCAAGCCCGCTCCCACAGAGTTTGGCGACAGTAAGTATCTGCACCGTCTGTAAACCCGTCGAAACTTTCCCGCCAACAACGCAGTCATCAAAAGAATGGAGGTGATGGGACGGCAAAACGAGGGGAGGACACATGGCGGCGATTCATATCGGTATTTCCGGCTGGCGCTACACGCCTTGGCGAGGTGATTTCTACCCCGAAGGGCTGGCCCAAAACCGCGAATTGCAGTTCGCTTCGCGGGCGGTCAACAGCATTGAAATCAACGGCTCGTTCTATGCGCTGCAAACGCCCGAACGCTATGCCAACTGGTACGCCGATTCCCCGCAAGACTTTGTCTTCAGCGTCAAAGCGCCCCGCTACATCACTCATATCCTGCGTCTGCAGGACGTCCACCAACCCTTGGCCAATTTCTTCGCCTCAGGGGTTCTGGAACTCAAGGACAAGCTCGGACCGATCCTTTGGCAATTCCCGCCAAGCTTCACGTTCAACCCTGAGTTGTTCGAAACCTTTCTCGATCAATTACCCACCGATACCGAGCAAGCCGCGGCCCTCGCCCGTCAGCACGAACCCCGTTTAAACGGCAAAGCCAGCATGAAAGCCTACGCGAATAAACCGCTACGGCACGCCGTGGAAATCCGCCACGAAAGCTTTGTCGTCCCGGAATTTGTCAGCCTGCTCAAGCGTTATCGAGCCGCACTGGTCATCGCCGACACGGCTGGCAAGTGGCCCTACCGCGAAGACCTGACCGGTGATTTCGTCTATATGCGCTTGCACGGTGACAAAGAGCTCTACGCCAGCGGTTACACACCCGAGGCGCTGGAACGCTGGGGGAATCGAATCGAAGCCTGGACCCATGGCAAACAACCGTCCGATGCGCAATTGATCGACCCCGAGCAAAAGCCCAAACCGCGAAAAACCCGCGAGGTGTTTTGTTATTTCGACAATGACGTCAAAGTCCGGGCGCCCTTCGATGCCCGCAGCCTGCTGCAGCGCTTGGGTCTTGATACAGCACTGGCGACCGAACCGGGCAAACCACCTGCACCTGGGGTATTGCCATGAGCCTTGCGGAACCGACGGGCAAACATTGCGACATGACCCTGGGCAGTACCGCGATCTGCCGCTTCACCGTGCTGACCGTCAATATCCACATGGGCTTCACCGCCTTCAATCGACGCTTTATTTTGCCGGAACTGCGCGAAGCGGTGCGTAGCGTGTCCGCCGATGTGGTGTTTCTCCAGGAGGTGCACGGAATTCACACACATCACTCACGACGCTACAGCAACTGGCCGACGATGCCGCAGTACGAATTCCTCGCCGACAGCATCTGGCCGCAGTTCGCCTATGGGCGTAACGCGGTGTATCCCGACGGCGACCACGGCAACGCGCTGTTGTCGAAATTCCAGATCATTCGTCATGACAATCTCGACGTATCGATCGCAGGCTCCAAGCGGGAAAACCGCGGGCTGTTGCATTGCGTATTGCGCTTGCCCGGTGACAGCCGTGAAGTACACGCGATCTGCGTTCACCTTGGGTTGTTCGAAACCCATCGCCGTCAGCAGTTGCAGCTATTGGCACAACGCCTGGAAGAACTCCCCGCCGACACCCCCCTGATTGTCGCCGGCGATTTCAACGATTGGCGCCAGCGGGCCGATGCTCTGCTCAACCCCTGCGGCTTGCACGAAGTGTTCGTCGAACACTACGGCAAGCCGGCGCGCAGTTTCCCGGCGCGGCTGCCTACATTACGTCTGGACCGAATTTACGTGCGCAATCTGAAGGCACAGCATCCGAAAGTATTGAAGACACGTCCTTGGTCGCATCTGTCTGATCATGCACCACTGTCGGTGGAGGTTGAGCTATGAGCAGCGCGCCGATGGAGATAACGCCGGTGGACAACTTATCCACAACCCCATCCTCACGAGACCGGGCGCTTGAAGACATCGAGTACGACTGGCAGAGCAACAACCGGGTCGAGCTGCTGGAAAATGGCGAAGCGTATTTCCCCAGGGTGTTCGAAGCCCTTCGCCAGGCGCAGAGCGAAATCCTCATCGAGACCTTCATTTTGTTCGAGGACAAGGTGGGCAACGAACTGCAAAGCATCCTGATCGAAGCTGCACAACGCGGTGTGCGGATCACCATGAGCCTGGACGGTTTCGGCTGCGGTGAACTGAGTACTGATTTTCTAGCGGCCTTGAGCGCTGCCGGGGTGCGCCTGCAAATATTCGATCCGGCGCCGCTGACCCTTGGTCTCCTGCGGACTAACTGGTTCCGCCGTCTGCATCGCAAGATCGTGGTGGTCGACGGCGAAATCGCGTTCCTTGGCGGGATCAACTTTTCCGCCGATCACCTTGCCGACTTTGGCCCCGCAGCCAAGCAGGATTACGCGGTCGAGGTGCGGGGCCCGGCGGTGGTCGACATCCATCATTTCGCCCTGCTGCAAAGCGGTCGCCCGACCCATGCCAAATATGGGTGGCAACGTCGCCATCGACGCCGTTCTGAATTGGCGTTCAGCGAACATGACGGCCAGGTGCGGTTGGTGTATCGCGACAACCGCGAGCATCAAACGGATATCGAGGAGGTGTATTTACAGGTCCTGCGCAACGCTCAGCGTCGGGTGGTTATCGCCAACGCCTACTTCTTTCCCGGCTATCGCTTGCTGCGTGAGATCCGCAACGCGGCCCGACGCGGGGTCCAGGTACGGCTGATTTTGCAAGGCCAGCCAGACATGCTGGTCGCCAAGCTCGCGGCGCGCCTGCTCTACGACTATCTGCTCAAGGATGGTGTGGTGATCTACGAGTATTGCGACCGGCCGCTGCACGGCAAGGTCGCGCTGGTGGATGAGGAGTGGAGCACTGTGGGTTCGAGCAACCTTGACCCATTGAGCCTGGCGCTGAATCTGGAAGCCAACGTGCTGATTCGCGATCGTGCGTTCAATCGCGAGCTGTTCGAGCGACTCGATGAACTGACCCGTGAGCACTGCACGACCCTGCCGGAAAATCGCACCCCACGCGGCCGGCTATGGCACTTGACCATTGGTTTTCTGGTGTTCCACATTCTGCGGCACTTTCCGGCCTGGGCCGGTTGGCTGCCGGCACACAAACCGCGCCTCAAGCCCTTTACCCATAAGCCGCAAGCGTCGCAGGGCGCCGGGGAACAGGCGCCATGAGCCCCCCCGACTCGCATCCGGCACAACATGACACCGCCCATGGAAAACAGGGCTGGAAACGCTTGAAGCGTGCGCTGACCGCTGTGTTCTTTTTGCTATTGATCGTGCTGTTCACGATCCTCGCGCGGCGTATCGACTGGACGGAGGTGATCGAGACCCTGGCCGACTTCAAATTGCGTACGCTGGCCCTCGCCGCCGGCCTGACACTGGTGAATTTTCTGGTGTATGCCAGCTTTGACCTGATCAGCCGGACCTATATTCGGCAAGATCTGGGCTGGCGACAGATTTTGCCGGTGGGGATCATCAGCTATGCCTTCAACCTCAACCTGGGCGCCTGGATCGGCGGTATCGCCATGCGTTATCGGCTGTATTCGCACCTGGGGGTGAGCACCGGCAATATCGCCAGGATCCTGGGTCTGAGCATTGCCACGAACTGGCTGGGCTATATGACGCTGGCCGGATCAATATTCAGCAGTGGTCTGGTGAATCTGCCGCCAGGCTGGAAGCTCAGTAGCGATGCCTTGCGCGCGGTGGGGTTTGTGTTGCTGGTGCTGAGCGCAGCCTATCTCCTCGCCTGTCACTTCTCCCGGCGCCGGACCTGGACGTTACGCGGTATCGCAATCAACCTGCCTTCATTGCGCATGGCCTTGCTGCAATTGCTATTGGGCACGCTCAGCTGGTCATTGATGGCCGCGGTGATTTTCACCTTGCTGCCCAAGCAACTCGACTACCCGATGGTGCTGGGCGTTTTGCTGATCGGCAGCGTCGCCGTGATCATTACCCACATCCCGGCCGGGCTCGGTGTGCTGGAAGCGGTGTTCATCACGTTGCTGCAACATGAGGCATCGCGCAGCAGTGTGCTGGCCGGGATGATTGCCTATCGCGCCATTTATTTCATTGTGCCGCTGCTGATTGCGCTGGTGATGTACCTGCTGATCGAGGCAAAGGCCAAGGCGCCGCGGGTGAAGAAGAAACCGACAGGCTAAACCCAATCACTTTGAAACCACCCTCATTGCGACTGAATAATGCTCAACCGCTCGCCCACCACCATCTCGGTGATCCAGCCCACCAGAATCGAGGTGTAAGCCTGCTGGGAAACCGGATCGCACAGCGCATGATCGGCGCCATCAATGATTCGGTGGGTCAGCGAGTGAGTCTGCTGACAGGCCGCGCGGTAACTCATGATGGTCGCGTGGGGTACATGCTCATCGTGTTCGGATTCAACGATCAGCACATCCCCGGTAAACGCCGAACACGCGTGCAGCGCACGATTGCTGCCGGCATGTACCAGACTGCTGCGGTAATCGAGCAAATCGGCTTTATCCAGATCGCGCTTGGGTGTGTGCCACAGGTCATCGCGGTACAGCGCCGGGACTCTCAGCGCCAGCCAGCGCACCGGCCGCAACGAGGTCAGGATGCTCGCCAGATAACCGCCATAGCTGGTGCCGACGACGGCAATCGCTGAAGTATCGAGCGCCGGATGCGCCAACAAACGGTCATAGGCGGCGAGCAAGTCGCGCAGGTTGTCTTCGCGGGTGACCCGCGACAGCGCAATGCCGCTACCGGCGTGGCCGCGCAAATCGAACGTCAGACACACGCAACCCAGCCCGGCGATGCCTTTGGCCCGTTCGAGGTCCCGTTCCTGACTGCCGCCCCAGCCGTGCACAAACAACACTCCCGGGACTTTCGATTTGGGGCTGAGAAAGGTCCCGCTCATCTGCTCATCGTCGATATCGATCTGAATCGTTTCGCTTCTAGCCGTCATAGGGTTTGACCGTTACATACTTGAGAAGAAAATCACTGCTTTCAGCCGGGCCGCGGAACACTTCGATCGTATCCGCCGGCAACGCCTGATCAGTATAGGTCTCCACCGAAGACACCCGGATCGCGCGCATCCCGGGATCGTTGACGAATGCCTGCAGCGCCGCCACTTCCGCGCTGCTGGCGCCACCCATGCGCCATGATTGCTCCAGCACGCCGCTGCGACGCTGGCCATTGGCATCCAGCCCTTGCACGATGTCGTAATTGCGTCGCGAAGCGAAGAATGCGGGATAAGCCTCATCCGCCGCTGCATCGAACACTTGTGCCTGCTGGATGGCCAGACGTACCTCATCCGGCAGTTCAAGAGCCCGCAAATCGTCATAGCCACCCTGCACCACCAGCAAGTCCGAGCCGCCGTAGACTTTTTCACCCTGGCCGTCTTCGGTCAGGTACTGCTCGCCGCAATAGCTCAAGAGCTTGCCAGCAATAGCGGTCTGGCCAACGCTGTGGGTCATGACGTTTTGCAGATCCTGTTCGAGTACCACGCCTTCGCGGAACAGCTTGGCCGCCTCAGGCCGAGCAAGGATTTCATCGAATTGATCGAGGCTGTTGATAACCTCCTGACCACGACCGGCGCAGGCGTGAATCGGCTTCATCCGGATCGGGCCGCTGTAGAGCAGATGGGTGGCCGCCGGCCGGGCATCCTTGAGCGAAAAAACGCTGATGCCGTCCAACACCACGGTGCGGACTCTTTCGCAAAACTGCGGCGCCCAGCCCTTGGGTGCTACCGCATCTTTATTCAACAGGCCATGAGTGATGGCTTTGGTGCAGATAAAGTCATGCTCAACGTAGCCACCCCACAGGTCATTGGGGCCTTTGAGCCTGAATTGCCTCGCGCCCTGCACGCCGACGATGGTTTGCGTCGGCACCAGATAAAGGTCGCGCGTGGCGTGTCGCCCGACGTCATAACTACCGCCGAACTTGAGGCCGAGAATCTGCGCCAGCCATCGCGCCAGCGCACGGTTGGTTTCGACTTCATGCTGTGGCGCCCGAGGCCGGACTGAATGGGCGACCACCAGTTTTTTGCGTTGTGCCGGGGTCATGCTTTCCCCCTCTGGCAATGCGCGTAATGGGTGTCATTGGAGAAGTGCAGGGATCAGGCCAACAACCCGACTGACGCAACATCCCCCGGATCAGTGGCTTGATCGGAAGCTACTGGCATTTAGCCTGTCTTATTTTGCACGACCGCTGTGGTGGGCAGCGCATTTTGCACGATGGGTGCTTCAGTCCTGTTCAACTCGCGCCACCACCGCTGGCGCACTCACGCCGAAGCGACTCCGGTAATCGCTGGGTGCAAGACCGGTGATTTTCTTGAACGTGGCGCGAAATGCACTCGGGTCCTGATAGCCGACGGTCCAGGCAATGTGGTCGATGGTGCCGTTGGTGAACTCAAGCATTTCCCGGGCCTTGCCGACCCGCAAATGCTGACAGTACTCAGTGGGCTTCAGACCGGTCGCCGTTCGAAAGCGCCGCAGGAAGGTGCGTTCTTCCAGCCCGGCCTGCAGAGCCATCGCCGTCAGCGAGACCTCCACCGCACCGTTACCTTGCAGCCAATGCTGTACCTTGAGGATTGCCGGGTCGCCATGGCCGAGTATCGGTGCAAAGTTACTGCCGCACTGGCTCGCACTGTCGCTGTGCTCGATCACCAGAAACCGTGCAGTGCTGGTCGCCATGCTCGGCCCTAGCAAACGGTCCACCAGGCGCAAACCCAGTTCGGCCCAGGCCATGAGGCCTGCAGTGGTAATCAGGTCGCCGTCATCGACGATGGGTTTGTCGGCGTTGAGCTTGACCGCAGGGTAACGCTCGGCGAATTGTTTCGCCGAGGTCCAGTGAGTGGTCGCGCTGCGGCCATTGAGCAAACCGCTTTCAGCCATCAGCACAGAACCCACGCACACCCCGCCGAGGATCGCACCGCTGGCGTGTTGCTGGCGAATCCATTGGGTCAGCGCTGACGGAGCCTGACCGGCAGAAAACCCGGCAATCGACGGCGGAATCAGTACCGCCGCCAGTGCACCGCCAGGCCCCGGATGGCTGTCAAACACCCGCACCGGCACCTCATCTGCATCGGCCCGCCAATGGCTGACCCGCAGTAGCGGCAGTTGCGTAGTCTGATGTTCGGTAGCAATGCGGTTTGCGACACCAAACAAATCGGTCAAGCCATGAACCGCCGCCATCTGCGCGCCGGGATAGATCAGCACACCCAATTCGACGACTGCGCTTTCTACACCCATTGTCAGTTTTCCCCCTTCTATTGTCGGTGCGGCCAATCCTCGGGCGCTGTGGAAAACCCAATACTGGATCCCACACCCACTCCGAGGAAACAGTCATGGCCAAGCAAGCACTCATCGTAGTCGATATCCAGAATGACTACTTCCCCGACGGCAAATGGCCGCTGGTGGGCGTCGAAGCCGCCGCCGACAACGCCGCACGGATGATTCAGGCCTTTCGCGATGCCGGTGACGCGGTGGTGCACATCCGTCACGAATTCACCTCCGACACGGCGCCGTTCTTCACCCCAGGCTCTGAAGGCGCGCACCTGCACCCCAAAGTCATCAACCGCGCCGACGAGCCGGTGGTGCTCAAACACTTCGTCAACTCGTTCCGCGAAACCGAACTACAGTCAATCCTCGACCAGCAGGACATCGAGAACCTGGTGATCGTCGGCAACATGAGCCACATGTGCGTCGACGGCATCACTCGAGCTGCAGCCGACCTTGGCTACAAGGTCACAGTGATCCACGACGCCTGTGCCACCCGTGATCTTGAGTTCAATGGCCTGACTGTTCCGGCCGCCCACGTGCATGCCGCTTTCATGTCGGCACTGGGCTTTGCCTATGCAAGCGTGGTGTCCACCAACGATTTCCTGGCTGCCAGCCACTAAGCCTCACCCATCGTGCCCATCCAGCCCGCGGGGCTGGAGAGCAAGCGGTTGATCGAGCGTGCCGAGTTGATTGTGTATCCGGGTGCGCCCCATGGGCTGACGGATACCCACAAGGAAAGGGTCAACGCGGACATGCTGCGTTTGCCAAGAGCTGATCAAAGCGCCAAAAACCAAAAGGCCCGTAGCGTTTGAGCGCTACGGGCCTTTTGTTTGCCGTTAGAGAGATCTATCTCTTAGAACGGTTATGCATACCTGAAAAAGATAAACATACGGATTTGCATCGCAGACAACCTTCGACTCGGTACTACAGGAGTGGACTTGCCATCACCGAGCCGGTACTTTCAACACGATACTGCCGAAAGGGATATCGCCTGTACACGCTTCAGCGCGCCACTCGATGCCTTCGGCATAAGGTCAATCTATCTTCGTGGCGTTTTAAAATGACTTTTATTGCCAATATATGTTTTCCCAAGAACAGATGCTTAATCTTTTTTTTCATTATTTTTGCACCCTCTTTCGCCATGGCCAAAGAAAGCAATATAAAAAACTGGGAAGCTTTAACTATCAGTGATCTTTCTGCCATGCATCAACTGATAGTCAGCTCTCATCCAGGTGCTTTAGATAGTAATAATAAAGATTTTACCGATTGGGTTGAGCGGGGCTATTTAGAAGCGAGCCAGCTATCCAAACGTGTCAAGTCAAGGAAAGATTCTCTAGCCGTACTCCGTTTTTACATTGCTGGCTTCAAGGATGGGCACGTAGGGCTGAATCAACCTAATCAGGAAAAGTCTACTTGGGCAGGTTTTATTTTGGGTAGGCAGGGGCGGAATTTCGTTGTAAAAAATATCTCTGAAAATTGGCCCGTGCCTTTACCGCCGATTGGCTCCAAGATCATAGCATGCGATAACAAATCAGCCCCTGAGATACTTGAGAGTAAACTATCGCCCTATATTGATCGCAGACTTAATCTACAGTCGACATGGTTACATTTGGCCATGCATTTAACTGTCGATGATGCCAACTATCCCGTGCTGGGCAGAGCCTTACCAAAAAACTGTTTAGTTGTGCTCCCAAATGGAGCTCGACAAAACTTTACTTTGCTATGGCAAGAAGAACGCGGAGAGTTGGAATCTTTCCTGCGCCAGCCTCAACCGCCACAAACTCTCCAAAACCTGGGGGGCGGGCGCTATTGGATACAGGTATCAAATTTTATGCCATCAGCCGCTGAGAATGCATCCCTCGATACAATGCTCAGCCGTATCAAAAATATCAATGATGCCAATCTGGTTGTGCTTGATACACGTGGCAATCGCGGTGGTAACAGTTTAGTTGGCATTGAAATACTGTCTGCGCTATTAGGCTCGCAAGTAGTAAGTAGCTTAGATGAGCAATCTCGTGCGTATGCGATGTGGCGAGTTTCTCCTTTTGCATTCTCAACGCTCAGTAACGTTCTAAATTCCATGGAGCGCGATTATGGAAAAAACAGTGAAATTTACAAAGTTGTTTTTAGTTTAACCCAGTCCATGGAGCTCGCGCTTCACGAGAAGAAAGAGTGGTTACGACAACCGAGCACTTCCTCAATCGATCAAGAGATTTTGAAAGGATTCAATGCCCAAGGCTTTAAAGGTAAGCTTGCGCTGGTGACTGACTCATTTTGCGCTAGCGCCTGTCTAGACTTTGCGGACGTCGTTCTTGCTATTCCGGGGGTTGTCCATCTGGGATTACCAACGAGCGCCGACACACTGTATATTGATATAGGCTCTCAATCACTGCCGAGCGGTGCCCAGTTCTGGATACCGTTAAAGGTATGGAGAGACCGAACGCGAGGAAACAATCAAAGTTATGATCCGCCATTTATCTTTGACGGGGACATAAATGATACTGCGGCAGTTCAAAAGTGGGTGCTTGATAGCTTATGATCGGACCAGCGCTCAAAGCCATGTGTTTACCGAAACGATAGTTATTCGATAACAAAAACCACAGCAGAGCCCTGAAAAAACGCAATACATTAAAAAAGCCCGTACGTCATAAACTTACGGGCCTTTGTTTTCACTTATGAAAAGTTATTTCTAGAACGGGATATCGTCATCAAAGCTGTCGAAATCCGGAGCCGGCTGCGGTGCGGCCTGCTGTGGCGCTGGACGCGACTCACGCTGTGGTTGCTGCGACGGCTGGGACTGCTGCGGACGCGACTGTTGAGGACGCGGTGCCGAGTTGGACATGCCGCCCTGGCCTTGCTGGTCGCCCTGTGGACGGCCGCCCAGCAATTGCATGGTGCCTTGCATGTCGACCACGATTTCAGTGGTGTAACGCTTGATGCCGTCTTTTTCCCACTCGCGGGTTTGCAGTTTGCCTTCGATGTAGACCTGCGAACCTTTACGCAGGTATTCGCCAGCAATTTCTGCAACCTTGCCGAACATCGACACACGGTGCCATTCGGTTTTCTCGACTTTCTGACCGGTTTGCTTGTCGGTCCACTGTTCGCTGGTCGCCAGACTCAGGTTGGTCACGGCGTTACCGTTAGGCAAGTAGCGAACTTCGGGATCCTGGCCGCAAGTGCCGACCAATATGACTTTGTTAACCCCACGGGCCATAACGTTCTCCTAGGCTTCGCACGCTGTCGGGACCGGGTTGTTGACCAGGCTCTCGAGGGTGGTGCGATCCAATAGTTCGGTGTCCAATTTGATGTAAATGGCCGCTTCATCAGCGACCACCACTGCATCTGTTACCCCAACGACGGCCAGCAGGCGCTCGACCAGACCAGCTTCGCGGATCGCTTCAGGCGATAACGGCAAGCGCAGGCTCGTCACATAGGGGGGTTCGCGCATGGTAACAGCAAAGGCCAACCAGAGGGCAGCCAGACCTGCGCATCCGAGGAACACAACCGACAGACCGCCATGCTGGAACAGCCAACCGCCCATGATCCCGCCCAGTGCCGAACCGAGGAACTGGCTGGTGGAATAAACCCCCATTGCCGTGCCCTTGCCGCCCGCCGGTGAAACCTTGCTGATCAGCGACGGCAAGGAGGCTTCCAGCAGATTGAACGCGGTGAAGAACACCACCGTACCAATCACCAGAGCCTGCAAGCTGTCGCCGAACTGCCAGAAGAATAGCTCAGTGAGCATCAGCGTACTGACTGCACCGAGTAAAACTCGTTTCATTTTGCGTTTCTTCTCGCCATAGATAATGAACGGAATCATGGCGAAGAACGAAATCAACAAAGCCGTCAGATAAACCCACCAATGCTGCTCTTTAGGCAACCCGGCTTTTTCCACCAGTGCCAGAGGCAAGGCGACGAAGCTGGACATCAGCATCGCGTGCAAAACAAAGATGCCCAGGTCCAGACGCAGTAGGTCCGGATGTTTGAGCGTCGGTATAAGAGCCTGACGCGCTATGCCCGACTCGCGATGCTGCAGCGGCCCGGTTGAGCGCGGCACCATGAACATCACAATCACGATGCCAAACAGTGCCATGCCCCCGGTTGCGAGGAACAGCCCGGACAACCCAAACGCACGGGTCAGCAACGGACCGACCACCATGGCGACCGCGAAGGACAGACCAATGGTCATGCCGATCATGGCCATGGCTTTGGTGCGGTGCTGCTCGCGGGTCAGGTCTGACAACAAGGCCATGACCGCGGCAGAAATCGCCCCGGCGCCTTGCAGGATTCGTCCGGCGATCACGCCCCAGATCGAATCGGCATTGGCCGCCAGCACACTGCCAAGGGCGAAAACTATCAGCCCCAGATAAATCACCGGGCGCCGACCAATGCGATCGGAAATGAAACCGAACGGGATCTGGAAGATTGCCTGGGTCAAGCCGTAAGCGCCTATCGCCAGCCCGATGAGGGCCGGGGTCGCTCCTGCGAGATCCATTCCATAGGTCGCCAGGACCGGCAACACCATAAACATGCCAAGCATACGGAAGGCGAACACCAGGGCCAGACCGCTTGCTGCGCGGGTCTCGCTGCCACTCATGCGTTCGCTGTGGGGATCGTGCATGGATAAACCTCATGTGAACCGGCGGCGATTCTACCAGTCCCATCGATTGAGAGGGTATATGGCGACGCTTTGTCGCGAGCTAGCTCCGCGCACTTGTGCCGCGTCCTGTCATGGGCGGCTCAAGCGCTCTCATTTGATAGTGTGCATCCATCCAGTATTTAGTTTTATACTCCTACGTTTACGCCCGCCGAGCGAGGCCACCTTGGACAAGATCCTGATACGTGGGGCACGAACCCACAACCTGAAGAACATCGACCTGACCCTGCCACGGGACAAACTGATCGTCATCACCGGACTGTCCGGATCCGGCAAATCATCCTTGGCTTTCGACACCTTGTATGCCGAAGGACAGCGCCGCTATGTCGAGTCGCTGTCGGCCTATGCCCGGCAGTTCTTGTCGATGATGGAAAAGCCTGACGTCGACACCATCGAAGGTCTGTCGCCAGCGATCTCCATCGAACAAAAATCGACCTCGCACAACCCGCGTTCGACCGTCGGCACCATCACCGAAATCTACGACTACCTGCGTCTACTTTACGCTCGCGTCGGTATTCCACGTTGCCCGGACCATGACATCCCGCTTGAAGCGCAGACCGTCAGCCAAATGGTCGACCTGGTCATGGCGCAACCCGAAGGCAGCAAACTGATGCTGCTGGCGCCGGTGATTCGCGAACGCAAAGGCGAGCACCTTTCGGTGTTCGAAGAGCTACGCGCCCAAGGCTTCGTGCGCGCCCGGGTCAATGGCAAGCTCTGCGAGCTGGACGAACTGCCGAAGCTGGACAAACAGAAGAAGCATTCCATCGACGTCGTGGTCGATCGCTTCAAAGTTCGCGCCGATCTGCAGCAACGTCTGGCTGAGTCATTCGAAACCGCGTTGAAACTCGCTGACGGTATTGCCCTGGTCGCCCCAATGGACGACGAGCCTGGCGAAGAAATTATCTTCTCTGCGCGTTTCGCCTGCCCGATCTGCGGCCACGCCATCAGCGAACTCGAACCCAAACTGTTCTCCTTTAACAACCCAGCGGGTGCTTGCCCGACCTGTGATGGCTTGGGGGTGAAGCAGTTCTTCGACATCAAGCGTCTGGTCAATGGCGAGTTGACGCTGGCTGAGGGCGCAATTCGCGGCTGGGACCGACGCAACGTTTATTACTTCCAGATGCTTGGCTCCCTGGCCTCCCATTATGGCTTCAGCCTGGAAGTGCCATTCAATGAACTACCGGCGGACCAACAAAAAGTCGTCCTGCATGGCAGCGGTTCGCAGAACGTCGATTTCAAGTACCTGAACGATCGTGGCGATATCGTCAAACGCTCGCACCCGTTCGAAGGCATCGTGCCGAATCTGGATCGTCGCTACCGTGAAACCGAGTCGGCCTCCGTACGTGAAGAGCTGGCCAAGTTCCTCAGTACCCAACCGTGCCCGGATTGCCGCGGCACCCGGCTGCGTCGCGAGGCGCGTCATGTGTGGGTGGGCGAGAAGACCCTGCCGGCGGTCACCAACCTGCCGATTGGCGATGCGTGTGAATATTTTGGCGTACTGAAACTGACCGGTCGACGTGGCGAAATTGCCGACAAGATTCTCAAGGAAATCCGCGAGCGCTTGCAGTTCCTGGTCAACGTCGGTCTCGACTACCTGTCCCTTGATCGCAGTGCCGACACCCTGTCTGGTGGCGAAGCCCAGCGTATTCGCCTGGCCAGTCAAATCGGTGCCGGCCTGGTCGGGGTGCTGTACATCCTCGACGAACCGTCGATTGGTTTGCATCAACGCGATAACGATCGACTGCTCGGCACCCTGAAACATCTGCGGGATATCGGCAACACGGTGATCGTGGTCGAGCACGACGAAGACGCGATTCGCCTGGCCGACTACGTAGTGGATATCGGCCCTGGCGCTGGCGTGCACGGTGGGCATATCGTCGCTGAAGGCACACCGGCCGAAGTCATGGCTCACCCTGACTCGCTGACCGGCAAGTACCTGTCCGGCCGAGTGAAGATCGAAGTTCCAGCCAAACGTACACCGCGCAACAAGAAGCTCTCGCTGTCGCTCAAGGGCGCCCGTGGCAACAACCTGCGCGATGTCAACCTGGATATCCCGATCGGCCTGCTGACCTGCGTCACCGGTGTATCCGGCTCAGGCAAATCGACGTTGATCAACAACACTCTGTTCCCGCTCAGCGCCACGGCACTGAATGGTGCAACCACCCTTGAGGCGTCGGCTCACGACAGCATCAATGGCTTGCAGCATCTGGACAAAGTGGTGGATATCGACCAAAGCCCGATCGGTCGTACACCGCGTTCGAACCCGGCGACCTATACCGGGTTGTTCACGCCGATACGTGAATTGTTCGCCGGCGTGCCGGAATCGCGTTCCCGTGGCTACGGTCCTGGGCGCTTCTCGTTCAACGTGAAGGGCGGACGCTGCGAGGCCTGTCAGGGCGATGGTTTGATCAAGGTGGAAATGCACTTTCTGCCGGACATCTACGTGCCGTGCGACGTCTGCAAGAGCAAGCGCTACAACCGCGAAACGCTGGAGATCAAGTACAAGGGCAAGAGCATCCACGAGACGCTGGAAATGACCATCGAAGAAGCGCGAGTGTTCTTTGACGCGGTTCCGGCCCTGGCGCGCAAGCTGCAAACACTGATGGACGTGGGTTTGTCGTATATCAAGCTGGGGCAATCGGCAACCACCCTGTCCGGTGGCGAGGCGCAGCGGGTCAAGCTCTCCCGTGAACTGTCCAAGCGCGATACCGGCAAAACGCTGTATATCCTCGACGAGCCGACCACTGGCCTGCACTTCGCCGATATCCAGCAATTGCTCGATGTCCTGCATCGCCTGCGCGACCATGGCAACACCGTGGTGGTGATCGAACACAACCTGGACGTGATCAAGACCGCTGACTGGCTGGTGGATCTCGGCCCAGAAGGCGGCTCCAAAGGCGGACAGATCATTGCCGTCGGCACACCGGAAGAAGTGGCTGAAATGCCGCAGTCCTACACCGGCTACTACTTGAAGCCGCTGCTGGAACGCGACAGGGCCTGAGCCCAATGAAAAAGCCCCTGTCACTTCGTCAGTGACAGGGGCTTTTTTGTGTCTGTTGAAGAATCAGAACTGCGATTGCAGGTAGTTCTCCAGGCCCACCAATTTAATCAGACCCAGCTGTTTCTCCAGCCAGTAGGTGTGATCTTCTTCGGTGTCGGCCAACTGGACACGCAGGATCTCGCGACTGACGTAGTCCTTGTGCAGCTCGCAGAGCTCGATGCCCTTGCAGAGCGCGGCACGCACCTTATATTCCAGCCGCAGGTCGCTGGCGAGCATGTCAGGCACCGTGGTACCGATGTCCAGATCGTCCGCACGCATGCGCGGCGTACCTTCGAGCATCAGGATGCGACGCATCAAGGCGTCAGCGTGCTGGGTCTCTTCTTCCATCTCGTGATTGATGCGCTCGTAGAGCTCAGTGAAGCCCCAGTCCTCATACATCCGCGAATGGATGAAATATTGATCGCGCGCCGCCAGTTCGCCCGTCAGTAACGTGTTGAGGTAATCGATTACATCTGGATGGCCTTGCATCGCCCTACATCTCCCTGCTTGAAAGTCTGTAGTTTGAACCAAGCTGACTTGCAGGTCACTTCAAAAAGATTTGGAAAGTGCGAAATAGTCGAGAAAAACCGGCGAACGGAAACGAAAACCGCCCAAATGAGGGCGGTTTCGTTTATCACTTAGACTTAGTTAAGCTGTACACCCAACGCCTTGGCGACACCTTCGCCGTAAGCACTATCTGCTTTGGAGAAGTGCTGCAGTTGGCGCTGAACCACGTCAGCAGAAACTCCCGCCATCGCACCTGCAATGTTGTTGATCAGCAGTGCTTTCTGCTCGTCGCTCATCAAGCGGAACAACGCTCCGGCATGGCTGTAGTAGTCCGTATCCTCGCGATGATCGTAACGATCTGCCGCGCCACTCAAGGCCAACGCCGGCTCGGCATACTGCGGCGCCTGTTTCGGTGCGTCAGCGTAGCTGTTTGGCTCGTAGTTCGGAGCTGCGCCACCGTTGCTACCGAATGCCATGGAACCATCACGCTGGTAGCTGTTGACCGGACTCTTCGGCGCATTCACCGGCAAATGCTGATGATTGGTTCCAATACGGTAGCGGTGCGCATCGGCATAGGCAAATACACGGCCTTGCAGCATGCGATCCGGTGACAGACCAACACCCGGCACCATGTTGCTCGGACCAAAAGCCGCCTGTTCGACTTCAGCGAAGTAATTCTGCGGATTACGATTGAGTTCCAGTTCACCCACTTCGATCAGCGGGAACTCTTTCTGCGACCAGGTCTTGGTCACGTCAAACGGGTTCTCGTAGTGCGCCGCAGCTTGAGCCTCGGTCATGATCTGTATGCACACGCACCATTTCGGGAAGTCACCGCGCTCAATCGCGCCGAACAGGTCGCGCTGTGCGTAGTCCGGATCGGTACCGGCCAGGCGTGCGGCTTCTGCCGGCGCCAGGTTCTTGATGCCCTGCTTGGTTTTGTAGTGCCATTTCACCCAATGGCGCTCTCCCTTGGCGTTGATCAGGCTGTAGGTGTGGCTGCCGAAACCGTGCATGTGACGGTAGCCATCCGGGATCCCACGATCCGAGAACAGTATGGTGACTTGGTGCAGCGCCTCAGGCGAATGCGACCAGAAGTCCCACATCATCTGAGCGCTTTTCAGATTGCTCTGCGGCAGACGTTTTTGGGTGTGGATAAAATCTGGGAATTTCAGCGGGTCACGGATAAAGAACACCGGAGTGTTGTTGCCAACAATGTCCCAGTTGCCTTCTTCGGTATAGAACTTCAAAGCAAAGCCACGTGGATCACGCTCGGTGTCGGCCGAACCGCGCTCACCGCCTACGGTAGAGAAACGCAGGAAAGTTGGGGTTTGCTTGCCGACGGACTCAAACAATTTGGCGCTGGTGTACTGGGTGATATCGCGGGTAACAGTGAACGCACCGTAAGCACCCGAACCTTTGGCGTGAACACGTCGTTCGGGGATGTTTTCGCGGTTGAAGTGGGCAAGCTTCTCGATCAAGTGAAAATCGTCGAGCAGCAGCGGGCCTCGTGGGCCGGCGGAACGGGAATTCTGGTTATCGGCGACAGGAGCGCCACTGGCTGTAGTAAGCGTTTTATTCTGGCTCATGCTCAATCTTCCCTCTGTCAGTCTTTGAACTGCCGGCTAATCGGCTGAGAGGGAGTATTGGCCATCGACATGACACCATCAAATTCATTAAATAATGACTATCGATAGAAATTTTCTAATATGACGGACACAAAAAACCGGGCACTAGGCCCGGTTCTTCGTTACAGACTGACGTCTTACTCAGCGGATACAGCTTCACCGCCAACTGGACGATCGATCAGCTCAACGTACGCCATCGGCGCGTTGTCACCAGCGCGGAAACCGCACTTGAGGATGCGCAGGTAGCCACCCTCACGGGTAGCGTAACGCTTGCCCAGGTCGTTGAAGAGCTTACCAACGATGGCTTTCGAACGAGTACGGTCGAAGGCCAGACGGCGGTTAGCCAGGCTGTCTGTCTTGGCCAAAGTGATCAGCGGCTCAGCAACGCGACGCAGCTCTTTGGCTTTTGGCAGTGTAGTTTTGATCAGCTCGTGCTCGAACAGCGACACCGCCATGTTTTGAAACATGGCCTTGCGGTGCGAGCTGGTACGGCTCAGGTGACGACCACTTTTACGATGACGCATGGTTCATTCCTTACCAAACTCACGTTCGGTGATTACGACGATCAGGCAGTCGCCTTGTCGTCCTTCTTAAGACTTGCAGGCGGCCAGTTGTCGAGGCGCATGCCGAGGGACAGACCGCGGGAGGCCAGAACGTCCTTGATTTCAGTCAAGGATTTCTTGCCCAGGTTCGGAGTCTTCAACAGTTCTACTTCGGTACGCTGAATCAGGTCGCCGATGTAGTAAATGTTTTCCGCCTTAAGGCAGTTAGCCGAACGTACAGTCAGTTCCAGATCGTCAACCGGGCGAAGCAGGATCGGATCGATCTCGTCTTCTTGCTCGATTACCACTGGCTCACTGTCACCTTTGAGGTCGACGAACGCAGCCAACTGCTGTTGCAGGATGGTTGCAGCACGACGGATAGCCTCTTCAGGATCCAGAGTACCGTTGGTTTCCAGATCAATAACCAGCTTATCCAGGTTAGTACGCTGCTCGACACGGGCGTTTTCCACCACGTATGCGATACGGCGAACCGGGCTGAACGAAGAGTCAAGCTGCAAGCGACCGATGCTGCGGCTTTCGTCTTCATCGCTCTGACGCGAGTCGGCCGGTTCATAACCACGACCACGAGCTACAGTGAGCTTCATGTTCAGGGCGCCGTTAGACGCCAGGTTAGCGATTACGTGATCGGGATTAACGATCTCGACATCATGATCCAGCTGAATATCGGCAGCGGTAACCACCCCCGAACCCTTCTTCGACAAGGTCAGCGTAACTTCGTCACGGCCGTGCAGCTTGATAGCCAGACCTTTAAGGTTCAACAGGATTTCAATTACGTCTTCCTGTACACCTTCGATGGCGCTGTACTCGTGGAGCACACCGTCAATCTCGGCCTCGACTACTGCACAGCCGGGCATTGAGGACAACAGGATGCGGCGCAGCGCGTTGCCCAGGGTGTGGCCGAAACCACGCTCGAGAGGCTCGAGAGTGATCTTGGCGCGGGTTGGACTGACAACCTGCACATCAATATGGCGGGGTGTCAGGAACTCATTTACCGAAATCTGCATGGATGCACCTATTTTCTAGCCCTTACTTGGAGTAGAGCTCGACAATCAGGCTTTCGTTGATGTCGGCGGACAGATCACTGCGAGCAGGAACGTTCTTGAAAACGCCCGACTTCTTCTCAGTGTCTACTTCTACCCATTCTACGCGGCCACGTTGGGCACACAGATCGAGAGCTTGGACAATGCGAAGTTGGTTCTTTGCTTTCTCGCGAATCGCGACCACGTCACCAGCACGAACCTGGTAGGACGGGACGTTTACGGTCTGACCGTTAACGCTGACGGATTTGTGCGATACCAGCTGACGGGATTCGGCACGAGTAGAGCCAAAGCCCATACGGTATACAACGTTGTCCAGACGGCATTCGAGCAGCTGCAACAGGTTCTCACCAGTAGCGCCTTTCTTGCCGGCTGCTTCTTTGTAGTAACCGCTGAACTGACGCTCGAGAACGCCATAAATACGACGGACCTTCTGCTTTTCACGCAGTTGGGTGCCGTAATCGGACTGACGACCGCGGCGTTGGCCGTGGATACCAGGTGCTGCTTCAATGTTGCACTTCGATTCGATCGCGCGCACGCCGCTCTTCAGGAAGAGATCGGTGCCTTCGCGACGAGCGAGTTTGCATTTTGGACCAATGTAACGAGCCATTCTTTACAATCTCCTGGATTACACGCGGCGCTTCTTCGGCGGACGGCACCCGTTGTGCGGGATTGGCGTCACGTCGGTGATGCTGGCGATCTTATAGCCACAGCCGTTCAATGCACGGACAGCGGACTCACGACCTGGACCTGGACCTTTGACGTTGACGTCAAGGTTTTTCAGGCCATATTCCAGCGCAGCTTGACCAGCACGTTCAGCAGCTACTTGAGCAGCGAACGGCGTGGACTTGCGAGAACCGCGGAAACCCGAACCACCGGAGGTAGCCCAAGAAAGCGCATTACCTTGACGGTCGGTGATGGTCACGATGGTGTTGTTAAAAGACGCGTGGATGTGGGCGATGCCATCAACCACTGTCTTTTTGACTTTTTTACGAGGACGAGCAGCAGGTTTTGCCATGATTAATTTCCTGTCGATTCGCTGGGGCGATTACTTGCGGATCGGCTTACGCGGACCTTTACGGGTACGCGCGTTAGTCTTGGTACGCTGACCGCGTACTGGAAGACCACGACGATGACGCAGACCGCGATAGCAACCGAGGTCCATCAAACGCTTGATTTTCATGTTGATTTCGCGACGCAGGTCACCTTCAGTGGTGAACTTCGCCACTTCGCCACGCAGCTGTTCAATCTGCTCGTCGCTCAGATCCTTGATCTTTGCGGCTGGGTTTACCCCAGTTACTGCACAAATTTTCTGTGCAGTAGTGCGACCAACACCATAGATGTAGGTCAGCGAGATAACAGTGTGCTTGTTATCTGGAATGTTAACGCCTGCAATACGGGCCATTCAGTGGGACTCCAATTGACAGCTACCTACGCCCCGGAAGCCAAGAAATAGGGCGCGAGATAATATCGCTGTAATAACAAATAATCAACCCAGCAGCGCACTAGCTGCTGGGCTTCAAGCGGATCACACTCAGCCTTGGCGCTGTTTGTGACGCGGTTCCGCGCTGCAAATTACTCGAACAACACCTTCGCGGCGAATAATTTTGCAGTTACGGCACAGCTTTTTCACCGATGCACGAACTTTCATCACCAACTCCTCGAACCTTATGGGTACTCAGCGCAACATGCCGCTGCCGTAACCCTTCAGGTTGGCTTTCTTCATCAGGGATTCGTACTGGTGCGAAACGAGGTGCGATTGTACTTGGGACATGAAGTCCATAACAACCACGACCACGATCAGCAACGAGGTCCCGCCAAGGTAGAACGGAACGTTTGCTGCAACCACCAGGAACTGGGGCAACAGGCACACGGCCGTCATATATAGAGCACCGAACATGGTCAAGCGAGTCAGAACGCCATCAATATAGCGCGCGGACTGCTCACCTGGACGGATGCCCGGAATAAAGGCACCGGACTTCTTCAGGTTTTCCGCTACGTCTTTCGGATTGAACATCAACGCCGTATAGAAGAAGCAGAAGAAAATAATCCCTGCACTAAACAGCAGAATATTCAACGGCTGACCAGGAGCGATCGACTGCGAGATGTCCTGCAACCAGCCCATACCTTCAGACTGACCAAACCAGGCACCCAACGAAGCCGGGAACAGCAAAATGCTGCTCGCGAAAATAGCAGGAATAACACCGGCCATATTCACTTTTAGCGGCAAGTGGCTAGTCTGCGCAGCAAACACCTTGCGGCCCTGCTGACGCTTGGCGTAATGAACGGCGATACGCCGCTGACCACGCTCAATGAACACCACGAAACCGATAATCGCTACTGCCAGCAAACCGATGGCAACCAGGGCGAAGATATTGATATCACCCTGACGTGCAGACTCGAAAGACTGCCCGATCGCTCTCGGAAGACCGGCGACGATACCCGAAAAAATCAACATCGAGATACCGTTACCAACACCACGTTCAGTAATCTGCTCACCCAGCCACATCATGAACATCGCACCAGCCACAAACGTGGATACCGCAACGAAATGGAAGCCAAAGTCACCAGTGAACGCAACGCCCTGCCCCGCCAAACCAACGGACATGCCGATAGCCTGAACGAGAGCGAGGACGACAGTGCCATAGCGGGTGTATTGGCTGATCTTACGACGACCAGCCTCACCTTCCTTCTTCAACTGCTCCAGCTGCGGACTGACGGCGGTCATCAGCTGCATGATGATCGATGCCGAAATGTACGGCATGATCCCCAATGCAAAGATGCTCATCCGTTCCAGCGCGCCGCCGGAAAACATGTTGAACAAGCTAAGAATGGTCCCCTCATTCTGTCGAAACAGGTCCGCCAGCCGGTCCGGGTTGATACCAGGAACTGGGATGTGTGCGCCTATCCGGTAGACGATAATCGCCAGGAATAGAAAACGCAGTCGAGCCCAGAGCTCGGATAACCCGCCTTTGCTGAGCGCTGAGAGAGCACCTTGCTTAGCCATTTATTCCTCGAACTTGCCGCCAGCTGCTTCGATAGCCGCACGCGCACCTTTGGTGGCTGCGATACCCTTGATGGTGACCGCGCGAGTAACTTCACCGGACAGCATGATTTTCACACGCTGTACGTTTTGGTTAATCACGTTGGCATCCTTCAGGGACTGCACGGTGACGATGTCGCCTTCCACTTTAGCCAGTTCGGACAAACGCACTTCTGCGCGATCCATGGCTTTCAGGGAAACGAAACCGAATTTCGGCAGACGACGATGCAGCGGCTGTTGACCGCCTTCAAAGCCCGGAGCAATGGTGCCACCGGAGCGGGAGGACTGACCTTTGTGACCACGGCCACCAGTCTTACCCAAACCACTACCGATACCACGGCCCGGACGATGCTTCTCGCGACGGGAACCCGGCGCAGGACTCAGATCATTGAGTTTCATCGATTAACCCTCGACTCGCAGCATGTAGTAAGCCTTGTTGATCATCCCGCGATTCTCGGGAGTATCAAGTACTTCTACAGTGTGACCGATGCGACGCAGACCCAAACCCTTAATGCACAATTTGTGATTAGGGATACGGCCGGTCATGCTTTTGATCAGCGTTACTTTAACGGTAGCCATGATCAGAAGATCTCCTTGACGCTTTTGCCACGCTTGGCGGCAATGGATTCAGGAGACTGCATTGCTTTCAAACCTTTGAAAGTGGCGTGAACCACGTTTACCGGGTTAGTCGAGCCGTAGCACTTGGCCAGGACGTTCTGAACACCAGCAACCTCGAGGACAGCACGC
This sequence comes from Pseudomonas sp. H11T01, assembly GCF_048515765.1. Taxonomy (NCBI): domain Bacteria; kingdom Pseudomonadati; phylum Pseudomonadota; class Gammaproteobacteria; order Pseudomonadales; family Pseudomonadaceae; genus Pseudomonas; species Pseudomonas sp. H11T01. The sequence continues at coordinate 29,214 of NZ_JBLYED010000010.1, read as the reverse complement.
ATAGCGCCGCCAGCGATGATACCGGTACCTTCAGAAGCAGGCTGCATGTACACCTTGGAAGCGCCATGGGCGGATTTCATTGCGTACTGCAAAGTGGTGCCATTAAGGTCCACTTGAATCATGTTGCGACGAGCAGCTTCCATTGCTTTCTGGATCGCAGCAGGCACTTCACGTGACTTGCCACGACCGAAACCAACACGGCCCTTGCCATCACCAACCACGGTCAACGCGGTGAAGGTGAAGATACGGCCGCCTTTAACGGTTTTAGCAACGCGGTTAACTTGAACCAGCTTCTCGATGTAGCCTTCGTCGCGCTTTTGGTCGTTATTTGACATAACTTAGAACTCCAGCCCAGCTTCACGAGCAGCATCAGCCAGCGCCTTGACGCGGCCGTGGTACTTGAAGCCAGAGCGGTCGAAAGCCACCTGCGAGACGCCAGCGGCTTTAGCACGCGTAGCGACCAGCTGGCCAACCTTAGTGGCCGCGTCGATGTTGCCAGTGGCGCCATCACGCAGTTCTTTATCCAAAGTCGAGGCGCTTGCCAGGACTTTGTTGCCGTCGGCCGAGATGACCTGGGCGTAGATGTGCTGCGAAGAGCGGAACACGCAGAGACGCACGACTTCGAGTTCGTGCATTTTCAGGCGTGCTTTGCGAGCGCGACGCAGTCGAGTAACTTTTTTGTCGGTCATTTGCTATGCCCTACTTCTTCTTGGCTTCTTTACGGCGGACGACTTCGTCCGCGTAACGCACACCTTTGCCTTTGTAAGGCTCTGGTGGACGGAAGTCGCGGATCTCAGCGGCCACTTGACCTACCAGCTGCTTATCGATTCCTCGGATGAGGATATCGGTCTGGCTAGGGGTCTCAGCGGTGATGCCTTTCGGCAGTTCGTATTCCACTGGGTGCGAGAAGCCGAGAGCCAGGGACAGCACTTCGCCTTTAGCTTGCGCTTTGTAACCAACACCGACCAGCTGGAGCTTACGCTCGAAGCCTTGGCTTACGCCTTGGACCATGTTGTTTACCAACGCACGAGTGGTACCGGCCATTGCGCGAGTTTGTTGATCGCCATTGCGAGCAGCGAAACGCAGCTCACCAGCTTCTTCAACGATCTCAACAGACGAATGGATGTTCAGCTCTAGAGTACCCTTGGTACCCTTCACCGAAAGCTGTTGGCCGGCGAATTTTACTTCGACACCAGCTGGCAGCTTAACGGGGTTCTTAGCGACGCGTGACATGCTTATCCCCCCTTAGAACACAGTGCAAAGAACTTCGCCGCCGACACCGGCAGCGCGCGCAGCACGATCCGTCATCACACCTTTGTTGGTGGAGACGATAGACACACCGAGACCGCCACGAACTTTTGGCAGATCATCGACGGACTTGTACTGACGCAGGCCTGGACGACTAACGCGCTTCACTTCTTCGATGACCGGACGGCCTTCGAAATATTTCAGCTCGATGGACAGCAACGGTTTGATTTCGCTGCTGATCTGATAACCCGCGATGTAACCTTCGTCCTTGAGGACTTTGGCTACAGCTACCTTCAACGTGGAAGATGGCATGCTTACGACGGACTTTTCAGCCATCTGGGCATTACGGATTCGAGTTAGCATGTCCGCTAACGGGTCCTGCATACTCATGGGCTAGACGCTCCTGATACAAAAAAAATAAGCCTTGCGGCTACAACCTTCGCCGAGAAACTCCGCACGTAAAAAGTACGGGCTCAGGCGAGCCGGGTATTCTAGACACACCCCACAAATGAATCAAGCCCCAAAAGGGGCTTGATTCAGATTCAAGGCCACCGACGGTCAGGATCTTGCGATCCCGAACATCGAGACTTTGACAGTACTTACCAGCTGGCTTTAACCAGACCTGGTACGTCACCACGCATTGCCGCTTCACGCAGTTTGTTACGGCCAAGGCCGAACTTGCGGTAAACGCCGTGTGGACGACCGGTCAGGCGGCAGCGGTTACGCATGCGCGAGGCGCTTGCGTCACGTGGCTGCTTCTGCAGAGCTACTGTAGCTTCCCAACGCGCTTCTGGACTTGCGTTCAGATCAACGATGATAGCTTTCAGTGCTGCACGCTTTTTGGCGTACTTGGCAACCGTGAGCTGACGTTTCAGCTCGCGGTTTTTCATGCTCATCTTGGCCATGGTCCTACTCCAATCAGTTGCGGAACGGGAATTTGAAAGCACGCAGAAGAGCGCGACCTTCATCATCGTTCTTGGCAGTGGTGGTCAGGGTAATGTCCAGACCGCGGAGAGCATCGATCTTGTCGTAGTCGATTTCCGGGAAGATGATCTGCTCTTTAACGCCCATGCTGTAGTTACCACGACCATCGAAGGACTTGGCATTCAGGCCGCGGAAGTCGCGGACCCGAGGCAGGGAGATCGACAGCAGACGATCCAGGAATTCGTACATACGCTCACGGCGCAGAGTCACTTTGACGCCGATCGGCCAACCTTCACGGACTTTAAAGCCAGCGATGGATTTCCGAGCGTAAGTCACAACGACTTTTTGACCGGTGATCTTTTCCAGGTCAGCAACAGCGTGCTCGATGACTTTTTTGTCGCCGATCGCTTCGCCCAGACCCATGTTCAGGGTGATTTTGGTAACGCGCGGAACTTCCATCACGTTCGAAAGCTTAAGTTCTTCCTTAAGTTTCGGTGCGATTTCCTTCCGGTAAATCTCTTTTAGTCGTGCCATGGTCTTCTACCTAGCAGTGTTCAAGCATCAACCGCTTTTTGGGTCGACTTGAAGACACGAATTTTCTTGCCATCTTCTACTTTGAAACCAACGCGGTCAGCCTTGTTGGTTTCGCCGTTGAAAATGGCGACGTTAGAAGCGTGCAGTGGCGCTTCTTTCTCGACGATACCGCCTTGTACGCCCGACGCCGGGTTAGGCTTGGTATGACGCTTAACCAGGTTCAGACCACCAACGACCAGACGGTCGTCAGCGAGAACCTTAAGCACCTTACCGCGCTTACCTTTGTCTTTGCCGGCGATCACGATGATCTCGTCGTCACGACGAATCTTTTGCATGTCGGATCTCCTTACAGCACTTCTGGGGCGAGCGAGACGATCTTCATGAACTTCTCAGTACGAAGTTCACGGGTCACTGGCCCAAAGATACGGGTGCCGATCGGCTCTTGCTTGTTGTTCAACAGAACAGCAGCGTTGCCATCAAAGCGGATGATGGAGCCGTCAGCACGACGGACACCGTGGCGAGTGCGGACCACAACAGCAGTCATCACTTGGCCTTTTTTCACCTTACCGCGAGGAATTGCTTCCTTGACGGTAACTTTGATGATGTCACCGATACCAGCGTAACGACGATGGGAGCCACCCAGCACCTTGATGCACATAACACGGCGAGCGCCGCTGTTATCGGCCACATCGAGCATGGATTGAGTCTGAATCATATAATTTCTCCGACCCCTAGTCCTTAGACTTCCACAGCGCGTTCGAGAACATCAACCAATGCCCAAGACTTGGTCTTGGCCAGCGGACGAGTTTCACGAATAGTGACTTTGTCGCCGATGTGGCACTGATTGGTTTCGTCGTGCGCGTGCAGCTTAGTCGAACGCTTAACATATTTACCGTAGATCGGGTGCTTAACGCGGCGCTCGATCAGAACGGTGATGGTCTTGTCCATCTTGTCGCTGACAACACGGCCAGTCAGCGTACGGACAGTTTTTTCGGCTTCAGCCATGATTACTTACCTGCCTGCTGGTTGAGCACAGTCTTCACGCGAGCAATGTCACGCTTAACTTGCGAGAGCAGATGAGACTGCCCCAACTGGCCAGTTGCTTTCTGCATACGCAGATTGAACTGGTCGCGCAGCAGGCCGAGCAGTTGCTCGTTCAGCTGCTGTGCGGATTTTTCACGAAGTTCATTCGCTTTCATCACATCACCGTCCGTTTAACAAAGGAGGTGGCGAGCGGCAGCTTTGCAGCAGCCAGGGCGAAAGCCTCACGCGCCAGCTCTTCAGTAACACCCTCGATTTCATACAGGACTTTGCCTGGCTGAATCTGGGCAACCCAATATTCCACGTTACCCTTACCTTTACCCATCCGAACTTCGAGTGGCTTTTTGGTGACAGGCTTGTCCGGGAATACACGGATCCAGATCTTGCCGCCACGTTTTACGTGACGGGTCAGAGCACGACGCGCTGACTCGATCTGACGAGCGGTGAGACGACCACGAGCAACAGACTTCAGCGCATATTCGCCGAAGCTGACTTTGCTACCGCGCTGAGCCAAGCCACGGTTGTGGCCTGTCATCTGCTTGCGGAACTTCGTACGCTTTGGTTGCAACATTTGGCGTACCCCTTACTTAGCAGCTTTTTTACGAGGCGCTGGTGCTTGTGGTTTCAGCTCTTCTTGGCGACCACCAATTACTTCGCCTTTGAAGATCCAAACCTTTACACCGATCACACCATAAGTGGTGTGAGCTTCGTAGTTGGCATAGTCGATGTCGGCACGCAGGGTGTGCAGTGGCACACGACCTTCGCGATACCATTCAGTACGTGCGATTTCAGCACCGCCGAGACGACCGCTCACTTGGATTTTGATGCCTTTGGCACCAATGCGCATGGCGTTTTGTACAGCGCGCTTCATAGCGCGACGGAACATAACGCGACGCTCCAGCTGCTGAGCTACGCTCTGCGCAACCAGCATACCGTCGAGCTCCGGCTTGCGGATCTCTTCGATATTGATGTGCACAGGCACACCCATTTGCTTGGTCAGGTCCTGACGCAGTTTCTCAACATCTTCACCTTTCTTCCCGATAACGATACCTGGACGAGCGGTGTGGATGGTGATACGTGCAGTTTGAGCCGGACGATGGATATCGATACGGCTTACGGACGCGCTTTTTAGTTTGTCTTGGAGATACTCACGCACCTTCAGATCAGCGAACAAATAGTCCGCATAAGTCCGACCGTCTGCGTACCAGACGGAGGTGTGCTCCTTGACGATTCCCAGGCGAATGCCAATGGGATGTACTTTCTGACCCATCTCTTCGACTCCGTTACTTGTCAGCAACCTTGACAGTGATATGGCAAGACCGCTTGACGATGCGATCAGCACGGCCTTTGGCACGCGGCATGATGCGCTTCAGCGAACGCCCTTCGTTGACGAAAACGGTGGCGACTTTAAGGTCGTCAACGTCTGCGCCTTCGTTATGCTCGGCGTTGGCTACGGCCGACTCCAGCACTTTCTTGATGATCTCGGCGGCTTTCTTACTGCTGAAAGCCAACAGGTTGAGCGCTTCGCCCACCTTCTTCCCGCGGATCTGGTCGGCGACCAAGCGGGCTTTCTGGGCGGAGATTCGAGCGCCCGACAACTTAGCGGCTACTTCCATCGTTCCTTACCCCTTAACGCTTGGCTTTCTTGTCTGCCACGTGCCCACGATATGTGCGGGTACCGGCAAACTCGCCTAGTTTGTGGCCGACCATGTCTTCGTTCACGAGAACTGGAACATGTTGACGACCGTTATGCACAGCAATGGTCAAACCGACCATTTGTGGCAGGATCATGGAACGGCGCGACCAGGTTTTAACTGGTTTGCGATCGTTCTTTTCCGCCGCCACTTCGATCTTCTTCAGTAGGTGAAGATCAATAAAAGGACCTTTTTTCAGAGAACGTGGCACTGTCGTATCCCTCTATTTACTTGCGACGACGGACGATCATTTTGTCGGTACGCTTATTACCACGAGTCTTCGCGCCCTTAGTCGGGAAGCCCCATGGCGATACCGGATGACGACCACCAGAGGTACGACCTTCACCACCACCATGTGGGTGGTCAACCGGGTTCATGGCAACACCACGAACGGTTGGGCGAACGCCACGCCAGCGTTTGGCACCAGCTTTACCCAGCGAACGCAGACTGTGCTCGGAGTTCGAGACTTCGCCTAGCGTTGCACGGCATTCAGCCAATACTTTACGCATTTCACCAGAGCGCAGACGCAGGGTCACGTAGACACCTTCACGAGCGATCAGCTGAGCCGAAGCACCAGCAGAACGAGCGATTTGCGCGCCTTTACCCGGCTTCAATTCGATGCCGTGTACGGTGCTACCAACTGGAATGTTACGCAGTTGCAGAGCGTTGCCCGGCTTGATCGGTGCCAAAGCACCTGCGATCAGCTGGTCGCCAGCACTCACGCCTTTAGGGGCGATGATGTAGCGGCGCTCGCCATCTGCGTACAGCAGCAGAGCAATGTGAGCAGTACGGTTTGGATCGTATTCGATACGCTCGACAGTGGCAGCGATGCCATCTTTGTCGTTGCGACGGAAGTCGACCAGACGATAATGCTGCTTATGGCCACCACCGATGTGACGAGTGGTAATACGACCATTGTTGTTACGACCACCAGTCTTCGATTTCTTCTCGAGCAGCGGTGCGTGAGGAGCGCCTTTATGCAGCTCCTGGTTGACCACCTTGACCACAAAACGGCGGCCAGGGGAAGTCGGTTTGCATTTAACGATTGCCATGATGCACCCCTTCCTTACTCAGCACTGCTGCTGAAATCGAGATCTTGGCCTGGCTGAAGGGAGATAACTGCCTTCTTCCAGTCATTACGCTTGCCCAGACCGCGAGCAGTGCGCTTGCTCTTACCCAGAACATTCAGGGTAGTAACACGCTCTACTTTCACGCTGAACAGGCTTTCGACGGCCTTCTTGATTTCCAGCTTGGTTGCATCAGTAGCAACCTTGAAAACGAACTGGCCTTTCTTGTCTGCCAGAACCGTAGCCTTCTCGGAAACGTGCGGGCCAAGCAGAACTTTAAATACGCGTTCCTGGTTCATCCCAGCAGCTCCTCGAATTTCTTCACGGCCGACACGGTGATCAACACCTTGTCGTATGCGATCAGACTAACTGGATCGGAACCTTGCACGTCACGTACATCAACGTGTGGCAGGTTACGAGCAGCCAGGTACAGATTCTGATCAACAGCATCGGACACGATCAGGACATCAGTCAGACCCATGCCATTCAGCTTGTTCAGCAGATCTTTGGTTTTCGGTGCTTCAACAGCGAAGTCCTGAACCACGACCAGACGATCAGTACGCACCAGCTCAGCAAGGATGGAACGCATTGCTGCGCGATACATCTTCTTGTTCAGCTTCTGGGAGTGATCCTGTGGACGAGCTGCGAAAGTGGTACCGCCGCCACGCCAGATTGGGCTACGGATAGTACCGGCACGAGCACGGCCAGTACCTTTCTGACGCCATGGGCGCTTACCGCCACCACGAACGTCGGAACGGGTCTTTTGCTGCTTGGTACCCTGACGGCCGCCGGCCATGTAGGCCACGACTGCTTGGTGAACCAGTGTCTCGTTGAACTCGCCGCCAAATGTCAGTTCGGAAACTTCGATCGCTTGAGCGTCATTTACATTTAATTGCATGTCAGCTTCCCCTTAACCGCGAGCCTTGGCCGCTGGACGTACAACCAGGTTGCCGCCAGTAGCGCCAGGAACAGCACCCTTGACCAACAACAGATTGCGTTCAGCGTCGACGCGCACTACTTCGAGGGACTGCACGGTCACGCGCTCAGCGCCCATATGACCGGACATTTTTTTGCCCTTGAATACACGACCAGGAGTCTGGCACTGGCCAATAGAGCCCGGGACGCGGTGGGAAACGGAGTTACCGTGGGTGTTATCTTGGCCACGGAAATTCCAACGCTTGATCGTACCCTGGAAGCCTTTACCTTTGGACTGACCGGTTACATCAACCAGCTGACCAGCGGCGAAGATTTCAGCGTTGATCAGATCGCCTGCCTGGTACTCGCCTTCTTCAAGGCGGAATTCCATTACGGTACGACCAGCTGCAACGTTTGCTTTAGCGAAGTGACCTGCTTGAGCAGCAGTCACACGCGAAGCACGACGCTCACCGACAGTGACTTGCACTGCACGATAGCCATCGGTTTCTTCAGTTTTGAACTGGGTGACGCGATTCGGCTCGATCTCAATGACCGTGACCGGAATGGAGACACCTTCTTCGGTGAAAATACGGGTCATACCGCATTTACGACCGACTACACCAATAGTCATGTTGTAAACCTCATGAGTGTACGGGGCTTTCACCCGCTATGGCCGCCCATTTCAGAGCGTTACACGACTAAGACCGAGTCTTAGCCGAGGCTGATCTGCACTTCCACACCGGCCGCAAGATCAAGCTTCATAAGTGCATCAACGGTTTTATCCGTTGGCTGGACGATGTCCAGTACGCGCTTATGAGTACGGATCTCGTACTGGTCACGCGCGTCTTTGTTGACGTGCGGGGAGACCAGAACGGTGAACCGCTCTTTACGGGTAGGCAGTGGAATTGGACCACGCACTTGAGCACCAGTACGTTTCGCGGTTTCCACGATTTCCTGGGTGGATTGGTCGATCAGGCGATGGTCAAAAGCCTTCAACCTGATACGGATTTGCTGATTTTGCATTGGATTTCAGACTCCAGGCTGCTATTCCCACCGAGCGCAATACGCCCGTTAAAAGGAGGCGCAATTCTATAGACGGGCCAACATAGTGTCAACCCAATAAAAAAGCCCCCGCAAGCGGGGGCTTTTTCATCAATCAACGCTTACGCGATGATTTTGGCTACGACGCCAGCGCCGACGGTACGACCGCCTTCACGAATAGCGAAACGCAGGCCTTCTTCCATCGCGATGGTTTTGATCAGGGTAACAGTCATTTGAATGTTATCACCTGGCATTACCATCTCAACGCCTTCTGGCAGCTCACAGTTACCAGTCACGTCAGTTGTACGGAAGTAGAACTGTGGACGGTAGCCTTTGAAGAACGGAGTATGACGGCCGCCTTCTTCTTTGCTCAGAACGTAAACTTCTGCAGTGAACGTAGTGTGCGGCTTGACCGAACCTGGCTTGACCAGAACCTGGCCACGCTCAACGTCGTCACGCTTGGTGCCGCGCAGCAGCACGCCGCAGTTCTCGCCAGCACGACCTTCGTCGAGCAGCTTACGGAACATCTCAACACCAGTACAGGTAGTCTTGACGGTATCACGCAGACCAACGATTTCCAGTTCTTCCTGGATCTTGATGATGCCACGCTCGATACGGCCAGTTACCACGGTGCCACGACCGGAGATCGAGAATACGTCTTCGATTGGCATCAGGAACGGCTTGTCGATAGCACGTACTGGATCTGGAATGTAGCTATCCAGAGTCTCAACGAGCTTACGAACGGCAGTGGTGCCCATTTCGTTGTCGTCTTGACCGTTCAGAGCCATCAGAGCAGAACCGATGATGATCGGAGTGTCGTCGCCCGGGAAGTCGTAAGTGCTCAGCAGATCGCGCACTTCCATCTCAACCAGTTCCAGCAGCTCAGCGTCGTCAACCATGTCAGCCTTGTTCAGGAAGACAACGATGTACGGAACGCCAACCTGACGGGACAGCAGGATGTGTTCACGAGTTTGCGGCATCGGACCATCGGCAGCCGAGCAAACCAGGATCGCGCCGTCCATCTGGGCAGCACCAGTGATCATGTTCTTCACATAGTCAGCGTGACCTGGGCAGTCAACGTGAGCGTAGTGACGAATCGCAGAGTTGTACTCAACGTGCGCAGTGTTGATGGTGATACCACGAGCCTTCTCTTCCGGAGCGCTGTCGATCTTGTCGAAAGCTACAACGGCGCTACCGAAAACTTCGGAGCAAACGCGAGTCAGAGCAGCGGTCAGCGTGGTTTTACCATGGTCAACGTGACCAATGGTGCCAACGTTGACGTGTGGTTTGCTACGTTCAAATTTCTCTTTAGCCACGACAATTAACTCCTTGCCTAAAGGGCTGAATCAGCCTTGTTTTTTAGTAACAGCTTCAGCGACGTGCGCAGGAGCCGTATCGTATTTTTTGAATTCCATAGAGTAGCTTGCGCGACCCTGAGACATGGAACGGACGTCGGTCGCATAACCGAACATCTCACCCAGCGGAACCTCGGCACGAATCACTTTGCCGGAAACCGTGTCTTCCATACCCAAGATCATGCCGCGACGACGGTTCAGGTCACCCATCACGTCACCCATATAGTCCTCAGGTGTAACAACCTCTACAGCCATGATCGGCTCTAGCAGCTCACCACCACCCTTGGTAGCCAATTGCTTGGTTGCCATGGACGCAGCCACCTTGAACGCCATCTCGTTGGAGTCGACGTCGTGGTAAGAACCATCAAAAACGGTAGCCTTCAGGCCGATCAGCGGATAGCCGGCAACTACGCCGTTCTTCATCTGCTCTTCGATACCCTTCTGGATAGCCGGGATGTATTCCTTAGGAACCACACCACCCACTACTTCGTTCACGAATTGCAGACCTTCCTGACCTTCGTCAGCAGGAGCAAAACGGATCCAGCAATGGCCGAACTGACCACGACCGCCGGACTGGCGAACGAATTTGCCTTCGATCTCACAGCTCTTCGTGATGCGCTCACGATAGGAAACCTGCGGCTTACCGATGTTGGCTTCGACGTTGAACTCACGGCGCATCCGGTCAACCAGGATGTCCAGGTGCAACTCGCCCATGCCAGAGATGATCGTCTGACCAGTCTCTTCATCAGTTTTAACGCGGAAAGATGGATCTTCCTGAGCAAGTTTGCCCAGAGCGATACCCATTTTTTCCTGGTCATCCTTGGTCTTAGGCTCAACAGCAACCGAAATAACCGGCTCCGGGAAGTCCATACGAACCAGGATGATTGGCTTGTCAGCGGAGCACAGGGTGTCACCGGTGGTGACATCCTTCATGCCGATCAGGGCCGCGATGTCGCCAGCGCGTACTTCTTTGATCTCTTCGCGGGTGTTTGCGTGCATTTGCACCATACGACCCACGCGCTCTTTCTTGCCTTTAACCGAGTTGATCACGCCGTCGCCGGAGCTCAACACGCCCGAATAAACACGAGCAAAGGTCAAGGTACCCACGAATGGGTCAGTAGCGATCTTGAATGCCAGAGCGGAGAACGGTTCGCTGTCATCTGCATGACGCTCCATTTCAACAGTCTCGTCATCCGGGTCGGTACCCTTGATGGCAGGAATGTCGACCGGTGCCGGCAGGTAGTCGATAACGGCGTCGAGAACCAGTGGAACACCCTTGTTCTTGAACGACGAACCGCAAACAGCCAGAACGATCTCACCAGCAATGGTGCGCTGACGCAGAGCAGACTTGATTTCGTCGATGGTGAGCTCTTCACCTTCGAGGTACTTGTTCATCAGCTCTTCGTTGGCTTCGGCCGCAGCCTCGACCATGTTGCTGCGCCATTCTTCAGCCAGCTCGAGCATGTCCGCCGGAATTGCTTCACGACGAGGAGCCATACCCTTGTCAGCGTCATCCCAGTAGACCGCTTCCATGTTGATCAGATCGATCTGACCCTGGAAGTTATCTTCCGAACCGATAGCCAACTGGATTGGCACCGGAGTGTGACCCAGACGCTGCTTGATCTGACCGATCACACGCAGGAAGTTCGCACCAGCACGGTCCATCTTGTTTACGTAAACAAGACGTGGAACGCCGTATTTGTTGGCTTGACGCCATACGGTTTCCGACTGAGGCTCAACACCCGAAGTACCACAGAACACAACGACCGCGCCGTCGAGTACGCGCAACGAGCGCTCTACTTCAATGGTGAAGTCAACGTGGCCCGGGGTATCGATGATGTTGAAGCGATACTTGTCGAACTGCTTGGCAGAACCCGACCAGAAGGCCGTGGTTGCAGCGGAGGTGATAGTGATACCACGCTCCTGCTCCTGCACCATCCAGTCCATGGTCGCGGCGCCGTCATGCACCTCGCCCATTTTGTGGTTTACGCCAGTGTAAAAAAGGACGCGCTCGGTGGTGGTGGTTTTACCAGCATCCACGTGGGCAACGATACCAATGTTACGGTAGCGGTTAATCGGAGTAGTACGAGCCATAAAGCCCTCGCAAAATTAGTGACGCTAAAATTAGAAGCGGTAGTGCGAGAAAGCCTTGTTGGCTTCAGCCATACGGTGCACGTCTTCACGCTTCTTAACTGCAGCACCTTTACCTTCAGCAGCGTCCAACAGTTCGCCAGCCAAACGCAGGGCCATAGATTTCTCGCCGCGCTTACGGGCGAAGTCTACCAACCAGCGCATTGCCAGGGCGTTACGACGGGACGGACGAACTTCGACCGGAACCTGGTAAGTAGCACCGCCTACACGGCGCGACTTCACTTCGACCAGCGGAGCGATGGCGTCGAGAGCTTTCTCGAAGATTTCCAGGGGATCGCTGTTCTTGCGTTCTTTAACCTTGTCCAGCGCGCCATAAACGATACGCTCGGCAACGGCTTTCTTGCCGCTTTCCATTACGTGGTTCATGAACTTGGCCAGGATTTGGCTTCCGTATTTTGGATCGTCAAGCACTTCGCGCTTGGCTGCTACGCGTCTTCTTGGCATGGATAAGCCCTCAAACGGTCTTCAGGTTCGCTCGGAATCGGTGCCCTTTCGGGACGCCTCCGACCTTACTCTTATCGACTCAGAAAAATAGAATTCAGTTTTTTACAAAAAGCCGCTACTACTTAGGCTTCTTGGTACCGTACTTCGAACGACCCTGGTTACGACCTTTAACGCCGGAAGTATCCAAAGAACCGCGAACGGTGTGGTAACGAACACCTGGCAAGTCTTTTACACGACCGCCGCGGATCAGTACCACGCTGTGCTCTTGCAGGTTGTGGCCTTCACCGCCGATGTACGAGGAAACCTCGAAACCGTTGGTCAGACGCACACGGCATACTTTACGCAGTGCCGAGTTAGGTTTTTTCGGCGTGGTGGTATACACACGGGTGCATACGCCACGACGTTGCGGGCAGTTCTGCAGCGCAGGCACGTCGGATTTCTCGACGATACGCTTACGCGGCTGACGTACCAGCTGGTTGATAGTTGCCATCTACTAGCTCCACTGTTGTCTTGCGACGCTATTGTCTTGCAAGAAAAGCAAAATGGCAGGAACGAATTCCCGCCAAATTTAGGGGTACAAGAGTCTAAAGAGGATCTTGCCCCCAGTCAAGGCAAGGCCCCGACCTCCCCGCTCAACGAACCTCGACAAAATGTCTCGATCCGCTGAACGGGGCAGCCAGGGCCCGGCGCTTATTTACCGCAGAACTCAGTTACCGCTCGAGTTCAGCGCTTCGGTCAGTGCAGCTTCCACTTCACTGGCGCTCACGCGCAACGGTTTGTCAGCTTCACGACGACGCTTGCGCTCGCTGTGATAAGCCAGACCGGTACCGGCAGGGATCAAACGACCCACGACAACGTTTTCTTTCAGGCCGCGCAGGTAATCGCGCTTGCCGGTTACCGCCGCCTCGGTCAGTACACGGGTAGTCTCTTGGAAAGAGGCTGCCGAGATGAACGATTCGGTGGACAAAGAGGCCTTGGTGATACCCAGCAGAACGCGAGTGAACTTGGACACGAATTTCTCGTCGGCGCTCAAACGCTCGTTCTCGACCAAAACGTGAGTCAACTCCATCTGGTCGCCCTTGATGAAGGTGGAATCGCCAGATTCAGCGATTTCAACTTTACGCAGCATCTGACGCAGGATGGTCTCGATGTGCTTATCGTTGATCTTCACGCCTTGCAGACGATAAACGTCCTGGATCTCGTTAACGATGTACTTGGCCAGCGCACTCACACCCAGCAGACGCAGGATGTCGTGTGGATCGCTCGGACCGTCGGAGATAACTTCGCCGCGGTTAACCTGTTCACCTTCGAAGACGTTCAGGTGACGCCACTTCGGAATCAGCTCTTCGTACGGATCACTGCCGTCGTTCGGGGTAATGACCAGACGGCGCTTGCCTTTGGTCTCTTTACCGAACGCGATGGTGCCGCTGACTTCAGCCAGAATCGAGGCTTCTTTCGGACGACGGGCTTCGAACAAGTCGGCAACACGCGGCAGACCACCGGTGATGTCGCGAGTTTTCGAAGTTTCTTGCGGGATACGAGCGATAACATCACCGATCGCAACCTGCACACCATCCGCCACACCAACCAAGGCGTTAGCCGGCAGGAAGTACTGAGCCGGTACGTCGGTACCCGGCAACAGCAGATCCTTGCCATCCACACCAACCATCTTAACGGCTGGACGGATGTCCTTGCCGGCAGCTGGACGGTCTTTGGCATCGAGGACTTCAATGTTGGTCATACCGGTCAATTCGTCAGTCTGACGCTTGATCGTGATGCCTTCTTCCATGCCCACGTAGGTCACGGTACCTTTCATTTCGGTAACGATTGGGTGAGTGTGCGGATCCCACTTGGCCACGATTGCGCCAGCGTCGACCTTGTCACCCTCTTTCACAGAAATCACAGCACCGTACGGCAGCTTGTAACGCTCACGCTCACGACCGTAGTCATCAGCGATTGCCAGCTCACCGGAACGGGACACAGCAACCAGGTGACCATCCACTCGCTCAACGTGCTTCAGGTTGTGCAGACGGACAGTACCGCCATTCTTCACCTGAACGCTGTCAGCAGCAGAGGTCCGGCTTGCCGCACCACCGATGTGGAACGTACGCATCGTCAGCTGTGTACCTGGCTCACCGATCGACTGAGCAGCAATAACGCCGACAGCTTCACCGATGTTCACCTGGTGACCACGAGCCAAGTCACGGCCGTAGCACTTGGCGCAGATGCCGTAGCGGGTTTCGCAGCTGATCGGCGAACGCACGATCACTTCGTCGATGCTGTTCAGCTCGATGAACTCGACCCACTTCTCGTCGACCAGAGTGCCGGCAGGAACGATAACGTCCTCAGTACCCGGCTTGAATACGTCGCGAGCAATAACACGACCCAATACGCGCTCACCCAACGGCTCTACAACGTCGCCGCCTTCGATGTGCGGAGTCATCAACAGACCGTGTTCGGTGCCGCAATCGATCTCGGTAACAACCAGATCCTGCGCTACGTCTACCAGACGACGAGTCAGGTAACCGGAGTTCGCAGTTTTCAACGCGGTATCCGCCAAACCTTTACGAGCACCGTGAGTAGAGATGAAGTACTGAAGTACGCTCAAACCTTCACGGAAGTTCGCAGTAATCGGCGTTTCAATGATGGAACCGTCCGGCTTGGCCATCAGACCACGCATACCGGCGAGCTGACGGATCTGCGCAGCAGAACCCCGTGCGCCCGAGTCGGCCATCATGTACATCGAGTTGAAGGACTCTTGGTCGACTTCGACGCCGTGACGGTCGATCACCTTCTCTTTCGAGAGGTTCGACATCATCGCCTTGGAAACTTCGTCGTTCGCCTTGGACCAAAGGTCGATCACTTTGTTGTACTTCTCGCCCTGGGTTACCAGGCCGGAGGCGTACTGACTTTCGATTTCTTTCACTTCATCGGTAGCAGCACCGATGATGGCCGCCTTCTCATCAGGGATAACGAAGTCGTTAACACCGATGGAAACGCCGGAAATGGTCGAATAGGCAAAACCGGTGTACATCAACTGGTCAGCGAAGATCACGGTCTCTTTCAAACCAACCACGCGGTAGCACTGGTTGATCAGCTTGGAGATCGCCTTTTTCTTCATCGGCTGGTTGACCACGTCGTACGACAGGCCTGGTGGAACGACCTGGAACAACAGCGCACGGCCGACAGTAGTGTCGACAATACGGGTGTTCTTGACGCTGCCACCATCACGATCGTTGACGGTTTCGTTGATCCGCACTTTGACTTTGGCATGCAGCGCGGCTTCGCCGGCGCGGAATACACGGTCAACTTCCTGCAGATCCGCGAACACACGACCTTCGCCTTTGGCGTTGATCGCTTCACGAGTCATGTAGTACAGACCCAATACAACGTCCTGCGACGGAACGATGATTGGCTCACCGTTAGCTGGCGACAGAATGTTGTTGGTCGACATCATCAACGCACGCGCTTCCAACTGGGCTTCCAGTGTCAGCGGTACGTGCACGGCCATTTGGTCGCCGTCGAAGTCGGCGTTGTACGCAGCACAGACCAACGGGTGCAGCTGGATAGCCTTACCTTCGATCAGTACCGGTTCAAACGCCTGGATACCCAGACGGTGAAGGGTCGGTGCACGGTTGAGGAGTACCGGGTGTTCGCGAATCACTTCAGCGAGAACGTCCCAAACCTCTGGCAGCTCGCGCTCAACCATTTTCTTCGCAGCTTTGATGGTGGTGGCCAGGCCACGCATTTCCAACTTACCGAAAATGAACGGTTTGAACAGCTCGAGAGCCATTTTCTTCGGCAGACCGCACTGGTGCAGACGCAGGGTCGGACCTACGGTAATTACCGAACGACCGGAATAGTCAACACGCTTGCCGAGCAAGTTCTGACGGAAACGACCCTGCTTACCCTTGATCATGTCAGCCAGGGATTTCAGAGGACGCTTGTTGGAACCGGTGATAGCGCGACCACGACGACCGTTGTCGAGCAAGGCGTCGACCGCTTCCTGCAACATACGTTTTTCGTTGCGCACGATGATGTCCGGAGCGGACAGATCAAGCAGGCGCTTCAAACGGTTGTTACGGTTGATCACTCGACGATACAGGTCGTTGAGGTCGGAAGTCGCGAAACGACCGCCATCCAACGGAACCAGTGGACGCAGATCTGGCGGCAGAACCGGCAGAACGGTCAGCACCATCCACTCTGGAAGGTTGCCGGAACCCTGGAAGGCTTCCATCAACTTCAGACGCTTGGACAGCTTCTTGATTTTGGTTTCAGAGTTGGTTTGCGGAATTTCTTCGCGCAGACGGCCAATCTCGTGCTCCAGGTCGATAGCGTGCAGCAGCTCACGGACAGCTTCGGCACCCATGCGGGCATCGAAATCATCGCCGAACTCTTCCAGCGCTTCGAAGTACTGCTCGTCGTTGAGCAGCTGACCTTTTTCAAGGGTGGTCATGCCTGGATCGATAACGACATAGCTCTCGAAGTAGAGAACGCGCTCGATATCACGCAGGGTCATGTCCATCAGCAGGCCGATACGGGACGGCAGCGATTTCAGGAACCAGATGTGGGCAACTGGCGAGGCCAGTTCGATGTGCGCCATGCGCTCACGACGAACTTTAGCCAGCGCGACTTCGACACCGCACTTCTCGCAGATCACACCACGATGCTTCAAGCGCTTGTACTTACCGCACAGGCACTCGTAATCCTTTACCGGGCCAAAGATCTTGGCGCAGAACAGGCCGTCACGCTCAGGTTTGAACGTACGGTAGTTGATGGTTTCCGGCTTTTTAACTTCACCGAACGACCACGAACGGATCATCTCAGGCGATGCCAATCCAATACGGATGGCGTCGAACTCTTCGACTTGACCCTGGTTTTTCAGCAAATTCAGTAGGTCTTTCAAGGCCTTTCCTCCTGGCGGAGCAGAGAGCGGGCAATCCTGCCCCGCTCTCGATTCGCGTCACGTGTTATTCGGTTTCCAGATCGATATCGATGCCGAGGGAACGAATTTCTTTGATCAACACGTTGAAAGACTCGGGCATGCCCGGCTCCATACGGTGATCGCCGTCCACGATGTTTTTGTACATCTTGGTCCGACCGTTCACATCGTCCGACTTCACTGTGAGCATTTCTTGCAGAGTGTATGCAGCACCGTATGCTTCCAGTGCCCAGACCTCCATCTCCCCGAAACGCTGACCACCGAACTGCGCCTTACCACCCAGCGGCTGCTGGGTAACCAGGCTGTACGAACCGGTAGAACGAGCGTGCATCTTGTCGTCTACCAAGTGGTTCAGCTTCAGCATGTACATGTAGCCAACAGTAACCGGGCGCTCGAACTTATTGCCGGTACGGCCGTCAGTCAGCTGCATCTGGCCGCTTTCTGGCAGGTCCGCCAGTTTCAGCATGGCCTTGATTTCGCTTTCCTTGGCACCGTCGAACACTGGAGTGGCCATTGGAACGCCGCCACGCAGGTTCTTCGCCAGATCCAGGATTTCCTGGTCGGAGAAGCTGTCCAGATCTTCGTTACGACCGCCGATCTCGTTGTAGATCTCGTGCAGGAACTTGCGCAGGTCAGCAACCTTGCGCTGTTCTTCGATCATACGGTTGATCTTCTCACCCAGACCTTTGGCCGCTAGGCCCAGGTGGGTTTCGAGGATCTGACCAACGTTCATACGCGAAGGTACGCCCAACGGGTTGAGGACGACGTCGACCGGGGTGCCATTGGCATCGTGCGGCATGTCTTCAACCGGCATGATCACGGAGACCACACCTTTGTTACCGTGACGACCGGCCATCTTGTCGCCCGGCTGGATGCGGCGACGGATTGCCAGGTAAACCTTGACGATTTTGAGCACGCCTGGAGCCAGGTCATCGCCCTGCTGCAGTTTGCGCTTCTTGTCTTCGAACTTGTCGTCCAACAGACGGCGGCGATCAACGATGTAGGCCTGAGCCTTCTCGAGCTGCTCGTTCAGAGCATCTTCAGCCATGCGCAGTTTGAACCACTGACCATGCTCAAGACCGTCGAGAATTTCGTCGGTGATTTCCTGACCTTTCTTCAGACCGGCGCCGCCTTCGGCTTTATGGCCGACCAGAGCGGAACGCAGACGTTCGAAAGTCGCGCCTTCAACGATACGGAACTCTTCGTTCAGGTCCTTGCGGATCTCGTCGAGCTGAGTCTTCTCGATGGACAGAGCGCGAGCATCACGCTCGACGCCGTCACGAGTGAAGACCTGTACGTCGATGACGGTACCCTTGGTGCCAGTAGGTACACGCAGGGAGGTGTCTTTAACGTCGCTGGCTTTTTCACCGAAGATTGCACGCAACAGCTTTTCTTCTGGAGTCAGCTGGGTCTCGCCTTTCGGAGTGACCTTACCGACCAGAATGTCGCCGGCGCCAACTTCAGCACCTACATAAACGATACCGGCTTCGTCCAGCTTGTTCAGTGCAGCTTCACCCACGTTCGGGATGTCTGCAGTGATTTCCTCTGGCCCAAGCTTGGTGTCACGTGCCACACAGGTCAGTTCCTGGATGTGGATCGTGGTGAAGCGATCTTCCTGAACAACGCGTTCGGACAGGCAGATGGAGTCTTCGAAGTTGTAACCGTTCCAGGCCATGAACGCGATGCGCATGTTCTGACCCAAAGCCAGCTCACCCATATCGGTGGACGGACCATCAGCCATGATGTCGCTGCGCTGAACCCGATCACCCTTGCGAACCAGCGGACGCTGGTTAATGCAGGTGTTCTGGTTGGAGCGGGTGTACTTGGTCAGGTTGTAGATGTCGACACCAGCTTCACCGGTTTCAACTTCGTCATCAGCAACACGAACCACGATACGGCTAGCGTCTACGGAGTCGATCACACCGCCACGACGAGCCACGACGCAAACGCCGGAGTCACGGGCAACGTTACGTTCCATGCCGGTACCCACCAGCGGCTTGTCGGCACGCAGGGTCGGTACAGCCTGACGCTGCATGTTCGAACCCATCAACGCACGGTTGGCGTCATCGTGCTCGAGGAACGGGATCAGCGACGCAGCAACCGAAACTACCTGCTTCGGTGAAACGTCCATCAAGGTGACGTCTTCCGGCGCCTTGACGGTGAACTCGTTCAAGTGACGAACAGCTACCAGCTCGTCGATCAGCATTTTCTTGTCGTTCATCGTGGCCGAAGCCTGAGCGATCACGTGATCAGCTTCTTCGATGGCGGACAGGAACACGATCTCGTCGGTGACCAGAGCGTCTTTCACCACACGGTACGGGCTCTCAAGGAAGCCGTACTGGTTGGTGCGCGCATAGGCCGCCAAGGAGTTGATCAGACCGATGTTCGGACCTTCCGGCGTTTCAATCGGGCACACACGACCATAGTGAGTCGGGTGTACGTCACGAACTTCAAAGCCAGCACGCTCACGAGTCAAACCGCCAGGGCCGAGTGCAGAGACGCGACGCTTGTGGGTAATCTCGGACAGCGGGTTGTTCTGGTCCATGAACTGGGACAGCTGGCTGGAACCGAAGAACTCTTTCACTGCCGCAGCCACTGGCTTGGCGTTGATCAGGTCTTGCGGCATCAGGCCTTCGCTTTCAGCCATCGACAGACGCTCTTTGACCGCACGCTCAACACGTACCAGGCCAACGCGGAACTGGTTTTCAGCCATTTCGCCTACGCAGCGAACACGGCGGTTACCCAGGTGGTCGATGTCATCGACAATGCCTTTGCCGTTACGGATATCAACCAGAGTCTTGAGGACCGCAACGATATCTTCTTTGCACAACACGCCCGAACCTTCGATCTCGGTACGACCGATACGACGGTTGAACTTCATCCGGCCGACCGCAGACAGGTCATAGCGCTCAGGGCTGAAGAACAGGTTGTTGAACAGGGTCTCGGCAGCGTCTTTGGTTGGCGGCTCGCCAGGACGCATCATGCGATAGATCTCTACCAGCGCTTCCAATTGGTTACTGGTGGAGTCGATCTTCAGAGTGTCGGAGACGAACGGACCGCAGTCGATATCGTTGGTGTACAGAGTTTCGATGCGAACAACCTGAGACTTGGCGATCTTCGCGAGGATCTCGGTGTTCAGCTCGGTATTGCACTCAGCCAGGATTTCGCCGGTTGCCGGATGCACGATGACCTTGGCGGTAGTGCGGCCAAGGACGTAGTCCAAGGGCATAACCAACTCTTTGATCCCGGCTTTTTCCAGCTGGTTAATGTGGCGAGCGGTGATACGGCGACCCTGCTCGACAATAACCTTGCCCTTGTCATCCAGGATATCGATGACAGCGATTTCACCACGCAGACGCTGAGGCACCAGCTCCAGGCTGATGCTTTCGCCCTGCACATGGAATACGTTGGTGGTGTAGAACGCGTCGAGCACTTGTTCAGTGGTGTAGCCGAGCGCACGCAGCAGTACCGATGCAGGCAGCTTGCGACGACGGTCGATACGCACGAACACGCAGTCTTTCGGATCGAACTCAAAGTCCAACCACGAACCGCGGTAAGGGATGATACGCGCGGAGTACAGCAGTTTACCGGAGCTGTGCGTCTTGCCGCGGTCGTGGTCGAAGAACACGCCCGGGGAACGGTGCAACTGGGAAACGATTACGCGCTCGGTACCGTTGATTACGAAGGTACCGTTCTCAGTCATCAGGGGGATTTCACCCATGTAGACTTCTTGCTCTTTGATGTCCTTGATCGCTTTGTTCGACGATTCTTTGTCGAAAATGATCAGACGAACTTTTACCCGCAAAGGTACGGCGTACGTGACACCGCGCAGCACGCATTCTTTGACATCAAATGCCGGTTCGCCCAGGCGATAACCGACGTACTCCAGCGCAGCATTGCCGGAGTAGCTGATGATCGGGAAAACGGATTTGAAGGCCGCATGCAGGCCCACGTCGCGGAACTGATCTTTAGTCGCTCCCGCCTGCAAGAATTCACGATACGAATCCAGCTGGATTGCCAGGAGATACGGCACATCCATGACGTCCGGCAACTTGCTAAAGTCCTTGCGGATACGTTTTTTCTCAGTATATGAGTAAGCCATCAGCGTTCCCCAGCTTGGTCACCTGCTTGTTTGGCCCCTCCCGACGGGAGCAGCCAGAAAATCTTGCAAACCCCATGGTTTGCGCCACCGCATCGGGTGGTTACAGCGCGTTAGTGGCGACGACCGAGTCGATTGCCAATAACGGAAAAAGGCCGGTGGCAAGAGCCACCAGCCATCAGCCTTCTGCTTAACGCTTGGGCTGGAGACGCAAGGTCGATGCTTATTTCAGCTCGACTTTAGCGCCTGCTTCTTCCAAGGTAGCCTTGGCTTTGTCAGCAGCGTCTTTAGCTACAGCTTCCAGAACCATGCCTGGAGCGCCGTCAACTACAGCCTTGGCTTCTTTCAAGCCCAGACCGGTCAGCTCACGTACAGCCTTGATCACGTTAACTTTCTTCTCGCCAGCTTCCAGCAGCATGACGTTGAATTCAGTTTGTTCTTCAACAACGGCGGCAGCTACAGCTGGGCCAGCGGAAGCAGCAGCAGCGGTAACGCCGAACTTCTCTTCCATTGCCTTGATCAGTTCAACGATTTCCATAACGGATTTCGCGCCGATTGCGTCAAGGATTTGCTCGTTAGTCAGAGACATGACTCTAATTTCCTGTATTGGGTGGACGGCCTACGCGACCATCGAAATAAACAAAAAACGCGAAAGGAGGTGCTGAGCCTTAGGCTGCTGCAGCTTCTTTTTGGTCGCGAATAGCCGCCAGAGTACGAGCCAATTTGCTGGTTGCGCCTTGGATCACGCTCATCAGCTGAGAAATTGCTTCGTCACGGGTCGGCAGAGTTGCCAGTACGTCGATCTGGTTAGCTGCGAGGAACTTGCCCTCGAACGCAGCTGCCTTGATCTCGAACTTATCCTGACCTTTGGCGAATTCCTTGAACAAACGGGCAGCAGCGCCAGGATGTTCGTTGGAGAACGCAACCAGGGTCGGGCCTGTGAACACGTCGTTGAGCACGTCATATTGAGTGCCAGCAACGGCGCGCTTGAGCAGGGTGTTACGTACAACACGTACGTAAACGCCAGCTTCACGAGCCTCTTTACGGAGTCCGGTCATAGCGCCTACTGTTACGCCACGGGCATCAGCCACGACAGCGGACAGAGCAACTTGGGCAGCCTTGTTGACTTCAGCGACGATGGCCTTCTTGTCTTCAAGTTTAATTGCCACGGGTTTAACTCCTGCTTGTTACCGTTTCATCCAGCCGAGGCCGAATGTCGTTTTGGTGTCTGATTCGGTAAGGAACCGGGAGCACCATCTGCGTAGGCTTGAGGTTTAAGACTTGCGTCGCCTACGGTCTTGGATAGCCCCCGCCAGGCAGGGACCCCAATTTTTCGAGTGGCTCAATCGCTTGCGCCAATCTATGTCTTATACGTCCAGCGAGCCTTGGTCGATGACCAGACCTGGGCCCATAGTGGTGCTCAGGGTAACGCGCTTGACGTAGATGCCTTTCGAGGAAGCTGGTTTGATACGCTTCAGATCAGCGATCAGGGCTTCAACGTTTTCCTTCAGCTTAACGGCGTCGAAACCGACCTTGCCAACGGAAGTGTGAATGATGCCGTTTTTGTCGGTGCGATAACGAACCTGACCAGCCTTGGCATTTTTAACCGCGGTAGCGACGTCCGGGGTAACGGTGCCGACTTTCGGGTTAGGCATCAGACCACGTGGACCGAGGATCTGACCCAACTGACCGACAACACGCATTGCATCCGGGGAAGCAATAACGACGTCATAGTTCAGGTCGCCGCCTTTCATTTCGGCAGCCAGATCGTCCATACCTACGCGATCAGCACCCGCAGCCAGAGCAGCTTCAGCAGCTGGACCCTGAGTGAAGACAGCAACGCGAACAGTCTTGCCAGTGCCGTGTGGCAGCACAGTAGCGCTACGAACAACCTGGTCGGATTTACGCGGGTCAACACCCAGATTTACAGCGACGTCAACCGACTCGCTGAACTTGACAGTCGACAGCTCGGTCAGCAGAGCAGCAGCGTCTACAAAGCTGTAGGCCTTGCCTGCTTCGATTTTGCCGGCGATAGCCTTTTGGCGCTTGGTCAGCTTAGCCATTACACACCCTCCACGTTAAGGCCCATGCTACGAGCAGAACCGGCGATAGTACGCACGGCTGCATCCATATCAGCTGCAGTCAGATCCGCGTTTTTGGTTTTCGCGATTTCTTCCAGCTGAGCACGGGTAACGGTGCCAACCTTAACAGTGTTCGGACGAGCGGAACCGCTAGTCAAACCAGCAGCCTTCTTCAACAGAACCGAAGCCGGGGTCGACTTGGTTTCGAAGGTGAAGCTACGGTCGCTGTATACAGTGATGATCACTGGAGTCGGCAGACCTGGCTCAAGACCCTGAGTACGGGCGTTGAAGGCTTTGCAGAATTCCATGATGTTCACGCCGTGCTGACCCAGAGCTGGACCGACGGGTGGGCTTGGGTTGGCCTGAGCGGCCTTCACTTGCAGCTTGATGTAAGCGGTAATCTTCTTGGCCATGAGGCACTCCAATTACGGGTTCGAACGCCTCGAAAGGCTCCCCGGTTACTTGCGCGTTTATCCCAGTGACGACAAAACCCCACAGCCTAGGGCTGCGGGGTATGGGATGCTTGTTCAGTTATGCCTTTTCGACCTGACTGAACTCTAGCTCTACCGGAGTAGAGCGACCGAAAATGAGCACTGCCACTTGGATCCGGCTCTTTTCGTAGTTAACTTCTTCGACAGTACCGTTGAAATCCGCAAACGGACCATCAGTCACGCGTACAACTTCACCTGGCTCGAACAAAGTCTTCGGCTTCGGCTTGTCGCTACCATCAGCAACACGGCGCAGAATTGCTTCCGCTTCCTTGTCAGTGATTGGCGCAGGCTTGTCGGCAGTTCCGCCGATGAAACCCATCACGCGAGGAGTATCCTTGACCAAGTGCCAAGTACCCTCATTCATGTCCATCTGGACCAGCACATAACCCGGGAAGAATTTACGTTCGCTTTTGCGTTTCTGGCCATTACGCATTTCAACCACTTCTTCAGTGGGAACCAGAATTTCGCCAAAGCCTTCTTCCATGCCAGCCAGCTTTACACGCTCGACCAACGAGCGCATAACATGCTTCTCGTAACCCGAGTAAGCATGCACAACGTACCAACGCTTAGCCACGGGACATCCTTAGCCAACAATCAAGGAAACAAGCCAGCCGAGCAGGGAATCAAGCCCCCACAGCAGCAACGCCATAACCAGAACAACAGCCACAACAATCAATGTGGTCTGCGTGGTTTCTTGGCGAGTTGGCCACACGACTTTACGGATTTCGGTGCGAGCTTCCTTAACCAGTACAAAGAAAGACTTGCCCTTGACAGTCTGTAGGCCTACAAAAGCAGCTACAGCAGCAATGACGAGCAGAGCGAGTACGCGGTACAGGATTGGCGAACCGGAGTAATGATGATTACCCACAACACCAACAACCACCAAAGCGACTACTACAAGCCACTTAAGCAGATCGAAGCGAGAACCTAGAGCTTCAGCCTTGGGAGTCATCTAAGAAAATCCTGTGAAAAGAAAGCCAGACACACCGAGTGAATCTGGCAGGTCAGGAGGGAATCGAACCCCCAACCTACGGTTTTGGAGACCGTCGCTCTGCCAATTGAGCTACTGACCTAAAAACAAAATCAGGCCGACCATTATGTCGGCCCGACAAAGATACTTCAACAACTTACTCGATGACTTTTGCCACGACACCAGCGCCGACGGTACGACCGCCTTCACGAATGGCGAAACGCAGGCCATCCTCCATCGCAATGGTCTTGATCAGGGTAACGGTCATCTGAACGTTATCACCTGGCATTACCATTTCAACGCCTTCTGGCAACTCACAGTTACCAGTCACATCAGTCGTACGGAAGTAGAACTGTGGACGGTAGCCTTTGAAGAACGGAGTATGACGACCGCCCTCTTCCTTGCTCAGAACGTAAACTTCAGCAACGAACTTGGTGTGCGGCTTGACGCTGCCCGGCTTGACCAACACCTGGCCACGCTCAACATCGTCACGCTTGGTGCCGCGCAGCAGCACACCGCAGTTTTCGCCAGCACGACCTTCGTCGAGCAGCTTGCGGAACATCTCGACACCCGTACAGGTAGTCTTGATGGTGTCACGCAAACCAACAATTTCGATTTCTTCCTGAATCTTGACGATTCCGCGCTCGATACGACCAGTTACCACAGTGCCACGACCGGAGATCGAAAATACGTCTTCGATTGGCATCAGGAACGGTTTGTCGATTGCACGAACCGGCTCTGGAATGTAGCTATCCAGAGTCTCAACCAACTTACGAACGGCAGTAGTGCCCATTTCGTTGTCGTCTTGGCCGTTCAGAGCCATCAGAGCGGAACCGATGATGATCGGAGTGTCGTCACCCGGGAAATCGTAAGTGCTCAGCAGATCGCGCACTTCCATCTCAACCAGCTCCAGCAGCTCAGCGTCGTCAACCATATCAGCCTTGTTCAGGAAGACAACGATGTACGGAACGCCAACCTGACGAGACAACAGGATGTGCTCACGGGTTTGCGGCATCGGACCATCAGCGGCCGAGCAAACCAGGATTGCGCCATCCATCTGAGCAGCACCGGTAATCATGTTTTTTACGTAGTCGGCGTGACCAGGACAGTCAACGTGTGCGTAGTGACGCACAGCCGAATCGTACTCAACGTGAGCGGTATTAATGGTGATACCACGAGCTTTTTCTTCCGGGGCACTATCGATCTTGTCGAAGTCGACCTTCGCGCTACCGAAAACTTCGGAGCAAACGCGAGTCAGGGCAGCCGTCAAGGTGGTTTTACCGTGGTCAACGTGACCAATGGTACCAACATTGACGTGCGGCTTATTACGTTCGAACTTTTCCTTAGCCATCGAAATCACCCCCAGGAGAAGAATTAAGCAAGTCAAACCATCCATTAAAACAAAGGCAGATATTTTCATATCTGCCTTGTTATATGGAGCTCTTGAGCGGATTCGAACCGCTGACCTCACCCTTACCAAGGGTGTGCTCTACCAACTGAGCTACAAGAGCGAAACACTTTGCACAACCTGCAAACTTGGAGCGGGTAGCGGGAATCGAACCCGCATCATCAGCTTGGAAGGCTGAGGTTCTACCACTAAACTATACCCGCGTAAGCTTGCAGCTCACGCTAAAAATGGTGGAGGGGGAAGGATTCGAACCTTCGAAGTCGTAGACGTCAGATTTACAGTCTGATCCCTTTGGCCGCTCGGGAACCCCTCCTAAGCGAGGCAGCATTCTATATCATGCCACCCTTCTGTCAAGCATTTTCTCATTAAAAACCTGAGGTTAGCTGCGTTGACTATCACTTCACACCTTTGATCCCAAGAGATCATCACTGCGAAGCGGGCGCCATTCTATGCAAACTATTCGACAGTTGCAATGCCTTCGCACGGCATTATTTTATATTTTAACTCATTGAATTCTTTGGCAAGGTTTTGCAGAAGCGAATCATCCGCGAGATGCCGACTCTCCGGCGCCACGCGCAGCCAGTAACCCGCAGAATCAACGAGGCCAACCGACTGCAATCGGGCCTTGATATCCAGACCTCCCAGCCGCCGCTCAAGCATCTGAGCAGCTTCCTGACGAGCAAAGCCTCCCACATAGAGGCAATTGCTATCCGCATCAGCTGGCTTGACCTTCGCCACGCTATCAGCCGACTCACTCAGCAGCCGGATGTCCTGCTGCGAACCACGATACAGGGTAAGCGGCATCACCTCTTTTGCCCGCAAAGGTGCTTCTTGCTGATGCCAGACGTAATAGAACCCATTAAGAACCAGCAACAGCAGAAACAACCAACGCATAAAAACCTCAGGACAAGGGGCACGCCATAGCCAAGCCTACAAAGACAAGATCCGGGACAACCCTAGCCTCAGGCACAACCCCTGAAACCAGCCCAGCATCACCACCAGTGAGAAACACAACAAAATTCTTACCCCAATAGCTACGCGCCAGCTCCAGCTGGGTCAGGACGAAGCCCCTCAACATCAGCGAGCAACCACGCTCGACCGCCTCGACCGTTGTGATGCCCGGCACCAGCTTTTCCAGTGCGCGCTCAGCCGCGAGATCGTCATAGCGGATTCGCCGTGTATGGGTCCGTAACTGGTTACGCATCAACGGCATCCCCGGGCAGATAAAGCCTCCCAGGTGCTCGCCATCCGCAGCAATGAAGTCAGCCGTCACCGCAGTACCAAAATCGAGCACCACGCAAGCTCCGGACGCCAGATGAAACCCTCCGAGCATTGCAAGCCAGCGGTCAAGACCTAACCGTTCGTATTCCTCATAACCGTTACGAACTCCAGACATTTCACGAGCCGGCACCGCGCAGGCAACAGATATGCCGAACGCATCACCCAGCGATGAAATAAGCGCACCGGTTTCTGCATTGGTCCGAACACTTACTAACCGACAGTGCTTCAGAGCCAACCCATTACACTCACGCAAGCTATTGAGCAATGCGAGATCCGAATCGACCACACCCTCGGCAAATACACCGACTGCATCAGCAAAAAGCACGCGCCACTTAATGAAGCTGTTACCGCAGTCGAGCTCAAGAATCATTGCGCAACCTCAGGCTGAGCTCACCGCCATTGAAGACTTTCTCCACATTACCCACCTTCAAACGCAACCCGCCCTGCCGATCAATGCCCATTACAATGCCATCAATCTGGTTAACTCCAGCAATCAACGAAACCGCGCATCCTTGCCATAGGTGATTCTGCTCCCATTCGGCCTGGATGGCCGCAAAGCCGGACTCCTGATGACGATTCAAATACCTCTGAAGCATCATTCCCAGGCTAGCCACTAGATGATTGCGATCGAAAGTATTACCCGACTCGAGTCGCATTGAGGTCCACTGCTGATCTACCTCCTCGGTCGCCTGCATATTCACGTTGACGCCCACACCCAAGACGACGTGACACACATCAGCAGGATCTCCGACCAACTCCAGCAATATACCGGCAATCTTTTTCTGACCAACCAGGACATCATTCGGCCATTTCAGGCCCGCGCCCCGCACCCCTGACTCGCGCAGGGTCTGCATTACAGCCAAGCCGACGACGAGACTGAGACCTTCAAGCTGTCGCATACCTCCATCTATACGCAGCACCAGGCTGTAGTAGATGTTTTCTGCGAAAGGGCTTGCCCACTTTCGACCCCGCCGACCCCGCCCAGCAGTTTGCCGCTCTGCAAGCACAATAAATGGCGCGACCACCCCCTTATCGATGGAACGTAGGGCTTGTGCGTTAGTGGAATCGATAGAGTCGAAAACCATCACCGGCCATATGCATGCGCGGGCCTGGCTGGCGATCTCGGCAGGATCTAGAAGCGTCAGCGGTGTAGCCAATTGATAGCCACGACCACGCACCTTGTGAATGGACAGATCCAGGTCCGCCTCCAAATGCTGAAGCTGTTTCCACACAGCACTACGACTGATGCCTAAAGCAGCACCAAGCGCCTGTCCCGAGTGAAATCGACCATCCTTCAGAAGCTTTAACAATGTCAGCATGCACATCCCGCCTCACAATGAGGCACGCATGATAGCCATGCCTAGAGTCGTTGCATAGAAAGCGTAAAAGACTGAGTTTCTTGCGCGCAAAACAAAACCCCTACCTGCAGAAGCAGATAGGGGTTTCGGAAGTTAATCTTGACGATGACCTACTCTCACATGGGGAAACCCCACACTACCATCGGCGATGCATCGTTTCACTGCTGAGT